>CAJWII010000116.1 GCA_913041065.1 uncultured Flavobacteriales bacterium
TCGTGCACCCCACGCCACACGGCCTCGACAAACGAGGTTTGGAAGTCGAACAAGTTGTCGATCCCCAAACGGTAGCTGAACGACGCGGTGACGTACCCCATCCGCGCGAGGTCCTCGTACAGCGAGACCACGTCGAGTCCGTCGTTGCTGCCCCCCAAGAAGAATCCACCGTGGGCCATCAAGACCAAGGGGCGCAACTCCTCAGATTGCTCACTCGGGGTGTGGATGTCGGCCACGAGCTCTTCAGACAAGAGCATGGAATTGACGTTCTCTCCGTATGGAAAGTCGTAGTCCACGTTGAAGCTGTCAAAGGCGCCGGTGTAACGGTAGCGGAATCCGTCGCAATCGGTTTGGCACAGGGCATTCGCCGGGAGGGTCAACACGAGAACGAGCGTCGCAATTGCGGGGAGGAAGGGTAAAATGGAGCGAGTCATGGTTGCATCAAGGTAGAGCCTGTCGGAGTACTTTTGTGCCATGGCTCAACATCGCATTCTCGTTCCTGTGGACTTCACTCCCGTGTCCAGCACCGCCGTCAACCACGCGTTGGCCGTGGGCAAGGCGTTTCAAAGTGAAATCCACTTGCTCCACCTTGTGGCCAAAAAGGGCAGTTTTTCCGAAGCCCGGACCCGCCTTGAAGCCTTTGCGGCTGAGCATTTGGCCGACTTTGGTGGGGTGGTGAAAACCACCGTGCGCATCGGCAATTTGTTTGACGACATCGACGACGTCAGCGTGGAGATGGACGCCAACCTGGTCATGATGGGCACCCACGGCCTCAAAGGCATGCAGTTCATCACCGGAGGCCGTGCACTGAAAATCGTCCGTGAATGCTCTGTCCCATTCATCATTTCGCAGTCGCGCCCCATCCGCGAGACAGGGTACGACGACATTGTGGTGCCGTTGGACCTTCACCAAGACACCAAGCAAAAATTGGCCGTCGTGGCGGAAATGGCCACGTACTTCAAAGGCCGCGTGCACATCATTTCTCCCGCCGAAGAAGATGAGTTTCTGCAAAACCAACTCCGCCGCAACGTGGAGTTTGCATCCGACTATTTCGAGGAACGCAAGATTGAGTGCACCACCAAGATCAGCGAACACGCTGGCGCGTCTTTCGTCAAGGACGTCATTCGATACACGGCGTCGATCGAGGCCGACCTCATCAGCATCATGAACTTCCGCGAGAAGAGTCTGATGGGCATTTTGGGCCAAACCTACGAGCAGCAAATCATCACCAACGAGGCCGAGATTCCGGTCATGGTGCTGAACCCCTTCGAGACGCGCGTCATCCGTCAGACCCCGTTCAGCTTCTGAACATGAAGCCCGTTTGGACCTTGGGGGTGGGCCTGGTGCTTGCCTTTCTCGCGTCCTGCGCTCCCGAAAGGTCCGACCGCATCTCGCTCGGCGACCTAGGTGTTTCTTGGCAAGTTGGGCTCAATGACAGCGCCTCGATGGCGTCCCATGTGCCAGGCTTCGTGCTGCAAGACTTGGTCCGAGCGGGCCAATTGCCCGACCCCTACACAGGCACGCATGAGCTCGACGTGCAATGGGTGGAGGACTCCACCTGGACGTACACCACCTTGTTCGTTCGTCCGCGTGGATGGTCGGCTTCCGATTCCGCCGCCCTCGAATTTCAAGGGCTGAATGTCTTCGCCACCGTCTGGGTCAACGACACACACGTCTTGGGTGCCGACAACGCTCACAGGACCTGGACCACCGCACCGTTTTCGTTGCTTGACACCAACCGCCTGCGCGTGACCTTCTTCCCCACGCCGGAAGAAGGTCAACGCCAACTGAATGTCTTCGGACTGGCTTTGCCCGCAAGCAACGAAGCCAAACCCATTGGACAGCAAGTCAGCCCCTTTGTGCGCAAGCCGGGATACCAGTTTGGCTGGGACTGGGGACCGCGACTTGCAGGACCTGGCATCCACGGTGACGTGGTGCTGCAGCAACAAGGTCGTGCTGCCCCCCCTGTGAAACTTCCTTGGGTTGAGGTTGTCGCCGCCAACTCCACCGAGGCCAAGCTGCTCACACACGGCTGGGACCCGGACTTCTCGCTCGAATTGGTCTTGGAGGGGCAAATCCAAGACTGGCATCGATTGGGCGACACCCTCGTTGTCCCCTACCCTCACCTGTGGTGGCCCATCCACATGGGCAGTCAGCCTCTGTACGAGGCGCGCTGGGCGCACCGGCCCTCTGGCCAGATTCGCCGTGAGTGTTGGGGACTTCGGGACTTGGAATGGGTCCAAACCTCCGACGACCACGGCACGTCCTTTCAATTGACCGTCCAAGGCGTTCCTGTGTTTGCGCGAGGCGCCAACGTGGTGCCTCCGGATTTCCACGACTTCACCGACGAGGCCCCATGGCTGGATCTTGTTCAACACGCGGTGGACGCCAACATGAACATGCTGAGGGTGTGGGGCGGTGGCGTGTACCCACCCACCGCCTTCTTCGAAGCCTGCGACGCCCGAGGCATCCTGGTTTGGCAGGACTTCATGTTCGCGTGTGCCATGGTGCCCGACAATCCAGCTTTTCAAGACAACGTGAAGGCCGAGGCAACCGAGCAAGTGAAGCGATTGCGACACCATCCAAGCTTGGCCCTTTGGTGTGGGAACAACGAAGTGGCCAAAGCTTGGCAATCGTGGGGTTGGCAGGAGATGTACGACTTGCATGGGCAGGACAGCGCACGTGTGGCCGAGGCCGCCTCTGGAATGTTCGATGGGTTGCTTTCTGAAGTCGTGGACGAACACAGTGCGGCGTTTTACCTCCCCACTTCCCCCACGTTGGAAAAAGACGCAGGAGATGTCCATGCCTGGGGCATTTGGTTCGGGAAAGAGCCTTGGGACTATTACAGCCGCCACGAAGGCCGGTTTGCCAGCGAATACGGGCTGCAGAGCCTGCCCCACCTGGCCACGCTGCGAGAAGCTGGAATTGGTGCGTTCCAAGACGAAGCCCTTCAATTCCGCCAACGGAGCAAGATGGATTGGCTCGAGCCCGGATTTGACGGATGGGACATGATGCGGCACTACATGTCGAAGACGGTGGGTGCGCCCACGCAGGACAGCTTGGAAACTTGGATTGCCCAAAGTCAAATGACCCAAGCCGAAGGGCTTCGTCAAGCCCTGGAGCGCCACCGCACCAGCCTGGGCCGCTATGCCGGCTCCCTGTACTGGTCGATGAACGACGTGTGGCCCGCTGTGTCATGGAGCACAGTGGACCATGCTGGTCGATGGAAGCTGGGACACCATGCGGCCAAAAGGGCCAACGCCCCTCGCACCGTGTTGTGGGAAAGGGCCTCAGATGATTCCTTGCGGCTTCAGGCCTTCAACGACCACGCATCAGCTCTTTCTGGACATCTTGCCGTGCAATGTAAGATGCTGGACGGCACGATGCTCAAAGACACGACGGTGGCATGGAACAGCCTGCCTCACGGCATGACACGCATCAACCTCGGCAACATGTGCGCCTGGCGTCAAGCCCCACGCGACAGCTACTTGGCTTGGCAATGGACCGACGCGTTGCACCCTGGCGACACGCTCCGGCAATCCGCCTTGTGGGACAACGCCGTCGAGGTCAACCTGCCCGCGCACGACATCGACATCTCTGTCTCGAGCGACCACTTGACGATTGTCAGCTCGGGCTACGTGCCAGTGGCTTGGGTCGGGTGCGACGTGTCGGGGCGATTCTCAGACAACGGCATGGCGTTGGAGCCAGGCATCCCTGTCAAACTCACCTTCAGCCCTGAAGTCGACCAGATCGGACCAAAGACCTTCCGTGTGCTCGGGCCGGGTCAGTGAATGGCTTGAATGGTGAGTTGTTGAGATCCCAGAACAACCTGGTCGCCTGGTTGCGCGCCGTGCCATTGCTGGGCCAACGGCGCTTCCACGCCCACGCACAGCACCAACACGTCTGGCAACTGTACTTTGCCCAAAGGAACGCCCACCAACACCCAAGGGCCAGTGGTCTCCACCAACGCGCCCGGGGACACGCGTTGAAAGGCCTTGCCCTGCGTGGCGCGTTGCACAAGCACCCCACGCATGTGTTCCAGCCGCCCCACGGTGTCTTGCACACGCTCTTGTTCCAAGTGAATCATCGCACGTCCAGTTTCATGCTTGTCGCCTGCTGAGCTTTTGGACTCCGCGCCCAGCGATTCTTTCAACGACGCCATGCGCGCCTTCGCCTCCTCCAAATCCTTGTCCACGTGGCCCATCAAGTGCTTCAAAATGATCTCGCGCATGGCCCAAACATAAGGGGCGAATAAGTCATGCCCGTCTTTTGATTTCTTCTGGAAGCTGGCGCGCCTTGAGGCATCCGATGCCAATATTTTTGGGACAAATCTTTCAGGCACATGTCTACATCCTTTTCAAACCTCGCGGGCGCTGTGACCCGCGACATCCAACAGGAGCTCTCCCCCCAGGAGGCCTTTGGCTGGCTCGAAGAAGGCCATGCCCGTTTCAAATCCCAAACCCCACGCAACCGGGACAAAGCGGCCATGCTGGAAGGCGCAAGCCAGGGCCAGTTCCCGTACGCTGCGGTGCTTGGCTGCATCGACAGCCGCGCTCCGATTGAGCAGGTGTTCGACGCCGCCATCGGCGATTTGTTTGTGGCTCGGGTGGCCGGAAACGTGGTCAACCCCGACGTGTTGGGCTCCTTGGAGTACGCCTGCAAATACGCCGGCACCAAAGTCATCCTGATCCTGGGCCACACCTCATGCGGCGCGGTCGGTGCAGCATGGGCTGGCGTGGAAGATGGCAACATCACCAGCCTGCTGAAGAAAATCCAACCCGCTGTGGAGAAGACACGCGCCTCCCACGGAGAAGAAGGTACCCCCGAGACTTTGAATGCCTGTGTGGCGGCCAACGTCACTGAAATGTGTGAAGCCTTGAGGGGCCAAAGCGACATCCTGGCTGGACTTGAAGCCGACGGAAGCATCGTCATCACAGGCGGGGTCTACAACGTCGCCAACGGCGAAGTGGAATTCACGCACAAGCCTGCCTGATCCTCCCCTGCATGCCTCTCACTGGACGTCACCTCGGAGCCCTTCTGTGCACCCTGCTTTGGGTGTGGATGCTCAGCGCCCCCATGTGGGAAGTCCGTGACGCCAAATCGGCCCGGAGCGTTGAGCTCGAGCACAACCAGCAAGAATCAGAAGGAGAAGAATCTTCCTTCGAATGGGACGAGTCCATCTTGGCCGCCTTGTTGACCTCTTGGTCGTTCACCCCCCTTGAAAACAATGTGGATGTCCACCGCGTCCCGGTGTGGGACCGGCTGTTGGACGGAACCTTGTTGGATCCTCCGGAACAGCACGTTTGAAGATTGACGTCGGCCCCAAGGCTGACCTGCTGTTCCCATGTTGATTCAATTCCATTTCCATGTTCCAACACATCGGGCGTGATTTGCCCTCCTCCATTGTTGTTTTTCTTGTCGCCCTGCCACTCTGCCTGGGCATCGCCTTGGCGTCCGGCGCGGCACCCATCGCCGGCTTGATTGCCGGCATCATCGGCGGCATCATTGTCGCCCCCATTTCCGGCAGCCACGTGGGCGTGTCCGGCCCTGCCGCGGGACTTGCGGTGATTGTCTACGACGGCATCCAAGAAGTTGGGTTTGAAGCCTTCCTTCTGGCCGTGGTCATCGGTGGTTTGGCCCAATTGGTGCTGGGCATCGCCCGTGCCGGCATTGTCGGGAAGTACTTCCCTGGCAGCGTCATCCAAGGCATGCTGGCCGCCATCGGCATCATCATTTTCATCAAGCAAATCCCTCACGGTTTGGGGTACGCCGGCGCCGAAGGCACCGCCAAAGCCGACAAGGTGTTCGACGTCTTGTTGCTTCTTGGCGACAACCTGGCCTACGCCGCCCCCACTGCCATGACCGTGACGGGGGTATGCCTCGCCATTTTGCTCTTGTGGGAGACCTCCTTCATGAAATCCCAAAGCTTCACCAAGGTGTTGTCAGGCTCGCTCATGGCTGTCTTGGCTGGCGTGGTGGTCAACCTGGTCACCCGAGGTGGTGGAGGTGCATTGACCGCCAAGCAACTCGTGGACGTGCCCACCGGCCACGCCGCCAACGGCATCGACCCCACAGCTTGGGGCTCCCTCTTGACCTTCCCT
>CAJWII010000117.1 GCA_913041065.1 uncultured Flavobacteriales bacterium
CTGACGGTCATTGGCCACGCTGTCGCAGCCCCCGATGCTTTCACCCTGGTCACCAAGAACGGTCCGGAGGTGCCGCTGCAGGCCCAGGGATGGGACGGGCTCAAAGGCCGTTCGGAGGACGAGCCCACGACCTGATTCGTGCGCATGGCAGGCCTGGCTGGCATCCACGGATTTGAGTCATTTCAAGGATTGGAAGGCGCTCAGCGCTGCCTGTCCAAGATGGCGCCAGGTCAGGTCTGGGACGACGGGGCATGTGCGGCTCTGGGCCCCAACGTGCACGATTGGGCCGAGGATGCCGTAGTCGTGCAAGGCACCGTCGACAACGCTCCCGAGGTGCGACGCGCGTTGGAAGCGGAGGGGTTCCACCGATTTGAGACCGACGCGAGTTCTGAAGTGGTCTTGGCCGCATTGCGGCGTTGGGGGTTGGAGGCCGCGTTGGCTCAGCTTCAAGGGGCGTTTGCCTTGGCTTGGTGGGCTGGGCAAGAGAAGCGGTTGACGGTTGTGCGCGACCGCCTGGGGGTGGTGCCCCTGCACTGGCACCAAACACCGCAAGGGTCGCTCATGTTTGCCACAGAATTGCGCGCCCTGCTGGCGTCGGACGTGGTGCCTCGACGGTTGGACGCAAATGCCCTGGCAGACCAAATCATGCACGGCACCGTCCACGCGCCCAACACGGTGGTGGCGGGGATTCGACAACTTGGCCCAGGCGAATTGTTGGTGGCCCAGGACGAGGACGTTGACGTACATGCGTGGTGGGAGCCGGCGGACGAGGCGTTGGGGGTGGACGACATGCCTTCAGATGTGCGGCGAACCCACCTCAAAGAGACCTTGTTGGACGCGGTGTCCCGCCAACTTAGAACGCCGTCTGACTTGGGCATTTGGCTGAACGGAAGGTTGGCCAACAGCGCCCTTGCAGCAATCGCCTCCGATGCTTCCCACACCCCATTGAGCACGTTCAGTTTGGCGTCGGACTTGCACGAGTTGGACAGCACCCACACTGCGCGCGACGTGGCCCGTCACGTGGGGTCGACGCACCACGAAATCCGCCTCACGGCACAAGACGTGGCGGGTGCGCTCCCTGGTTTTCTCGAGGCGATGGACGTGCCTGTGGCCCACGGATTCAGGTCTTATGTTGCGCATGCAACGCTTCGCAAGGCGGGCGTGGAAGTGATGCTGGGGGAGTTGGGTGGCGACAGCATGTTTGCCGGCGACCCAATTTTTCAGCGAAGCGCCCAATTGGCCAAGCTCAATTGGCTGGCCTCTTGGCCCGGGGTGTTGCGCCGACTTGGGGGGCGCCTTCATGTCGTTTCGAAGCCAGGATTCGAGGCAAGAAAAGCGGCGGAATTGTTGGGAGGCCATCATTTCGATTTGGCCCATACGCATCCGATTGCGAGGCAGTTGTTCCTCAAAGACGACTTGGAGCGCCTGCTGGCCAAAGACGTGCCCAAGCGCCACCACGTCTTTCAGGCGCTGGTGCGGGAATTGGCGCCGGGACGGAAGTCGTTTGGCCTGCCGTTCTTGAGTCAGGTGACGGTGGCGGAAATGAGAAGCCACCTGGTCGAAAACCTGGTCCGCAGCGCGCAGCAAGGTGCATCAGCCTTGGGTCTGGACACGCGCTTGCCGTTCTTGGACCACCTTGTGGTGGCCGCGGCGTTGGCGGCGCCCGATGCAGAGAAATTCTCTTCCTCTCCAATGCCCTTGCTCATGGGGTCGCTTCAAGGTTTGGTCCCTGAGGCTTGGGGAGATTCCCATGCCCCACGGACAGCGTGGCCGATGCCGACGTGGATGCGTGGGGTGTGGCACGAGGAGTGCGCGCAGGGCTTGCAGGTTTTGAAAGACACCCACGGGATGAACGCGGACGCCCTTGCCGCTCTCGAGTTGTCGTTCCTGCAGGACCGCGACCCTGGGCGGTGGCGCCACATGTGGTCGTTGACGTTGTTGGGCCTCTGGTTGGAGCGCCATGGGTTGACATGAGGAGGGAGGACCGCGACCTTGGAGGCATGAAGACGAGCAACCGGATTTGCGATTTGTTGGGCATCGAGGTGCCGATCATTCAGGCGGGCATGGTGTGGTGCAGCGGTTGGGAATTGGCCAGCGCCGTGAGCGCGGCCGGTGGACTCGGCATTTTGGGCGCAGGCAGCATGTACCCGGAAGTCTTGCGAGACCAAATCCAAAAGCTACAGGCCGCCGCCCCTGGAAAACCATTTGCCGTCAACGTGCCGCTCTTGTACCCGGCCGTGGAGGAGCACATGAAGAGCATCGTGGAACTCGGCGTGCCCATCGTGTTCACCAGCGCAGGCAACCCCAAGACGTGGACGGCCCACTTGCACGAACACGGCATCAAGGTGGTCCACGTGGTGAGCAGCGTGAAGTTTGCGCTGAAGGCCCAAGCGGCGGGCGTGGATGCGGTGGTGGCGGAGGGTTTTGAGGCGGGAGGCCACAATGGCCGTGAAGAGACCACGACCATGTGCCTCGTGCCCGCGGTGTCGGACGCGTGTGACGTGCCGGTCATCGCGGCGGGAGGTTTGCACGACGGCCGGTCCATTGTGGCCGCCATGGTGCTCGGCGCGGACGGCGTCCAGCTCGGGTCTCGATTCGTCGCCACGCCAGAGAGCTCGGCCCACGTCGCGTTCAAGGACGCTGTCGTCGCGGCTGGCGAAGGCTTCACCAGCCTTGAACTCAAGTCCGTCACCCCGGTTCGCCTCCTTCACAACGACTTCGCCCGGCAAGTCATCGAAGCCCAGCAACGGGGCGCCACCCCCGATGAACTTCGGACCCTCCTCGGCCGAGGCCGCGCCAAGCAAGGCATGTTCGAGGGGGACTTGAACGAAGGGGAACTCGAGATTGGCCAAATCGCGTCCATGATCGACGGCCTTGAGCCGGCAGGCGACCTCTTGCGCAGGCTGGCTCAGGAGTGCCGCGACCTGGCTGGTCCGCGCCTCGGAGGGAAGTTCGAGTTCTGAATCGACCTCAGGCCTTGCTGCCGTGGAAATGCACGCGGATGGCCCGCGCGACCTTCAAGTTCACAACATTCAGCAGCTGCTTCTCGGACGCTTCGGAAATGGCCTTGACGTCTCCGAAAGCCGCCATCAGGGCGGTCCGGGTCTTGGGCCCGATGCCTGAAATGTCGTCCAACTCAGAATGCAGGAAGGCCTTGCTCCGGCGCTTGCGGTGGTGGGCCAGGGAGAACCGGTGTGCCTCGTCCCGCATATGTTGCACGACGCGCAAGGTGGGCGAGCGCTTGTCCAAGTAGATGGGCACGCTGTCGCCCGGGAAGTACAATTCTTCGAGCCGCTTGGCGATGCCGACAAAGGCGATTTTCCCGCGTAAACCTAGCTCGTCGATGGCTTCCATGGCGTGGGAGAGTTGGCCCTTGCCGCCGTCGATGACCACCATTTGGGGAAGCGATTCGCCTTCGTCGCGCAGTCGTTTGTAGCGGCGGTACACGGCCTCCTTCATGCTTGCAAAGTCGTCGGGCCCCTCCACGGAGCGGATGTTGAATTTGCGGTAGTCGCGCTTGGCCGGCTTGCCGTTGCGGAAGACCACGCAGGCGGAGGCGGGGTTGGTGCCGTGGATGTTGGAGTTGTCGAAGCACTCCATGTGCACAGGGTGTTCCTTCAAGCGCAGGTCGTGCATCATCGTTTCCATCAACCGGTCGCGTGCGGCATCGGGGTCGACTTGCTCCAATTGGGCGTGCTTGTCACGCAGGGCAAACTGGGCGTTGCGCAGCGCCATGTCGAGCAGCTTCTTCTTGTCCCCCCGTTGTGGCACCAAACACTCTGCCCCCACGATGTCCACTTCCACTTGGGCCAACACGGTTCGGCTCGCGACGTTGAACCGGTCCCGAACCTGGGGAATGGCTGCGGCCAAAATCTTGTCGTCGGGCTCGTCAAGGCGGCGGCGGAACTCGAGGGTTTGGCCTTGCACGACCGCCCCGTTGTGAATGCGCATGAAGTGCACAAATGCGGATTTCGCGTCGCTCACCAACCCGTACACTTCCACGTCTGACACGGTCGGGTGGACGACGGTGCTCTTGGCTTGGAATTTGGACACGGCCTCGAGCTTGAGCTTCAGGCGCTCCGCTTCCTCAAACCGGAGGTCCGCCGCGGCCTCGGCCATGGACGCTTTCAGCGTGGTCTTCACGATGCCAAGGTTGCCTTTGAGCACATGGCGAATCGCGGCGATGCTTTCGGCGTACTCGGACTCGGTTTGCTTGCCGACGCACGGGCCGAGGCAATTGCCGATGTGGTACTCCAGGCACACGCGGAATTTGCCCGAGGTGATGTTCTCCTCAGTGAGTGCCAGGCTGCATGTGCGCACGGGGTAGAGCTTCTTGCAGAGGTCCAACACCGCGTGCATGCCCTTCACGTGGGAGTACGGCCCGAAGTATTCGCTGCCGTCGCGCCGCACTTGGCGGGTGGGGAAAACCCTGGGAAAGCGCTCCTTTTTCAAGACGATGAACGGGTAGGTCTTGTCGTCCTTGAGCTGGATGTTGTAGAGCGGCTTGTGCTCCTTGATCATGTTGTTCTCGAGCAACAAGGCGTCGGCCTCGCTGGCCGTCACGATCCATTGGATGTCGCGGATTTTTCGGACCAACAACATCGTTTTTCCGTTGTGGTCGCCCTTGGTGAAGTAACTCGAGACGCGCTTCTTCAGGTTCTTGGCCTTCCCGATGTAGAGCAGCTTGCCGTCGCCGTCGAAGTGCTGGTACACCCCCGGTTCGTGCGGCAATCGGTCCAAGATCGCTTGGATGTGTTCGGAGGTGGCCATGGTCCAACGAAGGTAGCCTCCGCAGTACTTTGCGGGCATGAATTTGGTTACGGGCGCGACAGGCATTGTGGGCATGCCAATTGTGGTGAAGCTCCTTCAGCAAGGCCAAACCGTCCGCGCCCTTCACCGCCCCTCCAGCCAGCGCCAGCGCGTCCTCGACGCGGTGCAACAGGCGTGTCCTGAGGGGCTCGACCGGTTGTCGTGGTGCGAAGGTGATTTGACCGACCAGGCCAGCTTGGAAGACGCCTTGGACGGGGTGGACACGGTGTACCATTGCGCGGCCCTGGTGTCGTTCCACCCGGCAGACGCCGCGGCCATGACCCGCATCAACGCCGACGGCACGGCCCACATGGTGAACGCCATGCTCCATCGCAAAACGCCTCGCTTGGTTCACGTGAGCAGCGTCGCCGCGTTGGGCCGCAAGGCAGGGGAGCCCACGACCGAGGACACCCTGTACGAGGAGCAGCCGGGCACCACCGCATATGCCCGCAGCAAGCACCGCGCAGAAATGGAGGTTTGGCGTGGCGCCGCAGAAGGGTTGGAAGGCGGATTGGTGGTCGTCAACCCCACCGTGGTGTTGGGCCCCGGCGACTTCAACCGCAGCTCAGGCGCGTTATTTCGCCACATCGACAAGGGGCTGAAGTGGCATCCCACAGGCAGCAACGGCTTCGTGGCCTCGGAGGACGTGGCGGAGCTGTGCGTGCGCTTGGGCATGAGCGACGTTCGGGACCGGCGCTTTGTGTTGTGCAGCGACCAATGGCCGTACCAAAAGGTGATGGACCACATTGCCGACGCGCTGGGCAAACCCCGCCCATCGCGTCCCGTGCATCCTTGGATGCGTGGCCTGGTTTGGAGGGTCTTCGGGGTGGCGGAATGGATCACGGGCAAGCGCGCCGTGGCGACCCGCGAGAGCATCGGCAACACAGGCGCCAACCACACCTACGACGGAAGCCGGGTGGTGGAGGTCATGGGCACGGTGGGCCCAGCGTGGAATTACACCTCGCTGGAGCAAACCATCCAGGAGACGGCCGCGGCGTACCGCGCTCAGTTGGGCAATTGATCGCCTCCTTTGGGGCCGGCCTGTCCGGGGGCTGGCGGCCGAAATTTGGCCGACTGGCCAGACACGGTGGTGTCGTTGTGGTTGAGCTCGGCCTCCATGTCCTTCAACCGGTCCACCACGTTGCGCAAGACCGATTTCATGGCGGCAGGCTGTCCCCACCACCACTCGTGGCTGCGCTCGAAGC
>CAJWII010000118.1 GCA_913041065.1 uncultured Flavobacteriales bacterium
ACCAAGCCTTTGACTTCGGCCAAGTCGACGTGCACCGCGGGTTCTACCAATTGGCCACCGACAACGCCAAGAACAACTGTCAGTTTGTGATGAACCCCGACGAGCCGCAGGTCAATTTGAAGTTCCGCTCCAAGCAATTGACCAGCAGCAAGACGGCGGAAGGAAGCCAAGAGAACACGGCGTGGTTCACGTACCAGAATTTCTCTCGCGTCAACAACAACCAAATCCGTTCGCTCCGGAAGCAACTCAAGGACAGCCCTTTCCGTGCTCAGGTGGAGAAGCAGATTGAGGACAAGGAAATGGAGTTGGTGGCCAAGCAGCACGAGTTGATGGGCCAATACCCTGACACGTACCTCGCCAAGTTTTTGGGCTGGCGCAACCCCAAGTACCCCAAGTCTCAAGGCAACTACTTCGACGACATGGACCCCTTGGACAACAGCTTGGTTCGCAGCATGGCGATCAGCGACCGTATTCAAGGATTCATGGTGGCATACAGCAAGGGCAACGACCCGGGATTCTTGGCCTGCATCGACTTGGTGAAGGCGCACTTCGAGCCCAACCCGGTCACCCTTGAAAGCGCGTTGTACTCCATGCTTGAGGGATTCTACAACACCGGCAAGGAGCACATCTGCCAATACATCCTCGACAACTACATCTACGACGAGGATTGCGGTGCGGATTTGAGCGACGTCATTCGTCAGCGTGCGCAGGGCATCATCAACCTTCAAGTGGGCAAGATTCCGCCCAACTTCACCATGGACAAGTGGGACGGGGGAGCTTTGAATCTTATGGAAACGGCCAAAGCCAACAAGTACACGTTGGTCATGTTCTGGGCCTCTTGGTGCCACAAATGTGAGCAAGAGATTCCCGCGTTGATCCCAGTGCATGCGAAGTACAAGAGCCAGGGCTTCGAAGCCATTGGCGTGAGCTTGGACCAAGCGCGCTCGACTTGGGTGGGCGTCATCGAGCAACGCGGCATGAGCTACCCCAACGTAAGCCAGCTGCAAGGTTGGGACTCTCCCATCGTGAAGGACTACAAAATCACCGCCACACCCACGTACTTCTTGCTGGACAGCGAAGGCAAGATTGTGTTGAAGCCCAAGCGCGCGTATGAGGTTGACGCCTTCTTGGCCAAGAACCTCTGAGACAGGGGCTCACGCCCAACCGATTTGTTGGAAGGTCTCTGGAAAGGTCACCCCTTTTCGGAGGCCTTCCACGCTTTGTAGACGGCCATAACCATGCCGTCGCTGAGTCCCACCTTGGGCACGTGCATGTGGGTCGCCTGGGCCAATTGCATGACCCGGGTGTAAATGTCTGCCGCGGGCACAATGACCTCCGCCCGGTCGGGTTTCAAATGGAACCGTGACATGCGTTCCTCGTGGTTTGCCGAAGCCAAGGCGTCCGACAATTTGAGGAGTTTTTTCAGCGACACCGCGTCCTGCCTCGGGAGCAGTGCAAGGCGCTGCAGACGGTTGGCGTTGCCTCCAGTCCCGATGGCGTACAAGGGGCGTCCGGGCTCAGAGATTTCTCCGATGTAAGCGTTCACAGCGTCCCATTCGCCGTCGGGGGTATGGTTCTGCAAGGCACGGACCGTTCCCAATTGAAAGCTCTTCCCTTTGATGCGTTTGCCGTGTCGAATCAGGGTCAATTCCGTGCTGCCTCCCCCCACGTCGATGTACAGATAGTCCTTGTCCTGGTCAAAATCGGCCGCGTTGAAGTTGGAGAAGATCAAATCCGCCTCTTCGTCTCCGGAGATGATTTCGATGCTCACGTTGGCCCGCTTTTTCACATGCTTCAACACCGCCATCGCGTTGGTGGCCTCGCGCATGGCGCTGGTGGCGCATGCCCTGAACCAATCGATGCCGTGCACGTCCATCAAATGCCAAAACGCCTTCATGGCTTTGGTCAGCTCAGACATGCGCTTGTCCGACACGGCACCCGTGCTGAACACGTCTGCGCCAAGTCGGATGGGGACGCGGTAGTAGGCCAGTTTTTGAGCTTGTGGACGGCCATCCACTTCTTCCACGCGCGAGACAAGCAGCCTCACCGCGTTGGATCCGATGTCAATGGCTGCGCACTTCATCTTCGGTCGGCATGGTACGCATACAGGCGCTCTTGGGCCAAAAAAGGTTCGCCCCTGACCTCGCCTGCAGGACGATTGTCACCGTTCCCTGTCACGCACCTGGCCTTCTGGTTGTCGCGCCAGAGATGGTCAAACAAATCCACGAGCTGGGCCTTCAACCCAGGGTCCAATACGGGCGTGGTGACTTCCACCCGGCGGTCCAAGTTCCTGGTCATCCAATCGGCGCTGCTGAGGTACACCTGCATGTCGCCGCCACCAGCAAAGACTGCGAACCTGCTGTGTTCCAGGTAGCGTCCCACGACCGACCTCACCTCGATGTTGTCGCTCATGCCTGGCACGCCCGCCTTGAGCGCGCAAATGCCCCGCACCACCAGCTGGATGCGTACGCCGACCGACGACGCCCTGTACAATTTGTCGATCATCCCTGTGTCCACCAGGTTGTTCAACTTGAGTCGAATCCATGCCTCCTTCCCGGCCTTCGCCCGTTTCATCTCCTCGTTGATGAGGTTCATGAACCGCCGGCGATTCGTGAAGGGACTGACGAACAAAAGCTTGTATTGCTTGCGCTCGAAGCTGCTTTCAAAGAAGTCGAAAATCTTGGCCACCTCTTTCGTGAGGTCCGAGTGAGCGGTCAGCAAGCTCAAGTCTTCGTACACCCCGGCGTTCTTCTCGTGGAAATTCCCTGTGCCAATGTGGGCGTAGCGTCGCACGCGACCCTGATGCTTCCGGGTGATGAGGATCAGCTTGGCGTGCACCTTCAACTTGGGAATCCCGAAGCGGACCGCCACCCCTGCCTCCTTCAGCATGTTGCTGATGCGGATGTTTTGCTTTTCGTCGAAACGCGCCGCCAATTCCACCACAACTTCCACGTGCTTCCCGTTGCGGGCGGCGTTCACCAACGCGTTGATCACCAAGCTGTTCTTGGCAACACGGTACAGGTTGATTTGGATGGTTCGGACACTCGGGTCGATGGCCGCTTCACGCAACAAGTCCACAACATGCACAAACTTGTGGTACGGATAGTGCAACAGAATGTCCCCTTCGTCGATGGCGTTCATCACGCTGCTGGCGGCCTTCAAGCGAGGATGGGTCAAAGGCTTTTGGGTGGAGTGCACCAACTCGGACCGGTCGAAATCGGGGAAGCCCATCAAGTCCCGGCGGTTGTGGTACCGTTTGCCTGGAATGACGCTCGCTTCCGACTGCAATTCCAGCTTACGCAGCAAAGCCTGGAGCATGTCCTTCGGCATCTGCCGGTCATACAAGAAACGGACGACCTCACCGGAGCTCCGCCGCTTGAGCCCACGCTCCATCTTGGCCATCACGGATCGCTTCAAGTCGTCGTCCATGTCGATGGCCGCATCTCGGGTCGCCTTGATGGCAAACGCCTCGATGTGCACCGCTTCGAACAACTTGAAGATGCGGGGCAGAGCCTCTCGAATGACGTCGTCCAGAAACATCACGCGCTTCAAGCCTTGGTCAGACGGCAACGTCAAGAACCTGGGCAAGTGGCTCGGCAATTGGATGAGGGCCAATTTCTTCTTGCCCTCTGCCGTGGTGAGGCGAATGGCCAAATACCCCTCCCCGTCCACCAATTCAGGCATTTCCACCCCTCGCCCCAACATGATGGGCACGAGGGAAGGACGGACCGTACGGCGGAAGTAATCGTCCAGAAATTCCGCATCTCCTAGGGCGAGGTGGGCTTCGTCCACCATGGCGATGCCCTCGCGCCTCAACTCCTGCTGAAGGGCGACGAAAGTTTCGTCAAACTCGCTTTGAAGTCGGGTGATTTGGGCTTCAATTTCCTTCAACGTGTCCACGACCGGAAAGCCCAACGTCGTCTTCGCCTTGGCATCCACAGACGCCATCCGTTGCAAATATGCCACCCGCACCCGGTAGAACTCGTCGAGGTTGTTGGAGAAAATGCCCAGGAAGCGCATGCGTTCCACCAGCGGATTGTCCCCGGACTGGGCCTCTTGAAGCACGCGGTGGTTGAAGGACAGCCAACTGAGCTCTCGGTTGATGTAACGGTCGGTGTCTCCCCCATTCTTCATGACACAAAGATGCGGCGCTGAAATGTGACTTCCGTGACAATTCTTGGCACAGATTCGCTGAATTCCCACTGGGGGCCGTTGTTACCTTTGCCTCACATCATTCAAACTTAAATTCTCAAGAATCATGGCAGTTCTCGTCGGCCGCAAGGCCCCCCACTTCAGCGAAACCGCAGTTGTCAATGGAAAGGACATCGTCGATGGCTTCTCGCTTGACCAGTACTTAGATGATAAATATGTCATCCTCTTTTTTTATCCCCGAGACTTCACGTACGTCTGCCCAACCGAAATCCATGCCTTCCAGGAGAGGTTGAGTGATTTCGCATCTCGGAACTGCGCAATAGTCGGAGTTTCAACGGACACACCTGAATCCCACCGCGCATATCTCAACATGCCCAAGGAGGAAGGGGGGTTGAAAGGCGTAACCTATCCTCTGGTTGCTGACTTGAATAAAACCGTTTCCAACAACTACGACGTGCTGGCTGGGGAATACGACTACGACGAAGAAGGCAATTTGCTCGCGCACGGCAACTTGGTCGCTTACCGAGGTCTCTTTCTCATTGACAAAGAAGGAATTGTGCGTCACCAACTGGTGAACTTCTTCCCCATCGGAAGGAGTGTTGATGAAGCCATCCGCGTACTCGACGCATGGATTCACAACGAAACGCACGGCGAAGTTTGCCCCGCCAATTGGGAGAAGGGCAAGGAAGCCATGGCAGAGACAACGTCCGGCGTTGCCGCGTACTTGGCCAGCCACTGACCTGGAACCTGCAGGATGCAAAAAAAAGCCCCGGCTCGCATGAGTCGGGGCTTTTTTTGATGCCGCTATGGAACGCCGCTCAGACGCGCTGCTTCTTGCGCCGCACGTGGTGCACCTTTTCACCGTTCGCAGCCACGAATAGCTCGGCGTGCTGGTCAAAATGGCTGGTCAGCTCCTGGGACGACCACTCAGGACGGGTCTGAATCAAGCAGGCCAAATCGTCGCACGCCACGACAGGATTTCCCTCCTCGTCCATGATCACGTAGATGTCACCCACCAACCGCTGGGCCATCTTTTCTTGATGTGACATGGGCGGTGTGTACACGGCTTCGCGTGTTTGACGGAGTTCATTCAGGGTGCGCGTCTTGCTCATCTTTCATTCTTTAGAGTACAATATAAACGCAATCAACAAATTAAGTGTGTACATCGGAAACGGTTTGGAGTCAGGTTGGCCCAAATGTGTCGCGCACAAAGGCTTGCACAGCCTTGAGTTGCCCTGGAGAGAATGCAAGCTCCACGTTTTGGTCCTTGGAGCGCAGGTGTATGGTCAGATCGGCGTCAAGCGCTGCCCACGCCACTTGAATGTCCCCTCGGTTCCACGGCACGCCGTAGACTTCCAGGCGAACGCGGAAATACAGAATGGCGCCCAATTGGGTGCGCTGAAGGTTGGCCCACTTGACGTCTGAGGTTTCGCCCACGAGGGCTTGCACCTCAGCAGACCCGTCGAGCAGGCGTAGCCGGGGACTGCCCGACTTCTTCCACCACGGAAGCGGCTTTCCGGAAATGGCGTAGACCTCGGCCCAACGGTCCGGATCAGCGTACGTCAAGTTCCAAAGCATCTCCGCTCCAGAGGGTTTGGTATTTGCCGTCGCCGTCGTACATCTCTGCTTGACGCTGAGTGTTGAATTTTCGATTGGGACGGGGGTCGTTGCCCACGCCGGCCACGTAAATCCAATTTCCGGTGTTGCTCGCTGGGTCGTGGTCCAAAAGCACATGCTCAAACCACGACGCCCCGAGGCGCCAGTCGATGCCCAAATCGTGCACGAGGTACGAGGCCACGTTTTGACGGCCGCGGTTGCTCATGAATCCAGTGCGGGGC
>CAJWII010000119.1 GCA_913041065.1 uncultured Flavobacteriales bacterium
CTGCTGACCCCAACAGTGCCGATGCTCAAGCCCTTGAAATTTTAATCACGTCTCTCCCCGCTGAAGGGGCGAGCTACCGTGTGGTCAAGACGGTGGCCAATGGCAACTGGAACAACGGCAATGCGGTGCCCTTGGAGTTGGGTGTCAACTCCTTGACGGTGAGCGCCGTGTCTTTTGCGCGGTCTGTCAAATTTCAATTCGACAGCGGCTTGGTGGAGTTTACAAACCTTTCGCTCAATGGGGACGCCTTGACTTGCGCCAACGACTTGGCTGGTGTCGCAATGGAAACTTGTGCGGGTGTGGATGCCGGTCCCAATGCTGCTTGGCCACATGTGGTGACGGCCACCACGCCTGACGATCCAAACAGTGCCGACGCCCAATCCATGAGCATTTTTGTCACTGCACTTCCGTCCGAAGGGGCGAACTACCGTGTGGTCAAGACCGTGGCCAATGGGAATTGGAACAACGGCTCCGCGATGCCTCTGTCTTTGGGCCTCAACGACATCACAGTCAGTGCTGTGGCGTTTGAACGGTCCGTGAAGTTTCAATTTTCCAGTGGTTTGATTGAGTTCACCGAGTTGTCGGTCAACGGTGAGGCTATATCATGTGTGGACGATGGTTGCGAGGATGCAGATGGAGACGGCATTTGTGACGATTTGGACCCGTGTGTGGGCGCTTTGGATGCATGCGGAATCTGCAACGGTCCAGGCGAGGTGTACGAATGCGGATGCAGCGACATTCCTGAAGGCGATTGCGATTGCGAAGGCAACCAGGCCGATGCTGTCGGCATCTGTGGCGGAGGTTGTGAACTGGACGACAACGAGAATGGAATTTGTGACGCAGACGAAGAAGTCGTGGACCCTTCGGTTTACTGCGGACAAGGGACCACCTGGAATGTAGCCTTGAACCAGTGCATTGCAGAGGTCTTGGAAGACGTGTGTCCAGCAGACTTGGACGGGGATGGGTCCGTATCTACCGGAGATTTGTTGCAGTTCTTGGCGGCTTTTGGCCAACCATGCTGACAGCTCTGCCCAACAAACCCTAGCATATCAACGGGTCGCCTTCGGGCGGCCCGTTCTTATTTTTGGCATCCCAAGTTCCCTGGCACATGACCCCTCAAGACGACGAAAAGCGCGACCAACTGCGGCAACAATTGAACGACACCCACACCTGGCCGTGTGTGTTCAAGTTCAAGTTCATTGTGCCGGCCAAGCCTGAGAACGAGGCATCGCTTCGCGCCATCTTTGGCACCAAGGCCGCGTTTCAAGTGCGGGAATCTTCCAAAGGGAACTACCGCGCCGTGACGGTGGACGAGAAGGTGACGGGGCCAGACGACATCTTCGCCCGCTACGAGGCCGCGTCCAATATCCCAGGTATTTTCTCCCTCTGACCGCCAGTTCCATGGAGACGCTTCAGTGGACGATGTTGGTGGGCCTGTTGGCCATGCTTCTCTATGTCTTGTGGCACCGCATGCGGGCCTCCTTCGGAAAGGGTGTGCCGCCCCCGGTGGCTGCGGACTGGGAAGGTGAGGGGGCGCTTTGGTCCAACGGCGAGGTGGACATTCGTCTTCGTGTTGTGCGTTCCGGAGAGGTGGCGTTGAGCGTCCACATGGACAACCACGACACTGCGGTTCATGAAGGGGAGCTCGAAGCTGGCGTCCACGCGTGGAGCGTGGCGGTGCCAGATGGCGCAGAACGCGTCACTGTGCGCATGGCGTGCGAGGGGCACCGCACGGAACGGCGTTTGCATCGCAAGGGTTGATCCTCACATGCGCTCGGGCATGTCGATGCCGAGCATGGCCATGCCGTTGCAGACGGTTTCGCTGACCAAGGCGGTCAAGCCAAGTCGGGCCTGACGGGTTGCGGCGTCTTCTTCTTTGGCAATGGGGTGGTCTTGGTAGAAGCTTGAGAAGGCCTTGATCAGGTCGTAACAGTGGTTCGCAATGAGCGAAGGATCGTAGCTGGCGGCGGCTTCTTGGACCACGTCAGGGAATCCCAGGACGCCTGCGGCCAATCGACGCTCAGCAGCGTCCAGCGGGGTGGCCTGATCCCACGTCAAGGTCGACATGGCGGTTCCTGTGTTGCGCAGGATGCTCTTGCACCGGACCACGTTGAACTGGATGAAGGGCGCAGTGTTGCCAAAGAAGTCGATGCTGCTTTTGGGGTCGAACATCATGGACTTGGGCGGGGCGACCTTCAGAAGGAAGTACTTCAGCGCGCCGTCCCCCACTTGGGTGGCCAGCTGCACCTTGTCGTCTTCGTTGAAGTCGTCCACCTTGCCCAGCTCGTCCGAGATGCTGCGCGCCGTGTCGCGCATTTCCAGCAACAGGTCGTCCGCGTCGACCACGGTGCCTTCGCGGGACTTCATCTTGCCCTCAGGCAGTTCCACCATGCCGTAGCTGAGGTGGTGGTTGGCCTCCGCTTGGGCAAATCCAAGTTTCTTGAGGATCAAGAACAGCACCTTGAAGTGGTATTCCTGTTCGTTTCCGACGGTGTACACCTGGCGGTCGAGACCGGGGAAGTCGGCAAACCGGAGAATCGCCGTGCCGATGTCTTGGGTCATGTAGACCGCGGTGCCGTCGCCACGGAGAAGGAGCTTTTCGTCCAAGCCGTCGTCGGTGAGGTCCACCCAGATGGAGCCGTCCTCTTTTTGGAAGAACACCCCGTCGGCCAAGCCTTGCTCCACATGCTTTTTGCCAAGGAGGTAGGTGTCCGACTCGTAGTAGAGCTTGTCGAACGACACGCCCATGGCGTTGTAGGTCTCGTCGAAGCCGTCGTACACCCAGCCATTCATGGTTTTCCAAAGCGCCACGACCTCCTCGTCGCCTTCTTCCCAGCGCTGCAACATCGCGCGGGCTTCTTGCAGCATCGGGCTGGCCGCCTCGGCTTCTTTGGGGTCGAGCCCATTGACCACGCCTTCCGCCACTTCCGCCTTGAAGGCCTTGTCGAACGCCACGTAGTACCGGCCCACGAGCTTGTCGCCTTTTTCGCCGGTCGATGCTGGCGTCTCGCCTTTCCCCAACTTTTGCCACGCCACCATGGACTTGCAGATGTGGATCCCGCGGTCGTTGATGATTTGCACTTTCTTGACGTCGTGGCCGGCGGCCTCAAGGATGCGGGACACGCTGTAGCCCAGGAAGATGTTCCTGAGGTGGCCCAAGTGCAACGGCTTGTTGGTGTTGGGAGAGCTGTACTCCACCATCACCTGCGCCTTGGAGCAAGCGGGGGCGTGGCCCCATGTGGATTGGGTCAGCGCATCTTGGAGCGCTTCGTTCCAGCACGCGTCGGTCAAGGAGAGGTTCAAGAACCCTTTGACCACACTGAAGCTGGAGACCCAGTGGCACGCTTCGGTCAGGGCTTGCCCCAACGTGTCGGCCGCGACGTGCGGAGGTGCCCCGGCCATGCCTGCGAGGGGAAACACCACCAGGGTGCGGTCCCCTTCAAATTCGGCACGGGTCGTCTGGATTTGAATCTGTCGATCTGCGGGGCGCTTGCCGAATGTGGCTTCAAAGGTGTCAAGGACGGCTTGGTGCAGCCGTGTGTCAATGCCGTGAATCATGCGTGTGCTTCGTTGGTTTGGGCAGGGCGGGGTAGGTGGACTTCGGCCATCATGCATCGCGCGGAACCGCCACCGCAGGTTTCGATGTGGTGCAAGTCGTTGTGAACCAGGGTGCCAAACTTCCCAAGCGTGGCGCGCTGTTCGTCGGTCAGGGCGGCGTGGGCTCGTGAGCTCATCACGATGAGCTTGTCCTCTTGGTCGGTGGCCACTTCGAGCATGTTGCCGGCGAAGCGGTTGATTTGGTCTTCAGAAAGGTTGACCACGGTCAGGCCGTCATCTTGGAGGGATTCGAGCACCAGAGCTCGGTCGTCGGGGTGGTCGATGGAGTCGAGGCACACGGCTGCCCAGCCAGTGCCCACCGCCATCATCACGTTGGTGTGGTAGATGGGCATGCGCGCCTCGCCGACCGTTTGGTTGGCTTCGAAGATCACGCCTTCCAGGTCCATCGACTCGCACCAATGGGCAAAGGCGTCGCGGTCAGTGCGTGGGCTCAAGGCGGCGTAGGCTTTGCCATTCACCCGGTCGAGGACCATGCTCCCGGTGCCCTCGAGGTATGCGTCGTGGCGCTCGAATTCGGTGAAGTCCACGATTTCATCCAGGTCAAATCCATTGACGTGGACCAAGTCGTGGAGGATGTCTTCCCTGCGCTCCAAGCGACGGTTGGGCGCGAACATGGGGTACAGACCCACGCGGCCGTCGGCGTGGAACGACACCCAGTTGTTGGGGAACAGCGCGTCTGGCGTGTCCGTCGTGGGGTCGTCCTCCACCACCATCACGTTCACACCGCGTTCGCGCAAATCGTCCACCATGCCGTCGAACTCGTCGAGGGCCGCTTGGTGCACGTCGTCGATTTGGGCGTCTTGTTGGTAGTGGTTGTTGCCGGCGGTCTCTTCGTTCTTGCGGAATGTCGCAGGACGAACCATCAAAATGTGGCAGGTGCTTTGGGCAGGGTGGCTCATGTCAAGGGTAGGTTCAAAAGTTCAATCCCGGTGCAAAGGCATCGTCACGCAACGCAAGAGGCCTTCCATCTTGGCGGTTTCTTGAAGGGTTGTCGTATGAACCCGGTACCCCCACGCTTCCAGTTGACGGTTCACGGTTTCAAAAGGAGGGCACGACACCACGTCTTCCGGAGTCACAGAGATCAAGTTGCACTGCATGTCGTACATCTCGTCGGAACTCAATTCAAGGACGTGACCTTGAAAGGTGTCGCGCACGAAGGCGACGTCGTCAGCCAATTTTAACCCTCCAGGGTGAAACACGGCGTGCCCACCGGCAAACGTACTGAGGCAGCAGTCCAAATGAAGCGCATTGTCCTTGGGGTCCGTGTCGGACTTTTGCAGTTGAAACCCCCGCACGTTCCAATGCGGAAATTGGTCCGACAGCCAATCCAAGGCGGCTTCGTTGGTCCGCGCCGTGGTGAACGCGTAGAAATCGTCCGCTGCGCTGTAGCCCACCCAAAGCTCGCCGTCTCGGGGCATCACGTCGCCGCCTTCCACGCGCACGCCCTCGGGGGGGCGGAGGATGTGGGATGCCGGCACGTCTGCAAGCAAGGGGACAACGCCTCGCCATTCGTCCTCCCGGTCTGCGATCATGCGGGTGGCCACCAGGCGATCTTCCACCACGATGCCCACGTCGCGGGCAAAAATTTGGTTCAAATCAGGCATCACTGCGGGGCGCAACACCTCCACATCCATGCTTTGCAGGAGGGTGGCCAAGGCGTCCAATTCACGGACGCAGTCGGCTTCCTTGGGGAAGGTGCCTGAGGCAATGTGTTCCTTGGACTTGGGGTCGTAAGCCTCTTCCAACGCAGGCGTGCCTCCCATCGATTGGGCGGTGCCGACGACCACCTTCTTGAGGTTGGCCCATTCGTTGGTGGCGCGAAGCTGCATGGAGGCGTCGACGCTCAGTTCTTGTCGTAGTTCTCACGCTTGTGACGGAGCAACGCGAGCATGGTCTCGTTGTCCATCATCTCGGCCGCGAGCTTGGGCGACTTGCTGATCTGGGGCGGGAGGAACGTGCAGTGAAGGCTGTCGAGCGAGCTCAACGCGTACATCACGATTTCGGCATTCACCTCAAACTGTCGGATGAGCGCGGTGTCGCCTTCGTCGACTTGGTCGAACTCGTGCCACTCGATGGCTTCACGGCCATATTGGTCTTGCAGGGACAGGCGCATGCCTTCCGGGTTTCCTTCGAAATTCTCGAAGAAATCCAGATAGTAGTTGAGGTCCAAGCCCATCAAGGCGACCCGCTGGTCGTCTTCCTCGACCCACGGGCTTATGTAGCGAATGTGCGCCCCCCCTGCCCGGTTGCGCAGGCCTTTGTGGAACCACTT
>CAJWII010000120.1 GCA_913041065.1 uncultured Flavobacteriales bacterium
GGGCGCGCCGCGTCGGTGTCGATCAGGCAGCACACGCCACCCACGGACACCACGTCGCCTTCTTCCGATTTCAACGTGATGACGCCAGCGGCTTCTGCCGGCAATTCCAAGGTCGCCTTGTCGGAATCTACTTCTGCAATGGCTTGGTCCTTTTCGACGTAGTCGCCGTCGGACACGAGCCATGCTGCGATTTCCACTTCAGAGATGCTCTCCCCAGGGCTGGGGACTTTCATTTCAAGGATGGGCATGGGTCTAGATCGTTGCTGAGGTGAAGGTCAAAATTTCGCCATCGCCACCACTTCTTCAAGCAGGGCGTCGTGTCGTTGTTGGTGAACGGCCGGAGAACCCGAGGCCGGGCTGGCGCTCGCACCGCGGCCAACGTACTGAACGTCCGCGCAGCCTTGAAGGTGAAGTTGCTCGTGCATGAAGCTCCAAGCCCCCATGTTCCAGGGCTCCTCCTGAAGCCACACCACCTTGGGGCTGCCGTGACGGCCGATGGCTCGGGCCACCGCATCCGCAGGGTACGGGTGAAGTTGCTCCACGCGAACCACGGCCATGTTCTTCGGCGACTTGTCTCCAAACTTCTCCAGCAAATCGTAAAACACCTTGCCGGAACACATGACCACCACCTCGGCCCCTTTCTTGGCCTTGGGATCGTCGATGACTTCCTGGAAGCCCCCCGTGCTCAAGTCCGACATGGACGACACCGCCTTCGGGTATCGGAGCAGTTTCTTTGGGGTGAACACCACGAGCGGCTTTCGGAAGGGGCGGTGCACCTGGCGACGCAACACGTGGAACATGTTGGCAGGCGTGGTGCAGTTGGCGACAATCAGGTTGTCCCCGCTTCCCAGCTGGAGGAAACGCTCCATGCGGCCGCTGCTGTGCTCTGACCCCATGCCTTCGTAGCCGTGAGGAAGCAACAAGGTCAGACCATTCATCGTGCGCCACTTGTCTTCTCCAGCGCTCAAGAACTGGTCCCACATGATTTGGGCTCCGTTGTTGAAGTCCCCAAACTGCGCCTCCCAAATCGTCAGGCCATCAGGTTGCGCAAAGGCGTATCCGTATTCAAACCCACTTACCGCGTACTCCGAAAGCAAGCTGTTGTAAATCTGGAGTTTCGCTTGGTCCTTGCTGAGGTGGTTGAGCATGATCAGCTCTTCCTCGCTGTCTTCGGTCTTGACCACGGCGTGGCGGTGGGAGAAGGTCCCACGCTCCACATCCTGGCCGCTGATGCGCACAGGGTGACCCTCGTCGAGGAGGGTGGCGTAGGCCAATTTCTCGCCCATGGCCCAGTCGAGCTCGTCGCGCTCCACCATGGCCAGGCGGTCCTTCATGAGTTTTTTGACCTTTCGGAAGAACTTCTTGTCCTCTGGCAACGTACTCATGCGCGTGGCCAAATCGACCAGTTTCTTCTTTGCCACCCCGGTTTTGGGCGACGAGGTCAATTCTTGTTCCTCTGCAGGCCGGTAGTTTTTCCAGAGTTCGCTCAGGAAATCATCCACCACGGACAATTCCATGAACTTGGCTTCCTCGAAGCCCGCCTCCATAGCCTCGCCCAACGCCGCCTTCATGGCGTCGGCGTCCTCAGGGGTCACCGAGCCGTCGGCCAACAGTTTCTGCAGGTAAATCTCCCGCGGAGACGGGTGGGACCCAATGGCCTTGTACAACTTGGGCTGGGTGAACTTGGGTTCGTCGCCCTCGTTGTGGCCGTACTTGCGGTACCCCAGCAGGTCGATGAACACGTCTCGCTGGAACGTCTGGCGGTATTCCAAGGCGATGTTCATCACCTGGACCACGGCCTCCACGTCGTCGGCGTTCACGTGAAAGACCAACCCTTGAGTGACCTTGGCCACGTCGGTGCAATAGGTCGACGTTCGTGCGTCGAGGTAGTTGGTGGTGAAGCCCACTTGGTTGTTCACCACAAGGTGCACGGTGCCGCCCGTGCGGTAGCCGTCCAGGCCAGCCATTTGGGCCACCTCGTACACCACACCCTGGCCTGCAATGGCCGCGTCACCGTGGATGAGGATGGGCAGCACGCTGGCTTCATCGCCGCCGTGGGCGTCGATGCGTGCCCGGGCAATGCCCTCCACAACGGGGTCAACCGCCTCGAGGTGCGAGGGGTTCGGCGCCAAGGTGATGGTCACCTCTTCGCCGGTGTCCGCCACTTGCTTGCGCGAGTAGCCGAGGTGGTACTTGACGTCGCCGTCAAACAGTCCGTCGTCGTCGTACGCCTTACCTTCGAACTCGCCAAAAATGTTGGCGTAGGGCTTGCCCAAAATGTGCGCCAACGTGCTCAAGCGACCCCGGTGTGCCATGCCGATCACGACTTCCTTTACGCCGCGCGTGGTGCCCGACTCGATCATGGCGTCCAAGGCCGGAATCAAACTCTCCCCACCTTCGAGCGAAAAGCGCTTTTGGCCCACGAACTTCTTCTGCAAGAATTCCTCAAACAAGGTCGCCTGGCTGATTTTCTTCAGCACGTGCTTCCGGCCCTCCTCGTCCAAACGCGGGCGGTTCACCAACTCAATGCGGTCCCGAATCCAAGCCAAGCGCTCCGGCTGGCGGATGTACATGTACTCGATCCCAATCGATTCGCAATAGGTCGCTTCAAGGTGCGCCACGATGTCCTTCAAGGTGGCTGGTCCCAACCCCACTTCGCTGGCTGCTTGGAACACGGTGTTCAAATCGGCTTCGCCCAAATCAAATTGCGCCAAGTCCAAGGTGGGCAGGTAGGTCCGACGGGCCCGAACAGGGTTGGTCTGGGTGAACAGGTGCCCCCTGGTGCGATACCCGTGGATCAAGTCCAACACCTTGAACTCCTTCAGTGTTGCTGGAGACGCGGCGTCCTCGCCATACTGGGCGCGGCTCAGGTCAAATCCAGCAAAAAAAAGCCGCCACGAGCGGTCCACCGATTCGGGGTCCTGCAAGTAGCGAGCGTACATGGCATCGAGCACACCGGGTTCGGCGTTGCTCAAAAAAGAAAGTGGGTCCATGAGGACAGGGGCGTTTTGCGCGCATAAAGATACGCCCGCCTTCGCGAATCAGTGGCTTCGCGACGTCACGTGCTCGGCCAGTCCCACGAACCATGCCGCGGCCGCGTCAGACAGCGTCAATTTCCCCAAGGCGCCCACCGCCAATTCCACATGAGATGCCATACGCTCCCGGGCCAATCGGTCGGCGCCCGCCGCGAGCATCGCCCCGCGCACATCTTGGATTTTGGCCTCGGCACGGTCCGTGCCGGAGGCGGGCTGCACGCCAGTCCACGCTTCCAGCACCTCGCGGCCCTCGGTTTGGGCTTGGGTGGTGAGCCACAGCAACGTCTTCTTGTCGCTCAAAATGTCTCCCCCCACTTGCTTTCCCGTGCTTCCACTCTCCCCGAACGTGTCGAGCAAATCGTCCTGAATCTGAAAAGCCAGTCCCACGTTGAGTCCGTACGCATACCAGGCCTCGACCCGCGCCTTGGAGGCCCCGGCGCACATGGCCCCCATGGCGGCAGAGGCCGCCAACAAGACCGATGTCTTGAGCCGAATCATCTCCAAATAAGCGTCTACCGCCACCTCGTCCCGCGACTCGAACGCCATGTCGGATTGTTGGCCTTCACAGACCTCCCGGGCCGTGGTGTTGAACATGGACAACACGCTGGCCAAGGCTGCGGGCGGGGTGCCTTCCAGCGCTTCCAACGCCAGCGTGTACATGACGTCGCCAGAAAGAATGGCCGCATTGTCGTCCCACTTCGTGTGCACGGTGGGACGGCCGCGGCGCAAAGGCGCCTCGTCCATGATGTCGTCGTGCATCAAGGTGAAGTTGTGGAACAATTCCACCGCCATGGCCGCCGGCATCGCGTCGGACGTCTCCCCCCCCTCGGCTTCGCACGCCGCCAAGGCCAGCACGGGGCGGATCCGTTTGCCCCCCAAGGACAACAAATAGTGAATGGGGTCGTACAAACCGTCGGCGGCCCCTTCTGGATAGGACGAAAGGAAGTGGGCGAGGGCTTGTTGCAGGGCGTCTCGCCACTGAGATTCAAGGGAGGAGGAACTCATGACTTGAAGGTTAGGTGAATCACAACCCGCGTTGCAGGATGTTCATGAGGTAAGTGCCGTAGCCACTCTTCAGGAGCGGTTGGGCGAGCGACTCAAGCTGAGCGTCGTCGATGAACCCCATTCGCCAGGCAATCTCTTCCAAACATCCGATTTTGAGTCCCTGACGTTCTTCGATGACTTGGACAAATTGCGAGGCTTGCATCAACGACGCATGGGTGCCGGTGTCCAGCCAGGCCATGCCACGGTCGAGCACGCCCACTTGAAGCTTGCCGGCGTCGAGGTAAGCTTTGTTCACGTCGGTGATCTCGTATTCCCCCCGCGCGCTGGGCTTGAGCCCCTCGGCAATGGCCACCACGTCGTTGTCGTAGAAGTAAAGGCCTGGAACCGCGAAATTGGACTTGGGCTGGGTCGGCTTTTCTTCGATGCTGATGACCTTGCCTTCGGCGTCAAAATCCACCACTCCGTAGCGTCCGGGGTCGTTCACAAAATGGGCAAACACAATGGCCCCGTCGGGATCCGTGTGGGCCCGCAACGTCCGGCCGAAGCCCCGGCCGTAAAAGATGTTGTCGCCGAGCACCAAGGCCACTTTGTCTTGACCGATGAACTCTTTGCCCAGCACAAAGGCCTGGGCCAAGCCGTTGGGCTCTTCCTGCACGGTGTAGGTGAACGAGCACCCCAAGTTCGAACCGTCGCCTAACAGGCGTTGGAATGCCGGAGCGTCTTCTGGGGTGGTGACGATGAGGATGTCCCGGATGCCTGCGATCATCAAGGTGGACAGCGGATGGTAGATCATCGGCTTGTCGTAGATCGGCATCAGCTGCTTGCTGACTGCCTTGGTCAGGGGCCACAAACGCGACCCACTGCCGCCGGCAAGAACAATTCCTTTCACAACTCAAAGATAGGCGACCCCGTCACTCAGGACCGGCCACGCAACCCTTCATGCCGTTCTTCCCCCTTCCCCGGGCTTGTGCCTTTTTGAACTTGAAGTGCCTGCATGTCCAACACTTCCTCCTCGTCGAGCAAGTCAAAAAACGGCTCGCTGAACGTCCTCGTGGTCACGAATTGTGCAAAGCTCATGAGCAGAGACGGGAGCAGCATGAGGTTGGTGAACATCGCCACCAAGAGGGTCACCGAAACCAAAATGCCCAACGAACGCGTGCCGTCGAATTCGCTCATGGAAAACATCATGAAACCAAAAAACAACACGATCGACGTGTACATCATGCTCACGCCGGTTTCCCTCACCGCAGCCAGTACCGCGTTGCGGATGTTCCAGCCGTTGGCCTGGAGCTCTTGCCTGTATTTGGCCAAAAAGTGGATGGTGTCGTCCACAGAGATGCCGAAGGCCACGCTGAACACCAAGATGGTCGACGGCTTGATCGGAATGCCGGACCACCCCATCACCCCCGCCGTGAACAAAAGCGGAAGCAGGTTGGGGATCAGCGCGATGCCCACCATTCGGGCGCTCTTGAACAACAGCGCCATGACCACAGCAATGACCAGGATGGCCAGCGTCATGGATATGGCCAAATTCTTCACCAGGTAGTTGGTGCCTTCCAGGAACACGATGCTTGTGCCCGTGATGGTCAGGTCGTAGCGCTCCGGCGGAAAAATGCTGTCCATGCGGGGCATCAGCTCGGCCATGAGCGATTCCATTTCCAGCGTGCCGACATCCGCCATGTTGGCTGAAATGCGGGTCACCGTCTTGGAGGAATCCACGAAGTTGGCGGTCACCGAAGTGGCGTCATCGAAGTTGGATGCGGCGGACTCGCTGCCGCGGAAGTACGGCCCCATGAACGAACGCTCTTGGCGTTTGGGCAGCC
>CAJWII010000121.1 GCA_913041065.1 uncultured Flavobacteriales bacterium
GACGTCAACGCCGCATCAAATGCGGAGTTCAAACCGTCGTCGTCTCCAGGCTCTGCGCCAATGGTCCACCAAGTGTCGTACTCGAGCGTTGGGAACGCGCCGAACAACAACGGGTTCACGCTGCCACCAAAATCAGAACCGAAACCATCCTGGTAGAACGGCGCGTCTCCTTCCAGCAACCAAGGCTCCGTGTCGGTGCCATACACCGCTGTCACTTCGACGTCGGAGCTGCTGAAGTTGGCGTAGATGCGGTACGTGGATTGACCTGTTCCCAAGGGATCACTGGCCACCAAGTCGTAGCTCAAACCTGTGCAAAGACCGTTGCCATATTCACATGGGCCTTCTTCTGTGGCTGCAGGTGAGAAATTGTTCGCTGTGGGTGATGTGCATCCCACAACCTCCAGCTCGTCGCACACGCCGTCCCCGTCAGTGTCGTTCAAGCAGCCGTCGCAATCGTAGAATTCAGCTGGGAAAATGCAATCGCCATCTCCCTCATCAAGTGGATTGTAGTTGCATGCCATTTCGTCGTTGCAACCTGCACCTGCCACTGGCAACACCAAAGGCATGCCCGAAGCGTAGAAAGACTCTTGGTTTGCATCGCGGAACTGCACATTGACCAAAGCCTCTGTGGTGCCCGAGGTGGTCACCTGTCCCAGCAACACCTTGCCGTCCACGGGAATGCCCTGGGCGTTGGCACCAGGCACGATGAAGATTGAACCACCCACAAAGGTGTTGACGACAAAGTCTCCGCCGGCATTCCAATCGTCAAACGAGGTCAACGCAGCATCGAAGGCTGAGTTCAAACCATCCTCGTCGCCTGGCTCAGCACCGATGGTCCACCACGTATCATAGGCCAAAGACGGGAAAGAACCAAAGAGCAGGGGATTCACACTTCCTCCGAAATCAGAACCTAAATCGTCTTGGTAAAAGGCCGCCTCACCCACCAACGTCCAAGGTGCGGTGTCGGTGCCGTACACTGCCGTAACCTCCACGTCGTTCGTGCTGAAGTTGGCATAGATGCGGTAGGTGTCTTCTCCCGTTCCGAGTGGATCGGCCGCCACGAGCTCATAGCTCAAGCCTGTGCACAGGCTTGCGAAAATGCATGAACCGTCGTCTTCATTCGCCACAGGGTTGTAGTTGTCTGCCGTTTCTGATGTGCATCCGGGGACAGGCACCTCGGGGAACACCAAGCTGAATCCTTCGGCGTTGAAGGTGTTGGATGCAGCATCGTCCCATTGAAGGTTCAACGTCATGTTCACCACTCCGTCAGTGGTGAATTGGCCCACCAACACTCGGTTGTCGCTTCCAGCGACGGCGTCAGCGCTTTGGCCGGGAATCAAGAACCATGAGCCACCGATGAAGGTGTCGATGGTAAAACCACCCCCGGTCTCAAACGAAGAGAAGTAGGCATCCATGCCTACCTGCTGGGCCTCGCTGGTGCCGTCTGCATCTTCAGAACCGATGGTGAACCAGCTGTCGTACACCAACGATGGGAACGCTCCGAACAACAAAGGGTTGATGCTTTGGGCCAACGCTCCTCCAAATGGGTCTTGGTAAAATGAGGTAGAAACATCCAAAACCATGGGCGCCGACTCGAGGGCGTACACGGCCACCAACTCGTCGGTGGGGTTGTCGAAAGTCGCGTAAACACGGTACGTCGTGCCGAATTCAGATTCGCTGACGGTCTCGTAGTCCACACCTACGAATCCACCCCAAGCAAGGGAGGATGCCATCGCCAACAGGCAGGCTGAGAAGAACTGTTTCATTGGGTTTTGGTTTGATTTCGGTTATTCGAGTGGCCAAACCGTTGGAGCACAACGGGGCTTTTCCTCCTCGAAATCTACGACAAACTACCCCAACCACGCTGGGACCAATGAAATACTTCTCCCGACCAACGAAGGTCAACGCCGGACCAACGAGACCAATTTGGACGTGGACGGATCGTGGTTGCTCTCAGCGACAACACCTCGAATCTCAGGAATCAAGGCGTTGGCCAGCGCCTTCCCGAGCTCTACGCCCCACTGGTCGAAGCTCGCAATGCCCCAGAGAACGCCCTCGACAAAAATGCGATGCTCGTGCATTGCAATCAGCTGACCAAGAGCTCTTGGGGTCAGCGCGTCGAACAACATGAAGGTCGACGGCCGATTCCCTTCAAACCACCGATGGGGCTCGTCCGCGGCAGGGGTTTTGCCTGTGAGCAAAGCCTCGGACTGCGCAATGGCGTTGGAAAGGAGCAACTCATGCATGTGATCGTGCCCGCTCGTGGGAGCCTTGAAAGCCACGAAGTCCACCGGATGAATTTCTGTCCCTTGGTGCAGCAATTGGAAGAAGGCGTGCTGGCTGTTGGTGCCGGGCTCACCCCACACCACAGCCCCTGAATTCCAGGAAATCCTTTCGCCTGTGCGGCCCACAGATTTGCCGTTGCTTTCCATGTCTGCTTGCTGCAAGTATGCAGGCAAACGGCTCAGATCTTCCGCGTACGGGATGACCGCATGGGAGCGCCAGGCCATCACGTTTTGGTTCCAATGGCCCAAAAGGGCGAGCATGACAGGCACGTTGTCTTTCAACGTCGTGTGTCGAACGTGCATGTCCATCTCACGGGCACCTTCCAAGAACAGCTCAAAATTGGTTCTGCCTACCGCCACCGCAATGCACAAGCCCACAGGCCCCCACATGGAGTAGCGGCCTCCGACCCAATTCGCAAACCCAAACGTCTGCGCTGGGAGCACGCCAAAGGCCTGCGTAGCCTCCAGGTTGGTGGACACCGCCACGAGCTGCTCTGAAAGCGCGGCGCCACCGGCCTCAAGCCAAGCTTTGGCAATGGCGGCGTTGGCCATGGTTTCTTGGGTTGTGAACGTCTTGCTCACCACAACCACATAGGTCGTGGCTGGATCCAGCCCTCCCAGCACAGCCTCGATTTGCGCCCCGTCGACGTTGCTCACGAAATGGGTCCGAGGACCCTTGTGAAACCTGCGCAGCGCTTTGCATGCCATCGCAGGACCGAGATCCGAGCCACCAATTCCAATGTTCACCACATCGGTCACCCGACCTTGGGAGTGGGCGTCGTGAACCCTGTCCACGAAGTCAAGCATTTGACCGCGAACTTCAAGCACACCAGACATAACATCCTGTCCACCGACCTTGTAAGCATCAGAGGCCTGCCCGCGAAGGGCCATGTGCATCACTGCACGCTCCTCGGTTTGGTTGATGGGCTCTCCTCCAAATTGGTCGGCAATCGCCTGCGACACGCCGGCCTCTTTCGCCAACCGAAGCAAGGCCTCCACCACTTCGCCGTCCCAGCGCTGCTTGGACGCGTCCACGTACAGCCCTGGCAGCTCCCAAGACAACGTCTCAAGCCTGGTGGCGTCTGCGCTTAATGCGACTCGGACGTCTAGTCCAGCCTTGGTTTTGCCAATTCGTTGCAGGTCCGTTTCGGCGCTGGACTCGTCCAGGCGGAAGGACCGCCAATCGGATGTGGGAGCACTCATTCTCACTTGGATTGTGCGCCAGTGGCATTCAAATCCTCAAAAGCTTGGGTCAGACGCGTCACAAAAGCGTCCTCACCCTTGCGCAACCAAACGCGCGGGTCGTAGTGCTTCTTGTTGGGCACATCGTCTCCTTCGGGGTTGCCGATTTGCGCCGCCAAGTAACCTTGCTTGCCGTTGATATAATCGCGTACGCCGCTCAAAAACGCCCATTGCATGTCGGTGTCAATGTTCATTTTGATGGTGCCGTACCCAATGGCTTCGCGGATTTCCTCCAAGGAACTGCCGCTGCCGCCGTGGAACACGAATTCCACAGGCTCTGGACCGGTCTTCAAGGTGTCTTCGATGTGCTTTTGGCAATCGTTCAGAATGCTCGGGCGCAATTCCACGTTGCCTGGCTTGTACACGCCGTGCACGTTGCCAAACGCGGCCGCCACAGTGAAGTTGGGCGAAATCGCGCTGAGAATTTTGTAGGCTTCGGCCACCTCCTCAGGCTGGGTGTACAAACGGCTGCTGTCGATGTCGGTGTTGTCCACACCATCCTCTTCTCCTCCCGTCACCCCGAGCTCGATTTCGAGGTGCATGTCGATGGCGGCCATGCGCTTAAGGTACCCCGCGCAGGTCTCCAAATTCTCTTCGAGGCTTTCCTCGCTCAGGTCGATCATGTGCGAGCTGAACAGCGGCTTGCCCGTCTTGGCGTAATGCGCTTCCCCAGCGTTCAACAATCCGTCCACCCATGGCAACAAATTGCGCGCGCAGTGGTCGGTGTGCAGAATCACGCTCACGCCATACGCTTCAGCCATCGTGTGCACGTGATGCGCGCCGGCAACGGCACCCAAGACCGCGGATTGTTGGTTGTCCAAGGTCAGGGACTTGCCCGCGTTGAACTTGGCGCCTCCGTTGGAAAACTGGATGATCACCGGGGCGTCCACCGCCTTGGCGGTTTCAAGCACCGAATTGATGCTGTTGCTTCCAATGACATTGACAGCGGGGAGGGCGTAGCGATGTGCTTTCGCGTGTGTCCAAACGTCGGACACTTGGGTGCCTGTCAAGACACCGGCTGGAAATTGAGACATGATCGTTGTTGTGTTTCGGCGCGAAAATACTTGTCAGATTCACGCCATCCTAACCCTTCAGGGCAGCATCTCCGCGGGAAGCGTCCCCTGTCCATCCATCCACGCCACGCTTTGAAGCGCCGTTTCAGCTTGCGGTGTGCCAGGGTGGATGGCCGCCGTCCGGAGGTACGCGCGACGTGCCAGCGGTTTGTCTTTCAAATGAACGTCGTACACGAAGGCCATCAACAACGCACAATCAGGACGCTTGTCAAACTTGGCGTACCCGTCGTGCAAATCCTGGTATTGCAGCACAGCTTGCTCAAACTTGCCTGCCGACACGAGCAAATCGGCCCTACGGAAGAGCGCCTCTGGTGCAAACGCATGGTCAGCATGCAGCCGGGCGAAATCGCCGTACGACACGAGGAGTGCTCTTCGCACGTCCGCCACCATGTCCTCGCCGTCAAACGCTCGCTGTTCAAGCGCTCGAATGTCCTTCAACAATGCAGGCTCAACTTGGCCTCCTTCACATCCCACGAAGAGTGCAGAGGCCGCCAAGAAAACGACGAGACAACGGTTCAACGCCGACGGGTTTTGGGAAACTTCATCTTGTAGTCCACCGGCACCTTGCCCAACCCGATGTCGCGGAGCTTGCCATGCAGCAGCATCCGCTTGGCGGCTGGGATGTGGTCAGGGATCATGGTGCCGTCAAGGTGGTCGTTTTCATGTTGGACGATGCGCGCCGCGAGCCCTTCCAGGTGCTCCTCCACCAAGTTCCAGTCCTGGTCGAAATACTCCACACCTACACGCTCGGGCCTCGAGACTGGCTCGCGGACGCCAGGAATGGACAAACAGCCTTCGTCCATCGACGACGTTTCTTCCGACAAGTCGAACAACACGGGGTTGATCATCACCCGCTTGAACCCCACGCAACCAGGATCGCCCCCATCCCCTTCTCCGAATGGCGACCCGTCGGCCACGAACAACCGGAGAGACAACCCGATTTGCGGCGCCGCGAGTCCCACGCCATCCGCCTCGTACATAGTCTCCCACATGTCTTCAATCAACTGACCCAGGTCGGGGTGGTTTTCCTGCACTTCGTGGGCTTCCCTTTTAAGAACTGGGTCGCCGTAGGCAACGATGGCTCGAATCATGATGTTACAAAGATAGGTTTGGGGCGCAGCACAGGCACCAGGACGAGTACCTTTGAGGCATGTCCGAACTCCACAGCATTCCGGCAGCCATTGAAG
>CAJWII010000122.1 GCA_913041065.1 uncultured Flavobacteriales bacterium
GCGGTTGACGTCTTCCGCGGCCACTTCCAGCCGCCGCGCAGCACCCGTGAAGCTGGCCATGTTGCGGTCAAAGGCTTCGTAGGACAGCCCCATGGTGTGACACGCCTGCCGCGCCGCCGCCAAGTTCTGCATGTTGTGCGCGCCTAGCAACTTCATGTCAAGGAATGGACCGTCCCAACGCACTTGGCTGCCCTCTGACGTAGGCCTGTGTTCAGGAGTGCGGTAGGGTGTCCATGCAATGTCAGGCCGTGCAGGCCTCACTTCGGCCACGACGGCGCACACTTTGGCGTCCTCCTCGCAGTACACCACCACGCCATCTGGTTGGATGGTGCGGAGATAGGCTGAGAATTGGGACACGTAATTCTCCTCTGTGGGGAACACATTCACGTGGTCCCAAGCAATGCCAGTCAGGATGGTCACATGGGGGCCGTACCACAGGAACTTGGGTCGGCCGTCGATGGGAGAGCTCAAGTACTCGTCGCCTTCGATCACGGCCCACTCGTGTCGGTCGTCCAGGTCCACCATGCGATCGAACCCCTCCAGCTGCGCGCCCACCATAAGGTCGGTCTGAATCCCTGCACCGTGCAGCGCATGAAGAACCATGGATGTGACGGTGGTTTTGCCATGGCTGCCGGCGACGACCATCCGCTTTTTCTGCTCCGTGGCGAAGCGCAGGAATTCGGGGTAGCTCTGGATGGTCAGCCCGAGTTCTTGGGCGCGCATGAGCTCCGGGTTGTCCTGGCGGGCGTGCATGCCGAGGATGATCACGTCCAAATCGGGGGTAATGTTGGACGGATGCCAACCTTCCTCCGCCGGGAGCAGCCCCGCTTTTTCCAACCGTCCTCGGCTGGGTTCGAAAATTTGATCGTCGCTCCCAGTTACGTGGTGGCCTGCATGGGCCAAGGCCAAGGCAAAATTGTGCATGGCGCTTCCGCCCACCGCAATCAAGTGAATTCGCATGAGGGAAAGTTCACATCTTTCCACAGCCATAGTTGGCAGGCGCCCACTCATTTTCTCACATTCGCAACATGACAACACTCACTTGGTGGCACGCCCATCGCCAGGCATGGACATGGCTTCGCGGGCCATTGCGAAGCTGGTTCTGGCCCGCTACTGCGGTGGCAATCGCGCTGTCGGTGCTGGGGTGGTGGGGAATCTCATGGATGGCGACAACCGTTTCCAACCGCGTGGTCGGCGCATTGGGGCAGGAGCGAGGCACAGGTTGGGTCCAAACTCTGACCCAAGTTTTGGTGTCCCTGGTCTTGTTGGTGGTCAAGCTCAAGCTCACCAAACACCTTGTTCTGGTGTGCATGGGGCCGATTCTTGCCATGGTGAGCGAAGCTGCGGAATTTCGTCTCACAGGTAGAGAGCTGTCCTTCTCCTGGCGCCGGGCTTGGAGGGATGCCTGGCGGGGACTGCGTTCGGCCTTGTTGCTCGCCGCGTTTGAATGGGGGGTGTTGTTGGCGTGTTGGTTGGCGACGTTGGCGTTGCCCGTGATGGCCCCAGTTTGGGTGATGTTCACTTGGGCTTTTGGGGTCTGGGTGTACGGTGCGTCGATGTTGGATTACGTCTGGGAGCGGGAGGCGTTGGGCGGCCGCGACGGGTTGCGCAAAAGCCTTCGCGGGTGGAAAACGGCCTTGGGTGTGGGACTGCCCTTTTGGGCTTGGATGTCACTCCCTGTGCTGGCTTGGACGGTTGGCCCAGTGTTTGGAGGGTTGACTGGGGCGATTTCTGCGGTTTTGATGACCCGAACTGCCGAGCCTCACTTGGCCACCACCTGAATTTCCACCCCCAGCGATTCAAGGTCGTCGAAGAAGGCAGGGTAACTTTTGGCCACGCACTCTGCATTCAGAATCTCCACTGGGGCACCTGCCGCACCGAGAAGCGCTGCAGCCATGGCCATGCGGTGGTCACCTCGCGGGTCGATGCGGCCCGCTTGAGGCTTCCCAGGGTGCACGCGGAGGGTGTCTTTGGCTTGGTCGAGGTCCACTTGGACGCCTAGCTTCGCCCACTCTTCTTGGATGGCCATACCCCGGTTGGATTCCTTGTTCCCCAAACGGTGCAGGCCTTTGAGTGTGCTGGGTTTTTTGGCAAACACGGCCATCGCGGCAAGCGGGGGGAACAAATCAGGACAATCGGTCAAGTCCACCTCAAAAGCCTTGGGCTTCCCAGCGAACACTTGGATGCCGTCGTCCACCCCTGCGAGCCGGCACCCGCTGAAGAGCAGGGCTCCCTTGATCGCCTCGTCTGCTTGGGTGACGCTGCTTGCCAACCCTTCAATTGTCAAGGAGTGTGGGGCGCACAAGAGGCCCAACCCCAACAAGAATGCCGCACCAGACCAGTCGCCATCGACAGTCATATTCACGGCCTGTGCTCGTTGGTTGCCAGGGATGTTCACGATCCAGGTGCGGGTGTTCTCCAATGGACGGGCGTCGACTTGAAGCCCGAAGTCCTCCATCATCTCCAACGTCATCTCCATGTACGGGGTGCTGGTCACGTTGTGCACGGTCAATTGAGAATCGCCCTTCAACAGGGGAAGGCTGCACAGCAGCCCGGTGATCACCTGGCTGGTGCCGTTGGCATCCAATTCATAATCTCCCGGCTGGAGGGGGCCTTGGACTGAAAGGGTGTCCCCGGCCCCTTGTCCATTCACTTCGGCCCCACAAGCGCGCAAGGCGCCTGCCCATCCCTCGAAAGAGCGCGCCTTCAATGTGCCATCACGGGCCACTTGAAGGGGGTGGTCGTGCAACGCGGCGAGGGTGCCAAAGGTGCGTGCCCCAAGCCCAGATTCACCCGGAGTCAGGGTGTCCGTTCGAGGGGACGGTCGTGCCACACCATGCACCGCCACCGCGTCGTCGCCCAATTCCAAGGTGGCGCCAAGTTGGGCGCTCATCATCATGGCCTGGGTGCAATCGTCCGATTCTGAAGGACGCTCCAACATGGTGACGCCTTCTGCGAACGTGGCCAAGGCCAGGGCCCGTTGCATGATGCTCTTGCTGGGAGGTGCCCAAACGTTGTTGCCAGACAACGTGCTGGGAAGGACCTTTAAAATCATGATGTCTGGGGGTTGCGCCCGGTGTACACCGTGGCGATGCCCCCGGTCAGTGGACGGGCCTTCAAGTCCACGTACCCCGCTTTGCGCATCTCCTCCAAGAAGTTCTGACCTTCCGGGAAGGCGTCCACGCTTTCAGGGAGGTAAGTGTAGGCTGCGGGGTCCTTGCTCACCCAACGTCCCACGGCAGGCATAATGTGTTTGAAATAGAGCCCAAACACTTGCTTGATTGGAAACACCCGCGGCTTCGAGAATTCCAGAACGAGTCCAAGCCCGCCGGGTTTCAGCACACGGCGCATGTCTTGCAGCCCACCTTGGAGGTTCTCAAAATTCCGGACGCCGAAGGCGACGGTGTAAGCGTCGAAGTGGCTGTCGTCGAAGGGCAGGTTGACCGAGTCGCCTTGAATCAACTCAATGCGGTCATTCCATCCCCGGGCCGCCACTTTTTTGCGCCCCACGTCCAACATTCCGGCGCTGATGTCCACCCCTGAGATGTGCACGTCAAGCCCCATGCGGACCGCTTCGATCGCAAAATCGGCCGTTCCAGTGGCCACATCCAAAAGTTTGGCAGGCGACTCTTTCCGAAGGATGCGAATGCATGCCTTGCGCCACAGCACGTCAATGCCCAACGAGAAGAAGTGGTTGAGGAAATCGTACCTGTGGGCGATGCCGTCGAACATGCGCCCGACCTGGTTCTTCTTGTCTTCGACGTCAGTACTGACGTAGGGTGTGATTTTCGTGCCCATGGGGGAAGGGGAAAGGGTCACCCGACGAGTGTGTGCCCGTCAGGATATTTGAAATGGGACTGCAAGGTTCGGCCACCGACGGCAAACGCCACCGTCAAAGTGCCCACACGTCCCACAAACATGGCCGCAGAAAGCACCAACTTGCCTGCCGTGGACATCATGGGGGTGATGCCCGTGCTCAAACCGACGGTGCCCATGGCACTGACATGCTCGAAGGCGAGGTCAAAAAAGGTGCAGGCGTTGGCATTCAACATCGTAAATTCTGTCAAGGTCAACAGAAAAACCCCGACGAGGTTTCCGACGAGGAAGAACAGCAACACGCTGTAGGCCCGCGAGCGAAGCACATCGTTGATGGTGCGCTTGAAGATTTGCACGTGGTCGGCCCCGCCAACCGTCCGGGCCACGTCCGCCAGCACGATGGCGAAGGTGGACGTCTTGATACCGCCACCCGTCGAGCTGGAGGAGGCGCCGATGAACATGAGCACCAGCAGCAAGAACAGCATGGGCATGCCCACCGCGCCGATGTCGACGGTGTTGAAGCCGCTTGTGCGCGTCACGCTTTGGAACACCGCCGTGGTGAATTTCCCAAACCAAGACATCCCGTCCAGGGTGCCATGCCACTCCAACGCACCGTAGGCCACCGCTCCAAAAACCACGAGCCCGGTGGAGAAATACAGGGCGATTTTGGTGGGGAAGGAGATGGTCTTCCAGGGTTGCATCATGCGCTCTCGAAGCTTGGACACGTCAAACAGGTCAAACATGGCGATCATGCCCAACGCCCCCGAGAACACCAATCCTGTGATGACCCAGTGCACCAACCAGTTTGTGGCCACCCAAGGGTGGGCCAACCCGTCGGTGAAAAGGGTGATGCCTGCATTGTTGAAGGCCGAGACGCTGTGGAACACTGACGAGAACGCGCGGTCGGCCCACCCAGAGAATGGCACATCTGGACTCCACAGCGCCATTAGCGCCACGGCACCGAGAAACTCGAGGCCGAGGCACCACAGAACCACCTTGCTCAGGGTTCCGCTGCTGCCCAGCAGGTTGTCTGTGTTCACGAAATCTTCAATGACGTCGTGCTGTTTCACCGCCACACCAAACTTGGACGCCAGGGCCAAGAAGGACCCAAACGCGATGAAATTCAGCCCGCCCAACTGGATGAGCACCAGCAGCACCCAATGTCCCTTGTGGGTGAAGTACGTCATGGTGTCCACGCTCATCAGCCCTGTCACACAGGTTGCGCTGGTGGCGGTGAAAAAGGCGTCGGCCCACGGCATGCCGCCCTCCACAGTCGTCATTTGGGGCATGCTCAGCAGCCATGTCCCCGCCGCGATCAACACAAGGAAGCTCATGATGAACACCAAGGCTGGATGCACTTTGACCCGGGGCAAACGCGAACCAGGCCTCATCCATTCCGTGAGGATGGCCACCAAGAGGTAGCCCTGCACCACGAAAGTGCTCAGGTCAGTCGCGTTGGGCAAAACGGTGCTTACGGCCGATCCCAGCAAAGGCATGCCCAGGAAGAGGTCGCCGGCGCCTTCCACAGCGAGCAACACCATCAAAAGTCCTTCTGCCCACGTTTCTCGGAAGAAGGTCTTGGGGTGGAAGTGGTACAGCACCCGAACCAGGTAGTGCAACACGTAAAATCCAAAGCTGAACTTCACCACGCCGAAAAGCTGTCCGGCAGTTTCAGCGGAATGGTCGTAGCCGTAGTAGATGGCCAGCGACACCAGCGCCGACAAATTGACTGCGAGGTTCAGCCATTGAAACAGGCCCAGTACCTGGTCCTTGCTGTTGTAGAGCCACACATTGGCCCGCTCTCGAAATTCTTGCCAGCTCAACGTGGGTCAGAAATGGAGGCGTGGACGCGGGGCAGTTCCGCTTGCAAATCTGCTTTGGAGATGGGCACGACGCCGACGCGTTCGCACACCCACCCACCAGCCAAATTGGACACCCGTGCAATGGCCTCTGCGGCGCA
>CAJWII010000123.1 GCA_913041065.1 uncultured Flavobacteriales bacterium
CCGGGACGCTTGGGGCGCCCCCAAGCCTGTCGTGGGGAGTGCCGCGTATGCCGTGTGGGCCAAGCCCTGGATGGCCGCTGGGCCCGACACGTTCATCCACGACGTCATGCGTCATTGGGGAATCCACAACGCCCTAGCCGACCTCCCCCCAGGACAGCTGGGGCAGGCTGGCCGCTACCCCAGCTTGGGCGAGAACGAAGCCCTCGGCACCATCCACGCCGAAAGGTGGCTCTTGCCCTCCGAGCCGTTCCCCTTTGCCGCCAAGCACCTCGCCAAACTGGAAGCCACCCACCCCAAACGCAAGTTCATGCTCGTGGACGGCGAGGCGTTCAGCTGGTACGGCACGAGGATGTGGCATGCGGCAGCCCACTTCCACAAGGTGCGCCGCTGGATGGCGGAGTGCTGATGCGACGAAACTGACCGGTTTTGGACAACCTGTCAGCCAGTTTGGCAGGTCTTCGTGGCCGCCGTTGCCAGGTTGGCACACTTGGCATGTGGAAATGCGATTGGCATCGGATTTGGTCTAGAGAGGTCAAAATCAACCATTCTAATTTCTCAACATGAGCAAAATCATTGGCATTGACCTCGGGACAACCAACAGCTGCGTGGCAGTGATGGAAGGCAACGAACCGGTGGTCATCAACAACAGTGAAGGAAAGCGCACCACCCCCTCTGTGGTGGCCTTCATCGACGGTGGTGAGCGCAAAGTGGGTGAACCCGCAAAGCGTCAAGCCATCACGAACCCGACCAAGACCATCTCCAGCATCAAACGCTTCATGGGCTCCAGCTTCAGTGAAGTGGAAAAGGAAGCAGGCCGCGTGGCCTACAAGGTGGTCAAAGGCGACAACAGCACCCCACGTGTGGCCATCGACGACCGCATGTACACGCCTCAGGAAATCTCGGCCATGACCCTTCAGAAGATGAAGCGCACAGCTGAAGAGTACCTCGGCACAGAAGTGACCGGCGCGGTCATCACCGTTCCTGCGTACTTCAACGACAGCCAGCGTCAAGCCACCAAGGAGGCGGGCGAGATCGCAGGCCTCGAGGTGAAGCGCATCATCAACGAGCCCACCGCGGCAGCGTTGGCGTACGGCCTTGACAAGAAATCAACGGACCAGAAGATTGTGGTGTTTGACCTCGGAGGCGGCACCCACGACGTGAGCATCCTCGAGTTGGGCGACGGCGTCTTCGAAGTGCTCTCCACAGACGGCGACACCCACCTCGGTGGCGACGACTTCGACCAAGCCATCATCGAGTGGCTCGTGGACGAATTCAAGGGAGAAAACAGCGGCCTCGACTTGAGCAAGGATCCGATGGCGCTCCAGCGCTTGAAGGAAGCGGCTGAGAAGGCCAAGATTGAGCTCTCCAGCACCACCAGCACCGAAATCAACCTTCCCTACATCATGCCTGTGGACGGAGTGCCCAAGCACTTGGTGCGCAGCCTGAGCCGTGCGAAGTTTGAGCAGTTGGTGGACTCCCTCGTCAAGCGAAGCATCGAGCCATGCATGAGCGCCTTGAAGGCTGCGGGGCTCGACAAGGGCGACATCGACGAAGTCATCCTCGTGGGCGGTTCCACCCGCATCCCTGCCGTGCAAGACTCCGTGAAGGCCTACTTCGGGAAGGAGCCCTCGAAGGGCGTGAACCCCGACGAAGTCGTGGCGGTGGGCGCGGCCATCCAAGGCGGCGTGTTGACCGGCGACGTGAAAGACGTGTTGCTCCTGGACGTGACCCCGCTTTCCTTGGGCATCGAGACCATGGGCGGCGTGCTCACCAAGCTCATCGAGTCCAACACCACCATCCCAACGAAGAAGTCGGAGACATTTTCCACGGCGAGCGACAACCAGCCAAGCGTGGAAATCCACGTGCTGCAGGGCGAGCGCTCCATGGCTGCCGACAACAAGACCATCGGCCGCTTCCACTTGGCGGACATCCCCCCTGCCCCGCGCGGTGTGCCTCAGATTGAGGTGACCTTCGACATCGACGCGAACGGCATCATCAACGTGAGCGCCAAGGACAAGGCCACCGGCAAGGAGCAGAGCATCAAGATTGAAGCGTCAAGCGGCTTGAGCGACGACGAAATCGCACGCATGAAGGAAGACGCCGAGGCCAACGCCGACGCGGACGCCCAGGCCAAGGAGCGCGCAGACGTTCTCAATCAGGCCGACGGCATGGTGTTCCAAACCGAGAAACAGCTCAAGGAGTTTGGCGACAAGATTCCTGCAGAAAAGATGGCGCCGATCAACGAGGCCCTCGAGAACCTCAAAAAGGCGCACGCCGCCCAAGACGTGGACGCATGCAAAGCTGGTTTGGAGACCTTGAACACTGCGTTCCAGGCCGCCAGCCAGGAAATGTATGCGGCGCAGCAAGATGCTGGAGGAGACGCTGCGGGCGACCAAGGGCAGCCTGCGGGTGAAGCCGCAGGCGACGACGCGGAAGTGACCGACGTCGACTTTGAAGAGGTGAAGGACAACTGATCTGATCCCTGTGAACATGAAATGGCCCCGCTTCGGCGGGGCTTTTTTGTGCCCGCTTGAACCCTGAATGAACAAGCGTGTTTCACCTTTGCATCATGGACGTCCCCACCCTTTGGAAACGCGCCGCAAGAGCTGTCTTGGCCGGCTTGGTTTTGGTCACCGCCTGGATGGGTTGGCAGGCGTCCCAGCTCGAATTCAACTACGACTTTGAGCAATTTTTTCCCACCAACCACCCCGAGACCCAATTCTACCGCGACTTCCGCGACCAGTTTGGAAGCGACAACGACTTCTTGATTGTCGGGTTCGAAGGCGACAGCCTGTCGCAGGCGCTGCTGGCCGAGGTCGATGGCCATGTGCAAGCCCTGCGCGACCTCCCGGCCGTGGAAAGCGTACAGTCCCCCACCCAATTCGACTTGCCTGTCCGCGATCCCCTGAGCGGGATGGCCTTCCAACGGCCACTGCTGGATTGGGCGGATGCAGAGCAACTGGAGAAGGACCTGGCCCGCCTCCGTGCGCGCGACGACGTCATGGGCAACCTCATCAGCCCGAGCGGCCGAGCGGTGGCCCTGACCCTCCAGCACGCCCAAGGCCTCAGCAAGGCAGGGTGCGACAGTCTTGCGGATGCCGTTCTGGCCTGGAAAGCCAAGGCCGAACAAGGCAGCGTTGACGTGAAAGGCATCCACGTCGCCGGCCGGGCCGTGGCCCAGGACTACTACGTGGGCGTCATGGAGCGCGAGGTCACTTGGTTTGTGGGCGTGGGCATTGTGTTGCTCATCGCCTTTCTGTGGTTCGCTTTCCGGACGGCTTGGGGCGTCATGGTGCCCTTGGCCGTGGTGCTCGTCAGCGGGCTCTGGACGTTGGGCATCATGGTGGCGACGGGCAAAGCCGTCGACGTCATGACGGTGGTGCTGCCCACCATCCTCTTTGTCGTGGGCATCTCCGACGTGGTGCACGTGCTGACCAGGTATTACGACGAGCGACGCAGCGACGTCTCCCACCGCGACGCCATGCTCCGAGCCTTTCGCGAGGTCGGCTTGGCCACCTTTTTGACGTCCGTCACCACGGCGCTCGGGTTTTTGACCCTGTTGACGAGCTCCATTGGGCCCATCCACGACTTCGGGTTGTACGCAGCCGTAGGCGTGGGCGTGGCGTATGTCTTGGCCTTCACCCTGCTGCCTGCCGTGATGGTGCTGGCCCCACCGCCTGCCGTGTCGCGCCAAGGCACAGGGGTGTTCTGGAACCACACCTTGTTGCGGATGCTGCGGTGGACGCTTCAGCACAAGCTGGCTTTGGCCGGGCTCTGGGTGTTGGTGGCTGGCGCGTCGACAGCTCTGTCCACCCAGTTGCGCGTGGACAACAAACTCATCGAAGATTTACGCGAGGACGACCCGTTCCGGCAAGAGTTCGTGTTCTTCGAGCGAGAATTTGCAGGCGTGCGGCCGTTTGAGCTGTCGGTGACCATGCCCGAGGAAGTTCAGCGGGCTGACATGCTGATGGCTCTGGACGCCTTGGAAGGGCACCTCCGCGAGGAGTACCAAGTTGGAGCCATCCTTGGACCCGCCACCGCCGTGAAGATGGCCCACCGCGGGTACATGGGCGACCGCGAGGACCAATACAGGGTGCCCCAATCCACCGGCACGCTCAAGCGCATCTTGAAACTGATGGAGCGCTCAGGGCAGTGGTCTGCCATGGTCGCCAATGACGGAAAACAGGTGCGGGTCCTTGGCAAGGTGGAAGACGTGGGATCTCAAGCCTTGGCGCTTCGGAACGACGCCCTCGACGCGTGGTGCAAACAGAACATGCCCGAAGGCACCGAGTGGCATGTCACCGGCACAGCGCACTTGGTCGACGTCAACAACGCCTCCCTGGCCTCGGACATGGTGGGTGGTTTGGGGCTCGCCCTGGCCGCGGTGGCCCTCCTTGCTGGATTGCTGTTCCGAAGCGGGGTGATGGTGTTGATTTGCTTGGTGACCAACGTGTTGCCCTTGGCCATGATCGGGGCCATGATGGTGATGTTGGGGCTGGACCTGAAAGTCACCTCGGGCATCATCTTCACGGTGGCCTTTGGCATTGCAGTGGACGACACGATCCACTTCCTCAGCAAGCTCCGCCTTCAACTGGCGCAGGGCAAATCGTTGGCATGGGCCGTCAAACGAAGCTTTTTGTCCACCGGAAAGGCCATCATTGTGACGAGCTTGATCCTGTGTGGGGGCTTTTTGACGCTGACTTCGTCCTCCTTCCTGGGCACCTTTCACATCGGTTTGCTCATCAGCCTCACGCTTCTGTTCGCAGTGTTGGCCGACCTGACCTTCCTGCCGTGGCTGGTCTTGCGTTGGTTTAAGCCCAAGAAGTGACGAACTTCCGGGCATGAGTCATGCCTCCCGCAGATCCTTCCTGAAGAAGCTCGGTGCGACCGCCGCCGCATTGGGCCTGTCCCCTTGGAGTTTGGAATCCATGCTTCAAGCCCAAACCAGTTCCGCCACCCGCCACACACGGCCTGTTTCCGGGCAGGCCAAAATGATCGCCACGTGGAACCATGGCATCGAATGCAACGCGGCAGGGTTCTTGGCTTTGCAACAAGGTGGCGGCGCCATGGACATGATTGAGGCCGGTGCCAGAATTGTGGAGTCAGACGGAACCGGTCTGAGTGTGGGCATTGGCGGTCTGCCCGACCGCGACGGCCACGTCACCTTGGACGCGTGTTGCATGGACGAAACAGGCAACGCCGGCTCGGTGTGCTTCGTCCAAGACCTGGCCCATCCCCTTTCGCTCGCGCGCAGGGTGATGGAGGACACGCCCCACGTGATGTTGGCCGGCGCCGGGGCCGAGCAATACGCCCGCGAGCTGGGCATGGACACGTGCGACCTGCTCACCGAGCAGTCACGGCAAGCCTGGATGGAGTGGCGCAAGACGTCCAACTACGCCCCCGTCATCAACATTGAAAACCACGACACCATCGGCATCTTGGCCTTGGACGACGAGGGCAAGATGGCCGGCGGCTGCACCACGAGCGGACTGGCGTACAAGATGCACGGCCGCGTCGGCGACAGCCCCATCCTGGGGGCGGGCCTCTTCGTCGACCCCGAAGTGGGCGGCGCGACCGCCACGGGACTCGGTGAAGCGGTGATGAAGACCGTGGGGTCCTTCCTCGTGGTGGAATTGATGCGCCAAGGGCGGTCGCCGCAAGACGCGTGCGAAGAAGCCGTGCACCGCATCATGGAGCGCATGCCG
>CAJWII010000124.1 GCA_913041065.1 uncultured Flavobacteriales bacterium
CGTGTGACAGCGCCAACGCCGCCAAGACCACAGCCACTGCACCCGTGGCGCCACTGATCATCCCGGGACGGCCTCCGAGCACGCTCGCCACAAGCCCCACCATGAATGCGGCGTAGAGGCCGGTCAAGGGGCTGAGACCCGCAATCAAAGCGAAGGCCACTGCCTCGGGAATCAAGGCCATGGCCACCGTGAGGCCACTGAGAATTTCGAGGCGGTAATCGACCGCTTGGCGGAAGTCAAAGAGAGCTAAACGCATGGAATGAGGTCCTGAAAATGAAGCGGCAAAGGTACTCGCACACTTGGACTTCAGCCCCGAATCATACCCCTTCGTTCACAAACATGTCGTGGACAATGTTGCCTTCCCCAAACACCTCTGTGCTCTCCAAGGCGTCGTGCATCCGCTGGCGCGCCTCCATCAACGACGACTGGCCTTCGATGGTCGCGTTTTCCAGCGCGTCACGCGACGGCCACTGGGCGTAGGCCCAGTACGTGCCCCCCACCCACGTGTGCAAGCGTGAACCAAGGCTGCCGCAGTGGGCCTGGATTTCGCGGGTCACGTCGCACCACGCCTCTTCAAAGGCTTGCTCGTGGCCTTTTTTCACTTGGAACACGTAAAGGATGGCGTGGGGTTTTGTCGCGCTCATGGTCTTGGTTTGCGCGCAAAATTACAATCTTGCATGCATGGGCAGGCCTTCCATTGCGTTATGGATTCTTGCGGCGACGATGGCCGCGGGGTCGGCAGGTTGTCGACCGGATCCCTCCCCGCCTTTCACCTTGGACGACGTCCGGCCTGTGCCCCCGCATTTTCCAGAGCTCGATTGGCCTGAGGACAATCCCTTGAACGAGGCCAAATGGGAATTGGGACGCCACTTGTTTTTCGACACACGACTCTCCGCCCAAGGCGACGTCAGCTGCGCCACCTGCCACAGCCCCTCCACGGCCATGGCCGACAGCCAACCTGTCACGCCAGGGACGGGCGGTCTCATGGGCAACCGGAATGCCTCGGCGCTGGTGAACCTGGGGTGGCAGCCGCGCTTTCACATGGAGGGCGGCGTTCCCAGCTTGGAGACCCAAGCCCTTGCACCTTTGCAGGAACCCCACGAACTGGGCCGCGACTTGCTGGAAGTGGTGGCAGACCTGGCCCAAGACGCGCGATACGCCCAATGGGCCCAAGAAGGCTTCGGACAAACGTTTGACGCCTTTGTGTTCACGAGGTCTCTGGCTGCGTTTCAGCGCACCCTCGTCTCGGGTTCCGCGCCTTACGACCGATGGCTTCAGGGCGACAACCTGGCCATGTCCGAAGCCGCGCTTCGGGGCATGGGCTTGTTCGACGACCTCGCATGCGGCACCTGCCACACTGACGTGTGGTTCACCGACTTCCAAACGCACAACATCGGCCTGACAGAAGAATATGCCGATCCAGGCACGTACCGCTTGACGTTCGACTCCTTGGACATTGGGGCGTTCAAAACCCCCAGCCTTCGCAACATCGCGCGGACTGCACCCTACATGCACGACGGGTCTTTGGCTTCGCTGGACGACGTCCTCGACCACTACGCCTCAGGAGGCGCAGGCCACCCCAACCAAGACCCTCGGGTGACGCCGTTTGAATTGGACCAGGAGGGGCGCGAAGACCTCCTGGCCTTCATGCAAGCGCTGACAGACTCGTCGTTTGTGACGTGGTCGTCCACGCTTGCGCCCTGAATGGCGCAATTCGTCAGTCTGCGAATCCGCCCAAGAACACCTTTTCAGATTGGATGCCTTGGTGGGTTCTGGCCACCACCAAATAGACGCCATGGAACTTGCTCAGGTCCAGAACTTGGCCGGGCTGAACGGGTCGACGAAGCCGGGTGCGTCCTGTGACGTCCACCACTTGGACTTCACACGGCTGGAGCGCGCGAGCAGCGCTGCCCAACACCTCGAACAACGCTTGTTCCGGACTTGGAGCTGGGTCGATGTCCGCCGTGCCCGCACAAAAGGGCTGCCAGAAGTTCCACATCTCCACCGCGCTGCTGATGTCCATGTTGCCCCAAGCCCCAAACCAATCGTGTCCTCCACCATTCACGCGGTACACACGCGCTTCATATCCATTGTCCCCACCGTGATGCCGAATCAAGTCGACGTCTGAACCGTCGGCGGGATCCAAGTTAGGAAGCGAAGTTTCCTCGACCTGATCGCAGTTGTTTTGTTCCGCCCACCAAGCCACAATCGACTCGACGCCGGGCTGTTGTCCCCATCCAAACTGCCAGTTGTCCGTGCCGTTGTAGAGGTTGATTTCGTCTTGTGTGCCGTGAATGTGAACCACAGGCACCTGCTCCACAGGCGTGCAACTTTCCCAATCGTTGTTGGTCATGGTGCCCCCGACGGAGCCGATTCCCCGGAAGGTGTCTGCCGCCCGGCACGCCAAGCTGTAACTCATGTATCCACCGTTGGAATACCCGCAGCTGTAGGTGCAACCTGCGGCGTGGTTGTGCTCCGCTTGGAGATGTTGGGCCAGCTGGACCAAAAACTCGGCATCCGTTTCCGACCCCCAATCAAAGTTGGCGTTCCAGTGGTTGTTGCCGTTGCCATCTGGCAATCCTTGTGGCCAAACCACGCCGAAGCCTTCTTGGTCGGCAAGTTCACGGAATCCGCTGATGTCGTACATCCCTTCAGCTGTCCCGAAGTAGCCGTGCAACACAAACACCAAAGGGGCGTTTTCAGCCATTCCTTCTGGCGCATGGTAGATGTATTCACGTGTCGTGGACACGCCATTGACCACGGATTCAAATGTTTGGGCGTACAAGCAACTTCCGTCGTCAGTGTTGGCCCCTTGCACATAGTTCAAGGCATCCCAATCCGTGCACCCTTCCAGCACCACCTGACAGCCGACGTCACCCAGTTCGAAAGAAAGGAACCCATAGCTGTCTTCAAACAAGGTGAAGGGCAAGGCAAAACCCGGAATCGCTGGAATGCACGCCACTTCGGTCCCGTTCCATCCGTCCCCCCAAGAGTCCATCGCAAGCAAATAGTAGCATCCATCTTCCAAGCACAACGTTTCGGAGGACGTCGCATCATCTTCCACGCCTTGAAAGGAGGCCACCAAGGCGTCACCCGACTCCAAGACTTGGTAGAGTTCCCAACTGACCTCGGCACCCCACTCGGCCGTGGTCGTTTCAAGCGTCAATTCCGTGAATTCGCACTGGGCCAAGGCGCCCCAGACAAACAGCATGGCAGCTGCAGTGAGCAATGCTTTGATTTTCATGATGATGTGATTTTGGAGTTCAATTGGAGGATCATGCCTGGTCTGCCACAGGAATCTTGTTGGACAGCATCAAATACATGCCCACCATCGGCAGAAATGCCAACACCCCATGAAATGTGCTCAACACAGGGCGCAAGGATTCAGAAAAATCGGGCGGTGTGGGCATCACCTGCGCGAGGTAAACGCCGAACACATTGATGGCCGCCAACCCGCAAAAAATCTTGACGCCAAACGACTTGAACACTTTGGAACCGTCGTAACTCAACTTGTTGGGAAAAGCCAACACCCCTTGGAGGGTCCAGATCAAGGCCACAGCAAGCCGTTCCATGTCGCCGGTGGCCATGTATAGACTGGCTTCGTTGGGCACCACAATCAAGGCATACAGGAAATAGCCAAGCAAGAAGAAAAAACGCTGACGGCGCACGACGCCGTAGACCGAAACCAACACAGGAATGCCAGCAACAAGGGCAAGAATGTTCATGAGTATCGAATGAAGGTGTGCTGCAACCTACACAGGATGTAAGACTTATGCAAGAAGCCTCGCCTCTGATTGCCCGATCAGCTTCAACGACGGCCCACCACCAACGGCAACGCCTGGGCGTGTCCATCGGCAGTTTCAACGCGGAGGACGTACACGCCAGAAGCCAGGTGGGCCACGCTGACATTCAACAGACCTGGCACCGACAATGGCATGTCGTCCGCCCCCATCACTTCGCGGCCGTGGGTGTCAAATACCCTGAAGGACACCTCGTCCACCGTCCGGTCCAAGAGCACACTCACGTCGGTGTGGGCAGGCTGGGGAAACACCACGTTCACGACACTGGTTTGGGCGGCGACCTGCTCCAAGAAGACTTCTCGGATCGGGCGAGGCACCAAAGGATCGTAGTCAAAGTCGGGGTTGACCACCTCCACGATGCGGTCGTCCAAGTCCTGGGCCAAAAAGTCCCAACCGTTGATTTCACGGTTCGACGTGGCCAGAAACACCCGGCCGTTGGGCGCGACGAGCACGTCCCGCAGTCGTCCCATCTCCTGCTGCCACATCTTCTCTTCGAACGCCACCGACTCGCCTTCGTCGTCGAGGTGCAACACCTTCAAATGCTGCTGCTTCAAGAAGCACAACAGCAACGTGTTTTCCCATTCCGGGATGGCCGGGTGGTTGAAATACGACATGCCGCATGGTGCCTCGGTCGGGGTCCACGCCGCGATGGGCGGCACCTGCGTCAACGAATCGCACGCCGACATTTCCTCTGGGGTGTCACAAAAGCCCTCGATGTGCGGCCATCCGTAGTTGCCTCCGGCCACAATGCGGTTCACCTCGTCGTCGTTCGCCGGTCCGTGTTCACTCAAGTACAAATGCCCGCTGTCCGAAAACGTCAACCCTTGGGGGTTGCGGTGGCCGTAGCTGTAGACCCTGTTGCCAAACGGGTTGTCCGGCGCAGGATTCCCATCCCAATCCATCCGAAGCACCTTGCCCCCGAGGTTGTCCACATCTTGGGCGATCATCGCCATGTACATGTCTCCGGTGCAGAAGTACATGTACCCGTCCGGGCCCTCTTGCAGGCGGCTTCCGTTGTGGGAACTGTTCCCTGGCAACTCGTCCAGCAGCGTTTCGCTCGCCACCACCGCTCCCTCAGACAAGCTGTAGGTCAACTTGTCCAGCCGTCCTCGAAACTCTGAATAGGTGTAGTTGACATAGAGGTAGGGCTGGGCCGGAAAATCCGGGTGCAGCATCATGGCGTGCGCACCGCTGTTGTCGAAGGATTGGTAGACGCCGGGGATGTGGTGGACTTCTTCCACGGTGCCCTCATTTGGGTGGATGCGTGTGATGCGCCCCGTCTTCTCCATGCACCAAATGTGGTTGTCCGGCCCCCACACCAAATCCCAAGGCACGGTCAACTCCGTCGCCACGTCATGCAATTGCAGCTCAGATTGGGCCAAAGGCGCCCATGCCAGAGTCCCCATGCTCACCGCCACCACCGCCGTTTTCAGCAACCTCGTCATGGGTTCAAAATTACAACTGCACATTCACCTCTGGCGTGGTCAGCGCACAAGCTCGCAAGAGGTGAGTACGACCATCGGTCCGACCATGCAGATGCTGAACACATTCTCCGCCACGTCGCACTCCACCTCCAACCTCATGCCGTCCTCCGGGGCGTCCAGGAAGTCTTCCAAATTGAGGGGCTCCAAGACTTCCCCTCCTGACTCAAGAACCCAACCGCATCCATCCAATCCTGTGTAATCCCGCAGGGTGGCGTTTCCTTGGCGCAAGCCGCAGCCTCCCAACACACCCATCGCCACGAGACACATC
>CAJWII010000125.1 GCA_913041065.1 uncultured Flavobacteriales bacterium
TACACCTGCACCGAGTGCGGACGTTGCACCAGCGAGTGCCCGGCCAACCAAACTGGCAAACTCTTGTCCCCGCGAAAGATCATGATGGACACGCGCGACCGAATTGAGGAAATTGGTCAACAGCGAGACGCCAATGGCGGTTTATGGGACGGCGATGGAAAGACCCTGTTGGGCGATTACATCACCGAGGAAGAACTCTGGGCCTGCACCTCATGCCAGGCATGCGTGCAAGCCTGCCCCGTAAACATCTCGCCCATGGGCATCGTGCTCGACATGCGTCGCAGCCTGATCATGGAAGACAGCAAGTCGCCGGAATCCATCACGAGCATGTTCAACAACATTGAAAACAACGGTGCGCCGTGGGCCTTCCCAGCTGCAAACCGCGGAGATTGGACGAAAGAAGCCTGACCATGAGCACTTTTTCAGTTCCCACGTTGGCGGAAATGACCGCCCAAGGCCAAACCCCAGAAGTGCTCTTTTGGGTGGGATGCGCCGGAAGCTTTGACGACCGAGCCAAGCGCATCACCAAAGCCATTGCACGCATCCTCCACCACTGCGAGGTGCCCTTCGCGGTGCTTGGCGCCGAAGAAAGCTGCACGGGCGATCCCGCCAAGCGGGCCGGCAACGAGTTTTTGTTCCAAATGCAAGCCGCACAGAACATCGCAGTTCTGAACGGCTACGAAGTCAAGCGCATCGTCACCGGGTGCCCCCACTGTTTCAATGTGCTCAAGAACGAGTACCCTGAATTGGGCGGAAACTACGAGGTGATGCACCACACGCAATTCATCCGCGACCTGATTGACCAAGGCCGACTCAAGGTCGCCGACGGCAACCCGTTCAAGGGACGCCGCATCACGTTCCACGACCCTTGCTACCTCGGACGTGGAAATGGCGAGTACGCCGCGCCACGCGAAGTGTTGAGCACCTTGGACGCCGAGCTCGTGGAGATGCGCCGCTGCAAGCAAAGCGGCCTGTGCTGCGGCGCTGGCGGCGCCCAAATGTTCAAGGAAGCCGAAAAAGGGAGCCGAGAAGTGAACCACGAGCGCACAGACGACGTCCTGGACGCCAATCCCCAAGTGGTGGCCACCGGATGCCCCTTCTGCAACACCATGATGACCGACGGTGTCAAAAACGCCGAACGCGAGAGCTCAATCGACGTGAAAGACATCGCGGAACTCATCGCCGAGGCGGCCGATTTGGTCCCATCTTTCCAAGACACACCTTAATTCCAATTCATGCTTCTTGAAGGAAAAGTCGCCATCGTGACAGGCGCTTCCCGCGGCATTGGCAAAGCCATTGCCCAACAGTTCATCGCCCAAGGCGCGAAAGTGGCGTTCACCTACCGCAGCTCGGCCGAAGCGGCCAAGGCCCTCGAAGACGAACTCAGCGCTGGTGGAGGCACCGTGCAAGGCTTCCAATCGGACGCCGCGAGCATGACCGACGCGGAACGCTTGGTGAAGGAGGTCGTGGAGGCCTTTGGCACTGTGGACATTGTCATCAACAACGCCGGCATCACCGACGACACCTTGCTCATGCGCATGACTGAAGAGCAATGGGACCGCGTGATCAGTGTCAACCTGAAGAGCTGTTTCAACCTGACCAAAGCCGTGATGCGCACCATGCTCAAGGCGCGTGCCGGATCCATCGTGAACATCTCCTCCGTCGTCGGCGTCCAAGGCAACGCAGGCCAAGCAAACTACGCCGCGTCCAAGGCTGGCATCCTCGGCTTCACCAAGTCCGTGGCCCTCGAGTTGGGCAGCCGCAACATCCGCTGCAACGCCATTGCCCCCGGGTTCATTGAAACCGAAATGACCGCCAAACTCGACGAGGACACCGTCCAAGGGTGGCGCGACGCCATTCCATTGAGGCGGGGTGGCACGCCTGAGGACGTGGCCAACTTGTGCATCTTCTTGGCAAGCGACATGAGCTCCTACATCACCGGCCAGACGCTCAATGTGGATGGCGGCATGATCACCGCATAAGACTGCACGCCACGCCTTCATGAACTGGTCAGACCTCATCGTGCACGCCGAACCCTGGCAAGGGGCGGTGCTCGGCGCGGGATGTTTGATCTTGACTGCTCTCCTGTACGGCTGGGGTTCGGACCGTCCGAAACCCACATGGTTGCTGGCGTTGTTGCGCTTGGCCTCGCTGGGCGTTCTCGCCCTGTTGCTCCTCGAGCCAATGGTGCGACGCAGCACTGAAACCGTGGAACGCCCCTTGTTGCCAGTCTTGGTGGACCAATCCTCCTCCCAATGGACAGGCAGGGACAGCCTCGCCCGCCGTGAAGCCTTGACTGCACTTGTCAGCGCGTTGCCCACTTGGACTACAACAGCCGGGTGGGAGATGGCCTTGCTGGGCTTTGACCGAGACGTCGCGGAGCTGTCCCTTGAAGGCTGGCAGGCCGACGGGAAACGCACAGACTTCGGGGGGGCGCTTGAAACCGTGCGCAACCGGTTCGTCCACCGAAACGTCCCGGCCGTGGTCGTGGTGACGGACGGCAGGGTGAACCGCGGCCCTGATCCGGAGTACAGCGCACGCAAGCTCGATGTGCCACACGTCTTTGTCGGCACGGGGGACACTGCCGTGGTGAAAGACCTCGACTTGACCGACTTGCGCATGAATGAGGTGGCCTACCTCGGCAACGCCTTTCCCGTCGAAGTGACGGCAAGGTCCAGGGGGTTTCAGGGTGTTCCTCTCCTTGTTCAGCTGACTTCGGGAGGTCAAATCTTGGACTCCAAAACCTGGACCCCTTCCCAAGACCTTGCGAGCACAACGTGGACCACCCAACTCGATGCCGACAAGGCTGGCGTGCGCACCGTGACTGCGCGCATCCGGGTGCAAGGCGGCGCGTCTGCATCGGAGGCAACCACCGCCAACAACTCAAGAACGGCGTCCATTGAAGTGCTGGAAAGCCGTCGGAAAATCCTGTTTGTGGCGCAGGCACCCCACCCAGATCTGGCCGCTCTTCGCGCCGCCGCTGAAACCAACCAACACCAAGAAACGGACGTGGTGTGGCTGTCGGACGAGCTGACTGCTGACCTTCCCGAGCACGACGTCCTGGTGCTCCACCACATCGACCCGCTGGAATGGCCGAGGAATTGGGCGGACGATGTCCAACGCAGTCCTGCCCTTTGGGTGCTGGGGCACACCAACAGCACCTGGCGAGACTGGGGCATGGGCCGGTTTGGCTTCTCGCTCGACGCCCAAGATTTGATCACGGAGGCCCAAGGGCACGTGACAAAGCCATTCGACGCGTTCCCCTTGCCTGAGTCGCTGAGCACCATGGTGGACTTGTGGCCACCCTTGGCATGCCCCACGGGCACATACACAGTGTCACCCACGCTGACGTCTGCCTTGACCCAGCAGGTGGGCCCTGTGGCCACAGACTGGCCACTCTGGGCCGTCCGAAAGGAAGAAAACGCCCGAACCGCGGTGACGCTTGGGGAGGGCCTGTGGCGATGGCGAATCCAGGATGTCGCCCAACACAATGGGGAAAGTGTGGTCTTCGACGCCTTGGTCAACAGCACCCTGCAATACCTGAGCAGCAGGGCGGACGTGAACCGCTTGCGCATCCAAGCCCCTGAACGGTTGGACGAAGACGTACGCTGCACGTTCATTGCCGAGGTGTACGACGCGTCGCTCACCCCCACCAAGGACGTCGACGTCGTTCTGACGTTGACCCAGCAGGGCGGTCTGGCCACCGAACACAATTTCTCTGGAAGTGCACGAGGCACCGACTTGATGGCGGACCTCGGCAACCTCCTTCCCGGCGTGTACGACTGGGAGGCACGGTGCACGCAAGGCGGAGAACTCTTGAAAGAAGCCGGCACCCTCGTCGTTCAAGAGGTCCAGGCTGAAGCCAGTCTATCCCCTGCCGACCACCGCATGTTGCGGAGGATGGCCATGGCGACGTCGGGGACTTTTTTGGGGACGCTGGACGCCCCAGAGGATGCCCCTGAACTCAAGCGCGCCTGGGAGGCGTTCTCGGCCAAGCTCTCGGCCCAAGACGTGGTGCACATGAGCAGCGAACGGCAGCCTCTGCATGCCGAAATCTGGCTCTTGGTTGTCTTGCTGGCCTTGTTGACGACCGAGTGGGCCATCCGACGCTCAACTGGCGCCCGCTGATTAAATTCAGCCCATGAACAACATGTCCACCTCCCCGGAGGACCGTCGCAAGCTTCGCGGCATCCTCCTTGTCTTGGTCGTCTTCCTCCCCGTTTTCGTGCTGTGGGGGTCTCTGACGGTGACCGTTCCTTCTGGTTATGCAGGTTTGACCTTCCACACGTTTGGGGAAGGAGTCGACCCAGAAGAAACCCCGCTCAAGAGCGGCTTTCACTTCAAAGCCCCTTGGAACAAAGTCTACGAGTACGAAATCCGTCAGACGGAGCAAATGGAAGCGCTGGAAGTGCTGAGCTCCAACCTGCTCAAGATCAACATGGACATGACAGTGTTCACCCAGCCCCAGCATGACAAGTTGGGCTACCTGGAAATTGAGCGCGGCCGCAACTACGAAGAAAAGGTCATCCGGCCAGCCATGCGCTCGGTCGCCCGCGAAGTGATTGCGAAGTACCTGCCTGAAGAGTTCAACACCACCAAGCGCGAACAAATCCAACTGGAGATCAAGGAACAGCTGGCCAGCAAACTCGCCGAGAACTACATCCAGTTGAACGACGTGCTGATCCGCAACATCCAGCTGCCTGTGACCTTGGAGAAGGCCATCGAGCGGAAGCTGCAGCAAGAGCAAGAATCGCTGGAGTACGAATTCCGCCTGGAGAAAGCCCAAAAAGAAGCCGACCGCCTTCGCATCGAGGCCGCAGGCATTCGGGACTTCGAGGAAATCATCTCGAAGGGACTCAGCGACAAACTCTTGAAGTGGAAAGGCATCGAGGCCACCAAAGAGATTGCGAGGAGCAACAACTCCAAGGTGGTCATCGTGGGCGGCGGCGAGGGCGGCCTGCCCATCATCCTCGGCAACGACTGAGGGTCAACACCCCAAACCACTGAACACAAAAAGACCCGCCGTTTGGCGGGTCTTTTTGTTGCTGGAAGCGGCGCTTCCTGACGCTGGAATCACTTGGCTTCCAGGACGCCGAGCTCTTCGCCGCGCTTCATGGCTGCGAGCACACCAATCTTGCTAATCGTGCGGATGGCCTTGGCCGACACACGCAACGTCACCCAACGGTCTTCTTCTGGAATGTAGAAGCGCTTGCGCTGAAGGTTGGGGTAGAAACGACGCTTTGTCTTGCGCTGTGAGTGCGAGACGTTGTTTCCAACCATCACTTTCTTCCCGGTAATTTGACAGACGCGGCTCATGGCTCTACAATTTAGGACTGCAAAGAAACAACTTTTCGGTCATTCATCCAACGCCGAAGCGGCCTGATTCTTGACTTCTTGATGCAGATGGGTCAAAATCCGACGGGAGGCGCGTTGGACGATACGGGCGCGCTGCGATCCAAAGCGGTGCACCCACGCTTTGGCACCGTATGGGCCAGCCACGGCCATCCAAACCATGCCCACAGGCTTCTCCTCTGTCCCGCCACTTGGCCC
>CAJWII010000126.1 GCA_913041065.1 uncultured Flavobacteriales bacterium
CCGGCACTCACGGTGTGAAGCACGAGTTCTTGGGTTCCCTGAAACAGGACAACATCCTCCACGGTCACGCTTGTCCACGTGTCCCAGCCACCCGTGTTGGGGACGTTCACGTCCCCAGAAATGTCGAGGCCGTCCACTTCAATACGGAGGGCGCCATCGCCCGAGTTTGACGCCACCCAAATGTGGAAGTCGTAGACTCCGGAGAACGCCACGTCGACGGTGTACTTCATCCATTCTCCCGTTTGGGTCCAGCCCACGGCGCGGCCGTTGTGGGGAAAATCCCCTGAGCACGACTCAATGTCCACCCCATCGTTGCGGCCCGTCCAACCGTTGTTCCATGCCGTGAAAGACCCCGAGCTGACGTGGTACGTGGCGTCCACCTCGTCGAGGTAGGCGATGCCGGCACGTCCCAAATCGTAATCGGGCGCGAACACCGTTCCCGGGATGGTTCCCGTTCCTGGGAAGGGCAGGGTGACGTCTGTGTGTGGCTGACGCATTAACGCATCCACCACGTCCGGCTGCACGAGGCAATGTTCTGCCTTCACGCGGTCTGTCAAATCCATCAACACGGCCTGGGCGAACGCCGCCTCTGGCGCAGGGGCGTTGCCTGCCCAGTGGTCCAGAAGTGCTTGGTACCCGGCGGTCTTTTCAATGGACATGGGCGCTGAAACGCTCTCGACCTTTTTCAAGGGCCACCATGCCCAGCCGATGTCCAAATCTTCCAACAAGCGCACGGCATCTCTGAACCACACGTTGGAGTTCTCCCCGGCTTCCCCCAGGTAGAGCGGCACTTGGTGCGCGTCCCTCATCGCCAAGGCGAAATCCAGGGTCGCTTCGTCGTTGTTGCTCCAGTATTTGTGGGGGGAGTAAACCATGTTGCTGTCCCACGGCGGGGTGAGGCCCGTGAAGTCGTTGGCGAACCAGTTCCCTTCAAAAAACAGCAAATGCTCGGTGTCCACTTCCCGGATGCTGTCGGTGCACTGCTCGTAGAGGTCGCGAAGGGCTGTGCCTCCCGGCAAGTTCCAATTGGGCTCGTTGAGCACGTCGTAGCCGGCCACCCAGGGCTCGTCGGCGTAGTGTGCGGCAACCCTCTTCCAGAGGGACGCCATTTTGTTCCGGTTGGCCGCACTCTCCCACAAGGACGGTTTGGACGAATCGTAATCTGAAATGGCGGCGTCGTATCCCTGCCCCCCGGGGGCCGCGTGCAAATCCAGCACCACGTACATCGACCGTTCCTTGCACCACGCCACAAGGCTGTCGGTCAGGTCAAACCCGAGGTCGAGCCAGGTGTGTTCTCCAGGAACGGGCTCCTCTTCAATGGGCAGCGTGAAGAGGTTGTAGTGAAGGGGCACCCTCACAGAATTGAACCCCCAAGCGTGCAAGGAATCGATGTCCGCTTCTCGCACGTGGTTGTGCAGCCACGCCTCGTAGAACGCTTGCGTCGCCTCCGCCCCAATGAGGGATTCAACCGCGGCCTTGATTTCATGCTGTGGGTTGGCGAAGGCCTGGGTTTGCAACATATAGCCTTCTTGCACCATCCATCCGCCGAGCCCCATGCCCCTCAACAGCACTTCTTGACCCAGGCCGTTCTGAATCTGCGTGCCTTGGGCACGGAGCCAAACGGCATCTTGGGCCCACACGGCTGTGCACGTCCATGCCCACAGCCACATCACGCATGTTGACCGAATCTTCACACATTGAAGTTACGACAGGCCAAATTGACCGTAGCTGTCGCACCCCATGGCCTCCAAGTCGTTCAAGCTCTGCTCGAAATCCGAGGACAGAAGGCTTCCGTTTTTTTTGTGGCAAAAGGGACAACTCATGAAGTCGCCGTTGGTGTCGACGTACACCCCGAGGTTGCCGGCGGCAAGGCATCCCACCCGGCGTTGGTAATACCCGTGGTAGATCACAATAGGGTGCTCGCGGTAAGCGTCGTCGGCGTTGCAGCTCAGGAAGCACTCCTCCATGGCACGGAGCTCGGGTTCTCGCAACAGGACATCTTGGAGCGCGTAGTGACCCACGGGCTTGGGCTCCAGCAATTGGACAAACCCCACACCGAGGTCCTTGGCAAAGTCCATGAAAGCACGCAAGTATTGTAAGTTGGCCTTGTCCCGCGTGACGCAAGTTGAAATGGCCGTGACAAGCCCCTGGTCCATGGCATGCTTGACGGCCTCGAGGGCATCTTTGAACGACCCGGGTTTGCCTCGGAACGCGTCATGCTTGTCAGGCGAGAGGTCGTCGATGCTCACCACCACCCCCATCAGACCCGCCTCTTTGAGGCTTTTCGCATGCGCCGCGGTGAAATTGAACCCTGAGGTCAACACCCAAAACTGGGACTCGTCTCGGCAACGCCGCACCGTGTTGACAATCTCATGAACGCGCAACATCGGCTCGCCCCCAGAGAAGGCAATGTTTGCGGTGCCCACAGACAAGAGGTTGTCGACCATGGTGTCGATGTCCGAAGTGGTGAGCGCTTCAGGCTTGTTGAGGTTGTCCCATTCAAAGCAGTGCTCGCAGCGCAGAGGACACTTTTTCGTAATGGCCAAATGCGCCAAGGCCAAACGATCGGCATGGCTGTCGTGGGCTTGAATGCGTTGCAATTCGCTGTGCACAAACCGATCGAACTTGGGGGATTCCCAAGGAGGGAGATGAAGGCGCCAAAGGTGTTGGCCCTCCACGCAGACCAGCTTGTGCACGTTGGCTGCACCCGCCAGGGCGTTCCGTCGGAGACGAAGTTGGTTGAGCACGCGCAAAATGCGCCAAGGCCACTTGTAAAGCTGGACCACAATCCAGGCATTTTTCAGCAAGCGACGGCGGTGAAGACGCTTCTTGGCGCGGCCCGTCACGGGCAGTTGGCGCTTGTCGGAACGGATGTCGTCCAGGCAGATTTCCTGCTGGGTGGTTTGAATTGGGGTGGAGTGGACCATGGGTCAGGGGTGGATGGCCATGTGACTCTCCAGTCGCGCCTTGGACCAAGCCGCAAACGTGCCAGGGGCTCGGAACGATTTGAGTTCTGCGAGGTTGGGCTTGCCCGAGTAGTCGCGCACGTATTCGTAGTGGCCGTGCGTGTGCAGGAAGACCGTCACGTCTTCGTGGGGCTTGGGGTCGAGTGACGTGGCGTCAAATCGAAGCGTGGCCTCTGCCCCAGTGAACAATTGGGACATCACGTTGCCGTCCAAGTCCAGCAGCGAGGCGCGAACGTCATGTCCGGACTCGTCATGCGCTTCCATCAAAGGCAGGTCTTCTACGAGAATGGGCCCGTCCTCGGAAAAGTCCATGGCGGCTTGGTCGACTTCCCAAAAATGATACCCACACTCGAGTCGAACGCGGAGTTGTTCACCAGGCTGAACCTGACCAGGAATGGGCACCACCACGCTTCTCGACGCCAAGGGGCCCACCATGTTGATGCGGTCCACCAGCTCCCAGTTTCCATGGCGCTCCACCTTGACGGCCAAGGTCATGCCTTCGCCGTCCATCCATTGTTCTTTTTCTTCGGCGCCACGACGTTGCTGACGGCGGGCAAACGCCTCGTACTTGTCCCCGAAACGGGCACAAAAACGCTCGAACGAATGGTCCATCCACATCGTGTTTTTGAGGTCGAGCATCAGCCTCGCTTGGTTGGCTGGACGGTCGGCCTCGAAGGTCATGTCCAAGCTTGCGTAGGCGGGTTGTCCCTCCATCTCGTCCAAGAATTGAAACCAACGTTGGTCGAGGTCTTTCAATTCTGACCGCACATCCGTACCCAAGTCGGTGGTGGCGTGCACGGGAGCCAAGGGGTTCGACAACACGAAGGGGTGGCCATGCTGGTCCATCAAAACCTGGGCTTCACGGTCGTGAGTGACGGCGTTCAATTGGGCCACATCGGTGAATTGAATTTCTTGAAGTTCGTTGGTGATCTTCAACGTGTAGACGTCGCCCTGAGGTTGGAAGCCTGGCAAGGGCATAAAGTCGTGTCTGGCCAGGTTGGGCGCGATGGCCCCGCCGAACATTTCCCCGCGAAACGCCGCGACATATCCGTCCATGGTGTACACAAAAGGACAGGAAGATTTCAACGCGAACACAATGAGCGTCACCACACCAGCGGTGGCCAAGGCTGCACTGGTGTAGCTGGCGATTACGCGGCCCACGGCGAGGTCGTGGACGTCGACGCGTTGGATGTCTGCTGCGGAAAATGAAAGCCCCCCATCTTCCAGGTTCCAGGCATCGACGTAGAAATGGACTTCGTCGAGGGGTTTTTCCTTGAAGGCATTGAATTTGTAGAGGTCGCCATTGAGCGAATTGGCCTTTCGATACGTCTGATGACCCCGACCAAGGGGTTGTGCCTCCCCAGAAATCGTGCTCCCATCTGAGGTCACCGTCAAGCCCTTCAAATGGTAGATTTCCTCCGTGATCGTGTGATGCACGATGGGGTAAGCCTGGCTGTCGAGCCTCAGGTTCTGAGGGCTTGTGTAGCTCGTCGACCTCATGTGCAAACACCCCGTCAACAATCCTGCTGTGAGACCCATGATCGCAACAGCCGTGATTGTGCCCAACGTGCGGTTTGGGACAAACGATTTGATTCTCATGACCTCAAGGTAGGGCATCGGGGCACATGGCCCCGCCTTGACCTCAGTCTGGTTTGACCTTCAAGCCCTTCGCCCGATCGTACAACCGCACCATCATGTCCTCGGCGGTGTCGTCGGGCGGTCCGCCTTGGGCCTGCTCAAAGCCATAATCTTCGTCGGGACCCAGGTCGGTCAATCTGAACCTGAAAATGTAGTCGTCTGGGCCCGTTGCCTTGCCTGAAAATGTGCCAAAGCGCAAGTCGTTCACTTGCAGGGAGCCGTCGTTTCTGCGAAGGGCGTTGAAGTACCCAGCACTGAACCAGCGCAGCACCTGAATGGTCCGGTCGGTGTCCAAGTTGTGAAGCACGTCGTGTCCTTTTGGAACGGGGTGAAACGAGACAGGGACGTCGTCGAACAGGCTGTATTGCGCCACCAGAAAATCACCCTCTCTGTCGACCACGGCGTTCCAAAGGACGTTGTTGAAGATGGTCGGCGTGATGAAACAAGAGTTGTGGACCTCACCCTGTTCAGCCAAGGCCTCCTCCATGACTCGGGTCACCCGGGTGTGGTTGACCACCGTGACCGCGAGGTAGAGGCTGCTGATTCCCAATCCAACCCCATTCCACATTGCCCGACGTCGGTCATGTTTGGCGCATGTCGAGGCCACCAAAAGGCAGATCAAGAAAGGCGCCGTGTACAAGGGATCGGCCACAGAGATGGTTCCCCATGCGACCCGTTGGTCGCTGAAGGGGGCGAAAACCTGGGTGCCGTAGGTGGTGAAGCAGTCCAACACGATGTGGGTCAAGAAGCCCCAAAAAAACAGGAGTACCCATCCTTTCAAGTCGGCATCGGGCTGGACCCAGTGTCCACTGAAGTACCGTCGCTGGCCATGCCGCCACAACAGCCACATGGACAGGGG
>CAJWII010000127.1 GCA_913041065.1 uncultured Flavobacteriales bacterium
CCGTTCAACATTTCATCTTACGCCTTGCTGACCATGATGGTGGCGCAAGTGGTGGGCTTGAAGCCCGGGGAGTTCGTGCACACGTTTGGGGACGTTCACTTGTACCTCAACCATGTGGACCAGGCCCGTGAGCAACTCACACGAGAGCCACGCCCCCTGCCACAGATGCGCATCAATCCTGAGGTGAAGGATTTGTTTGCGTTCACTTACGAGGACTTCGAGCTCGTGAACTACGACCCGCATCCGCACATCAAAGCGGCCGTCAGCGTCTGACCATGAAAGTCTGCACAATCGCCGCCGTTGCCGCCAATGGGGTCATTGGCAAGGACAACGACTTGGTGTGGTCCCTGCCGCTGGACATGAAGTTTTTCATGCAAACCACGAAGGGACATGTCGTGGTGACGGGCCGGAAGAACTACGAGAGCATTCCCGAGAAGTACAGGCCACTGAAAGGCCGAACCAACATTGTGGTGACGCGCAACTTGAACTACGTCGCCGAAGGCGCTCATGTGGTGCACAGTTTGAAGGATGCGCTGGAATTGGCCCTTCAGCAAGGAGAATCAGAGTGCTTCGTCATCGGAGGAGGTCAGATTTACCGACAAGCGTTGGAAGCTGGATGGGTGGACGCGCAATACATCACCCACGTGGATGCGAGCCCCGACGGAGACGCGTTTTACCCTTTGGACGGGTGGGAGGGCTGGACGGAAGTGGAGTTGGCCGTGCATGAGGCGGACGACAAACACGACCACGCCTTTCGAATCGTCAAACACGTGAAACCTCAGTCATGAGCGACTTCGTGCTTGGCCTCACCCACATCACCGACTGGGAAGGCTACGACCACATGTTGTACTTGTTGGCGCTTGTGGCGGCGTACGATTTGCGACACATTGGAAAGGCTGCCTTGACCGCCACGGCGTTCACTTTGGGCCACAGTTTGACATTGGCCATTGCCTCGTTGGACGTCTTTCGGGTTTCTGGTGCGTGGGTCGAGTTCCTCATCCCGGTCACCATTTTGGCCACCGCGCTGTGGTCTTTGTTGTTTGCTGGTGATTCGTCGAAGTCCAAGAAGGTCACCTACGCCATGGCGGCGGGTTTTGGATTGATCCACGGTCTCGGGTTCAGTTCCTTCTTCAGGATTGCAAGAGACGAATCCGCGGACTTCATCGGTGGGCTGTTCCGTTTCAACCTCGGGGTCGAAGCGGGTCAACTGGTCATCGTGGCGGTGCTGTTGGCCGTGGCCAGCTTGGTGCGGTCCTTGGGTGTCTCACTGAGGGATCAGCACGTCTTCGTGTGCGGTGGCGCCATCGCATTGTCTTTGGTCATGACGTTGGAACGCCTGCCGTTTTGAAGCGTGTGCTCCAAGCGTTGGTGCGCGTGTACCAGATTGCTTTGAGCCCTCTGTTGGGAAGCAATTGCAGGCACCAACCGACATGCTCGAACTACGCGCTTGAAGCGCTTGAGGTCTGGGGTGCCTGGAAGGGAGTGTGGTTGATTTTCAAGCGTGTGGCCAAATGCCATCCTTGGGGGACGGCCGGTCACGACCCGGTTCCACCAAGGTCGTTGGATTGATGGGTCACGGTTGTACTTTTCACACATGAACAGACTCGTCACCCTGGGGGCCTGCATGATGGCGTTGTTGCTGTCGGCTTGTCACACCCATGAAGACAGCGCCACCATGAAAGAGGCGCGTGCAGTGAATGAAGAAACCACGTTGGTGGCGCGTTCCTTCGAGCAGCGGTCGGACATGGTGCGGGAAGACCTCGTGACGCGCATGGCCATGGAGGAGACACCAGAGGAGGTCAAAGAAAAAATGGCGGCGGTCTTGTCTCAGCTCGACGAGCTTGAAGCGCAATACCAAGCGTGGATGTCCGACCAGGTGTTGCTGCCAGGTGCGACATGCAATCACGATCACGCGGACGGCGAACATCACCATCATCATGCGTCTTTGGACGACCTCTCGGACGAAGATCATTTGGAACTCCAAAAGGCCATCCGTGCAGAACTCGACAAATTGGTGGCGACGTTGAACGGCTTGCACCTGTGATGCGTCTGGGTCCATTCTTGTCCTTGGCGGCGATGGCCGTGGTCGTCAACTGCGCTTGGGCTCAAGTGCCCAACGTCCAGCTCGACGTTTGGTCTGGAGACGGATACCAGCCCTGCGAGCCCAGCATCGCCATGGATCCCAACAACGCGGATGTCGTGGTGGCGGGAAGCATTTTGGACAACGTGTACCGGTCTGACGACGGCGGTGTGACGTGGACCAAAGACAAGCTCACCTCGCCCCTTGGGGTGTTTGGCGATCCATGTGTGGTGGCCAGCAACACCGGGGACTTCTATTTCTTGCACTTGAGCGATCCGGAAGGCATGGGCTGGCGAAGCGACGCTTTGCTGGACCGAATCGTGTGCCAACGGTCCAAGAACGGGGGCAAGTCGTGGTCTCGTGGGGGCGGCATGGGTTTGACCCCGCCCAAGGATCAAGACAAGGAATGGGCGGCAGTTTCGCCCGACGGAAGTCGCATCCATGCATGCTGGACCCAATTCGACAAGTACGGCAGCCAGGAACGAGGCGACAGCACGGTGATTCTTTGCAGCCAATCAGACGCCAAGGGCAAGCATTGGTCTGATCCGATGCGGATCAGCGACAAGGCCGGCGATTGTTTGGATGGCGACAACACCGCTGAGGGTGCTGTCCCAGCGGTGGGAGCGCAAGGTGAGGTTTACGTGGCGTGGGCGTTGGGATCTTGGATCTATTTCGACAAGAGTCTCGACGGCGGAATCACGTGGTCAGAAGACCAGGTGGTGGGTGAGATCGTTGGGGGCTGGGACCAAACCATTCCTGGCATCGGTCGCGTCAACGGCATGCCTGTGACTCATGTCGATCACAGCCAAGGCCCACACCGCGGGCGGATATACATCAACTGGACCGACACCCGAAATGGAGACACAGATGTGTGGATCACCCATTCGGACGACCAAGGGTTGACTTGGTCCACCACCCAGCGCGTCAACAACGACGGTGCGGACCGCGATCAGTTCTTCACATGGATGACAGTGGATCCGGTGCGCGGTGATGTGCACGTGGTGTTTTACGATCGCCGTCACAACGAGGCAAGGGACGACAGGTCCACCCATGTCGTGGTGGCGTCGAGCACCGACGGCGGAGACACGTGGGTCAACAGAACGGTGTCTGAGTCGCCCTTCACGCCCGAAGGGAAAGTGTTCTTTGGGGACTACAACAACATCACAGCGGTGGATGGCCATGTTCGGCCCATTTGGACCCGTGAAGAGAACGGCGTGCTGAGCGTTTGGACGGCCCTCGTCGATTTAGATTGACGCGAACGACGCCCTGAGCTTTTCGGCCATGGCGGCCAAATCCTCCTGAGAAACCTGGAGCTTGGGTCGTTCGAAATTGATGTCCGCCACGTTGTGCAGCGGAATCAAATGGATGTGTGCATGGGGCACTTCCAACCCGATGACGGCCTGACCCACGCGCTTGCAAGGCACGGCACGTTCGATCGCCAGCGCCACCTTCTGGGAAAACTGGTGCAATCGGCCCAGCAGCTGAGGCTCCAAATCCCAGATGCGATCCACCTCTTGCTTGGGAATGACAAGCACATGCCCTTGTGCCAATGGCATGATGTCCAAAAACGCCAAAAACTCGTCGCTTTCAGCCACCCGATGACAAGGGATGTCCCCAGCCACAATTTTGCTGAAAATGGAGGCCATCAACGTGTGATCTCCAAGATCTCAAAGGGGATGACGCCCGCAGGAACCGTCACTTCAGCCACGTCGCCCACCGCTTTGCCCAGGAGGCCTTTGCCGATGGGGCTGTCCACAGAAATTTTCTTTTCCGCCAAGTTGGCTTCGTTCTCGGCCACCAACGTGTAGGTGACTTCCGCCCCGTTTTTTTGATTCTTGATGCGCACCTTGCTCAGGATGAAGACCTTGCTGTTGTCAATGTCGGAGTCGTCGATGACCCTGGCGTTGGCCAGCAGGTTTTCCATCTTGTTGATTTTGGCCTCCAACATGCCCTGCGCTTCCTTGGCTGCATCGTACTCTGCATTCTCGCTCAGGTCACCCTTGTCACGCGCTTCTGCGATTTGCTGGCTGATTTTGGGTCGCTCAACCGTTTTCATTTGGTGCAACTCGTCCTTCAAATCTTGAAGGCCTTCGGCAGTGTAGTAGGAAACGTTGGACATGGTATTGAGGATTCAAAAGTGATCGTGCTCGAAGCAAAGCATGCCTGCACAGGCGTGAACACGAACGAGAGGGTCGAAACCCTCTCGTTCATGCAAAATAGGAAAGATTGACCGACCGTCTCAGATGGCAATCTTCACACCAAGGGTGTGTGTGCCGTTGAAGGGGTTCGTGGTGCGGTAGCTGTAGTCCAGCTTCAACACGGCTTCTGTGCCTGCAGGCAAGTTCAAACCGATGCCTCCGGCGGGGCCAGTGTAGGCGGTGGACACGTCTTGCGCAGCATTCAGCAATCCCTGCTCCCAGAGGTAGCCTCCGCGCAGCACCAACCGGTCTCCGAGGTTTGCTTCCACGCTGGCTCCGAGCTGGTCCTTGGTGAAACTGTTGGACACAAATTGACCGTTGATGGTCACGGTGTTGTTGTCGTTGCTGACCACGTCCACGGCCAAGCCAATGTTGACCAAAGAAGGCAATTCGTACTTCTCGGAACGCTGGAAGACAGTCAATCCTTCGTCTGCGCCCTGGGGTGTTGCAGTGACGGTCAAACCGTCGCCGGCGTAGCGCATCGGGGCCCCGACGTTGCGCAAGGCAATGCCAAAGCGCAGTTTGTCGTTTTCACCTGTGATGTAGCGAATGCCTGCGTCAAAGCACACACCACTTGCGCGAACGTTGCTGATGCTTTCGCTGACAATGCGCATGGTGAGTCCACCGTAGATGGAGTTTGAGAATTCGCGGGCATACGACACACCCAACCGGCTGAATGCAGGAGAGAAGGAGCCGATGCCGCCTTCAGGCAAGTCTTCTGTGGTGATTGGGATGTCGCCAAAGCTCATGCTCGACACGTCCAGACCCAAGACCCCGGAGTCTCCGACTTTCGTGGCAAAGCCCACCGAGTTGATGCTGATGCCTGTGCCACTGAGGTACATGCTGTTTGAAAACGTCAATTCGTTGCGGTTGACGAATGCCAAACCAGCCACATTGTTGAACGTGCTTTCGAGGCCCTTGACGCTGGCCATGTTGATGCCCGCGAGCCCGTTGGATCCGGCCCAAGGGTTGATCAGCAATTGACCTGCACCGGCAGATCCGGCACGGTCAGGGTTGCCCGCCAAAGCGGTTCCTGCGGCCAAGATTCCGGCCAAGAGGAGGGTAGTGTGCTTCTTCATGGATGGTTCAGATCAGAAGTTGTCGAGGTCAACAGGTCGCATCACGCCGAACCATTTCCGGACGGCCTGACCGACGCCTGGCACGTCGATGTGGATGATGT
>CAJWII010000128.1 GCA_913041065.1 uncultured Flavobacteriales bacterium
GCCCATGGCGGCGGCCATCGGCATCGGCATCGACGTGGAAGAGCCCATGGGCAACATGATTGTCGACATCGGAGGTGGCACGTCAGAGATTGCGGTGATTGCCTTGGGCGGGATCGTGACCGACACCAACATTCGCGTCGCTGGGGATGAGTTCACCCACGACATTGAAGACTACATGCGCCGCCAGCACAACATCCTCATCGGGGAGCGCACCGCAGAACAAATCAAAATCGCCGTCGGGTCTGCACTCACCGAGTTGGAGAACCCGCCCGAGGACTACGCCGTCCACGGACGCGACTTGATCACGGGCATCCCCAAAGAAATCGTGGTGACCTACGCTGAAATTGCCGGTGCGCTCGACAAGAGCATCTCCAAGATTGAGGAAAGCATCCACAGCGCACTCGAGGACACGCCGCCTGAATTGTCGGCCGACATCTTCAAAACAGGGATCTACCTCGCCGGAGGAGGGGCCCAACTGCGCGGGTTGGACAAGCGGATCCAGCACAAGACCAAACTCCCCGTTCACGTGGCGGACGACCCGCTTCACGCCGTGGCGAAAGGCACCGCCATCGCGCTGAAGAACATCGACCGTTTCCCCTTCTTGATGCGCAACTGATCCCAGGGCCGTGCGAAACCTCCTGGCCCTTCTCGCACGAACCCACCGCTGGCTCCTCTTCTTGGGTCTGTGGGGGGTGGCGTTGGGCTGGATGAACACGACGTACAGCCACCAACGCACGGCCATGTCGAAGTGGTCGTTGCGCGCCTCCGGCTCCTGGTTGGAAACCCTCGGACAATTAAGCGACTGGGCCCAGTTGGTGAAAGCCAACGAACTGGTGATGCTTGAAAACGCCCGGTTGCGTGCCACGGTAGAGCGGCTGCGGGAATCCGGAGCCACCCCTTGGACCTCCTGCCATGCACAGGTGCTCCGAAGCCCAAGTTGGCAGGGGTCGCCATGGATGGTGCTCAACCGCGGGGGGCAAGACGGTTTGGCGCCCGGCGCAGGCGTGCTGTCGTTGGGACACGCTGCGGGCAAAATCGTGGACACCACCGCCCACGAAAGTTTGGTTCTCACCCTCACACACCCCGACGCACAATGGAGCGTGCGCGTGGGGCGACAAGGGCAAGCCGTGCGGTTGCTGGCGCGCAAAGGCGACGTGCGACGTGCGGCGGTCATGGACGTGCCGCTCGCCCAGTTGGTCTTGCCAGGAGACACGGTGTTCACCACAGGCCACGACGGGGTCTTCCCGGCGGATATCCCAGTGGGGACGGTGGAAGATGTCGCTAGGAGCGGGGCGGATGAATTCCAAACCCTGACCGTGACCCTGGGCGCCAATTTTCCCGCAAGCCGCCACGTGGTGTGCTTGGCGTCTGCGCGCAACGCCAGGATTGACGATTTGTTGAACGCCCAAGCCCCGCAACCATGAACCCTGGGATCCCACTCTTGTGGACCCTGGGGTGGGCCACCGTGTTCCAGGTGCTGTTGTTCCGCTTTGGCATCTTCTGGGGGGGCTACGGGTTGTTGGCCGTGCACCTCTACGCGCTGTTCCGGATGCCTGTGGGGTGGTCCCCCACCGCATATCTCTTGGTGGCCGCCGGGACCGGGGCCGTGATGGATGTGGTGTGCTTCACCGGGGGCATGCACTTGGCCGCCTGCACCACCCTGGGCATGGCCTACCCATCGCTCATCTCCGCCATGGAATCGCGGGATGGCCTCCGGCAAGGGCATGTTATGAACCCCCACCAAGACGGGTGGGGACGCTATGCCGTGTTCGTGGCCTTTGGGCTGGCCATTCACTGGATGGTGTTGTTTGGCCTTCAAAACGGTTGGGGCCTCATGGGCCGCACTTTGGCGGAATCGGCCGTGTCCACGGGTCTGAATGTGGGTGTGTTCCTGTTGTTGCAGGGCTTGTTCAACCGCCCGGGACGCACTTCAGGTGGGGCTGCAAGCGCCTACCCATGGAGTTGAACGGCGACCACCTTTCTGGACGCCAACGCATTGTCGGCGCCATGGTGTTGGCCGTCGGATTGGTCTTCATCATCCGGCTGTTCCAAATGCAAGTCACCACGGACGAGTACCGCAACCGTGCGGAGCGCCTCACCGAAGAACAAGAACTGCTTCACCCCTCCCGAGGCCTCTGCCTGGACCGCCACGGCGAATTGCTCGTCAACAATGTCCCAGGGTACGAACTGATGGTGGTGCCTCGCGCCATGGCAGGCGTGGACACCGCAGCGTTGGCGACACTGCTTTCCCTCGAGACTGACAACTTGGTGTCACGGCTCAACAAGGCTCGACGCTACTCGAGGTACAAGGCTTCGCCTCTGTTGCGCCAGCTCAACGCCGAAGAATACGCGGCACTCAGCGCGGAGCTTTGGAAATACCCAGGGTTGTCCATCCGAACCAAGCCCGTGCGAGAGAATGTCTTTGGCATTGCAAGCCAAATCGTGGGCGAATACCGCGAGGTCGACCGCCAAGACATGAACGACGACGGACGCTACCGGTTGGGCGACTACAAGGGCAAATCGGGTATTGAAGGCCTGCACGAACTGGATCTTCGCGGAACCCCGGGCATCCGACACCACCTCGTGGATGTGCGCAACAACGTGCGGAACACCTTGACCGAGCTTGATTCCATGCCTGTCGCAGGGGACGACCTGACGCTGACGCTGGATACCGAATTGCAGCGGTACGCCGAAGCCCTCATGCGGGGAAAGCGCGGCGCCGTAGTGGCCCTTGAACCCTCCACAGGCGAAGTGTTGGCCTTCGTCTCAGCCCCTTCATTCGACGGCAACTTGCTGACTGGGACAAGCCGAGGGGCGGCCTACGACAGCTTGGCGAAGCACCCCTGGAAACCCCTCTACAACCGCGCGATCCGGGGAACCTACCGCCCCGGATCCATCTTCAAAATGGTTCAAGGCCTGATCGGCATGCAGCAGGGTGTCATCTCGCCCAGAACGCACATCGTGTGCAACCGCGACGTCATCGGCTGGCACGGCGCACACACCCAGGACGACTTGAGAAGGGCGGTGGTCCACAGCTGCAACCCCTACTTCTACGACGTCATGCGTCGGATGGTCAACCAGCACCCGGACAAGGACAAATTCGACAACGCCAGGTTGGGGCTCGGGTGGTGGACGGAGCGTGTCAAGGACTTCGGTTTTGGGACCGACCTCGGAGGCCATGTTCCTGGGACTCGGTCCGGTTTGGTCCCCGACACCACCTACTACAACAACATTTACGGCCGGCGCCATTGGACCTTCCGAACCATCTATTCCATCAGCATCGGGGAAGGCGAGCTGCTGGCCACCCCATTGCACATGGCCAACCTCGCCGCCATCATGGCGAACCGTGGGTGGTACATGGAGCCGCACCTCATCCGCGACATCGGGGGCAAGGGCAAACCTGAGGCGCTTCACGTCAGGCAAGATGTCGACGTGGACGAAGTCCATTTTACGGCCATCCTGGACGCGATGCAGGACGTGATTGAAGACCCGTCGGGGACGGGTCGTCGCGCCTTGACCCCGGGGATTGCGACATGCGGCAAGACAGGAACTGTCCAAAACCCCGGCAAACCCGACCACAGCGTCTTCATGGCGTTCGCCCCCAGGGAAAACCCTCAAATCGCCTTGAGCGTGTACGTGGAGAATGCGGGAGCGGGCGGCGAATGGGCCGCGCCGATTGCAGGCCTCTTGGTGGAAAAATACATTCGAGGCAACATCGACGACAAGGCCCGGGAGTCGCGGGTCATCGGGGCCACGTACCCATTGGATCCCACCTTCGTGGACCCTGCCAGCTTGGCCCAAATCCAGGCCGCTTCGGGCGACCCAGAATCCCAAGACGCGCCATGAGCAGCCGTTCTCTCAACGTGGCGGCACGCTTGGACTGGATCACCCTCCTGACTTTGGGGGTTCTGGTCGTGCTCGGATGGCTGAACATCGTCAGCGCTACGGCCGAGGCCGAGGTCGTGTGGGACATGGGCGGCAAGGCCGGCAAGCAACTGATCTGGATGGGCGTCTGCGCGGTGCTCATGGTGGGGCTGTTGGCCGTGGAGGGGGTGTTCTACATCCGAACGAGTGTGGTGCATTACACCGCGGTCATGCTGCTTCTCATGGCCGTGCTCGTGGTGGGCAGGAAGGTCGGCGGGGCGCGTTCTTGGTTTGGAGTTGGAAGCTTCGGCATCCAACCCAGCGAGTTCGCCAAGACCGCCACCGCCCTCATTCTGGCCTGGTTCCTGAGCCGAGATGGCCGGCCTTGGCGCACGTTCAAGACACGGCTGCAAACCCTCGCGTTGATTGCGGCGCCTGCAGGCCTCATCCTGCTGCAACCCGACGCTGGCACGGTGTTGGTCTTCGGAGGGTTCATCTTCGTGCTCTACCGCGAAGGGCTGAGCGGCAACGTCCTCTTGGTCGGGGTGGGCATGCTGGTGTTGGCCGTGCTCACCATTCTGCTTGGCGCCTCTGAGAGTTGGTACCCCTTCTTGGGCAGCACGTCAGGCTTTTGGTGGTTCCTGCTTTCGCTGGCGTTGCTCGGCACTTTGACCCTACTTCTGGTGCGGGCCGCCACCCTTCCGCGCCGGAGAAAGGCCGTTTCGCGTTGGGGCACCGCGCTGTTGTTGGGAGGCATGGCATTCTCAACAGGCTTGCATTTGGGGATGGAGCAGGTGCTCAAAAAACACCAACGTGAGCGCATCCACGTGCTCTTCGGCATCGACGTCGACAACCCCGACGCCGATTACAACATCCGCCACGCGAAAGCCGCCATCGGATCGGGCGGATGGACCGGGAAGGGCTGGGCCCGTGGTCCCATGACCGCCTACGGCTTCGTGCCTGAACAAGAAACCGACTTCATTTTCTGCACGGTGGGAGAAGAATGGGGGTTCTTGGGAAGCGCCGGGGTTGTGGGGTTGTTCATGTTCCTCATCCTGCGTGTCCTTCACCTCGCAGAACGGCAGAGGTCGCAGTTCACTCGGGTGTACGCCTACGCGGTGGCCAGCATCCTGTTCATGCACTTCCTGGTGAACATCGGCATGGTGATTGGCCTGGCGCCCGTCATTGGCATTCCCTTGCCTTTCTTCAGTTACGGCGGTTCCTCGCTGATGGGCTTTACCCTTCTGCTGGGCATTTTGCTCCGGTTGGACGCGGAGCGCTTTGCCGTCTTGAGGTGAGTTTCGTCGATGAAAAAGACCTGCTCGTTTGGGCTTTTCAAAAATTCATCTATCTTCGTTGAATGACTGCGATCACAAACATGTGTTGTTGCTGCAACTGTCCGAAAGACAGGGGCCGCTTGAGCATGTGTGGATAAGTCAATTTCAAACGCAACCTCAGGAAGCCCTCGTTCGTAACGGGGGCTTCTTTTTTTAT
>CAJWII010000129.1 GCA_913041065.1 uncultured Flavobacteriales bacterium
CGCTTTCCCCAAAAACAACAGCGGCCGCGACGTGATGATCGACGCGCCAGCCCCCATCCACGACGAGCAATACGACGAGCTGTTCTTGCGCTCCACCGCGCCTGACGAGAACACCGACGCCTGACGCCTGTTGTCCCCTCATCTCTGAAAATCAACCACGATGTACCCACCTGAACTCGTAGCCCCCATGAAGACCGACCTCACCGAGGCCGGTTTCTCCGAATTGATCACCGAAGCTGACGTGGACGCCGCGTTGGCCAAAGAAGGCACCACCTTGGTTGTCCTCAACAGCGTGTGCGGATGTGCCGCCGGCTCCATGCGTCCTGGCGTCAAGTTGGCGGTCCAGCACAGCAAGGTGCCCACCAACCTCACCACAGCCTTCGCAGGCGTCGACCGCGAAGCCGTCGACCGTGCGCGCAAGTTCATGCTCCCCTACCCTCCTTCATCTCCCTGTGTGGCGTTGTTCAAGGACGGCCGTTTGGCAGCCATGGTGGAGCGTCACCACATCGAAGGCCGCACTGCAGAAATGATCGCCGACCACCTGAAAATGGCGTTCGACGAATTCTGCTAAACCCCATCCCATGGCACGCGTTCTGACAGGCATCCAAAGCACCGGCATCCCTCACCTCGGCAACATCCTGGGGGCGATCAAGCCGGCCATCGAATTGGCGAACGAAGGCGCCAACGATTCGTTCCTGTTCATCGCGGACCTGCACTCCTTGACCCAAATCAAAGACGGCGCCACCCTCCGCGAGAACACGTACGCCGTGGCGGCAACGTGGATGGCCTTTGGGTTGGACACCGAGCGCACTGTGTTCTACCGCCAAAGCGACGTGCCCGAGTGCGCCGAGCTGGCGTGGTACCTGCAATGTTTCTTCCCTTACTCGCGCATGACCTTGGCGCACAGCTTCAAGGACAAGCAAGACCGGCTGGGCGACGTGAACGCCGGGCTCTTCGCGTACCCCATGTTGATGGCCGCGGACATCCTGCTCTACGATGCGGACCTCGTCCCGGTGGGCAAAGACCAAATGCAACACCTCGAAATGACCCGCGACGTCGCGAGCCGTTTCAACCACGCCATGGGCGACACCTTCGTGCTTCCCGAAGCCATGACGCAGGAGGCGACGATGTACGTCCCAGGGTTGGACGGCGGCAAGATGTCCAAGTCGCGCGAGAACACACTCAACATCTTCGATGACCCGAAGGCGCTGAAGAAGCGGATCAACAAGGAAATCGTCACCGACGCCACACCGCTCGAAGATCCGAAAGACCCCGAGGCCAACGTGACCCACAGCTTGTACCGCTTGGTCGCCAGCGAAGCCCTAGCCGACGACATGGCCCGCCAGTTGAACGCAGGAGGCTACGGATGGGGACACGCCAAGAAGGCGTTGCTCGAATCCTTGGTGGACGGATTTGCCGAGGAGCGGGCGCGCTTCCACGAGCTCATGGCCGACAAGGCCCAAATCGACGAAGCCCTGGCCAAGGGCGCCGAGAAGGCACGGGCCGTGGCCGGCGACGTTCTGTCTCGCGTTCGGTCCCGGGCAGGATACTGAGGCCTGGCCAGAGGCCGAGTCAGTTTCTGGGCGCAGGGGCGTCCAACACCTCGGCGCCGTACTTCGTTTGGAACTTCCGGTAGAGCTGACGCTGACGGTTGTCAAGGTCGATGTCCCGGCCCTCAATCCACGCATGGGTCAGGCTGTTGGTCCGCATGTCCAACGCGTCGCCTTCGGACAAGAACATTGTCGCCACCTTCCCGCGCTCCAAGGTCCCCACTTGGTCGTCGATGCCCAAAATGCGCGCAGGGTTGCGCGTCAACGCCTGGATCGCCTGCTCCTCTGTCAATCCGTACGCCCGGGCCGTGCCGGCGTAAAACGGGAGGTTGCGCGAATTCATCTCGGTCATCCGCTTGTCGACCTGCAACGCCACGGTCAACCCTTCGTCCATCAGGAGCTTGGGCAACTTGAACGGCAAATCCACGTCGTCGTCGGCAAACCGGGGGAGGCTGTGCACGCTTTGCAACATCACCGCCACGTCGTTTTCCCGAAGCAAGTCTGCCACGAGGTAGGCGTCGTAGCCTCCGACAATGGCCATGCGCTCGATGCCCAAGTCTCGCTTGAAATGAACCGCCTCCGTGATGGCCCTTGCGTCGTTGGTGTGAACGTACAAACACAGCGACCCGTCGAACAGCCCGCGCATCCCTTCGTGCCTCACGTCGGTCACCGAGCCTCGAGGCGCAGCCGCGTAGGCTTGGGCCTCGCCGAAGAACCGCTCAATTTCATGCTTCTGCTGGTCGTATGTCTTCCTGCGCTGGATGTCCACCTTGCCGTCGCTGCGGTGGCGGTGGTGCGTGGACGGCCAATTCAAGTGGATTCCATCCACCATCACCATGGCGGCGTCTTCCCAGTTCCAACCGTCGAAGTGGACGACCCCGCTTGAGCCCGAGACCACGCCTCCTCGGGGGGTGATTTGGCCCATCAACACCCCGTTGGTGCGCACGGTGGGGGGGATTTCACTGTCCGTGTTGAACGCAATCACAGACCGAACGTTCGGGCGGAACGTGCCGACCTCGTATTGATCTTGGGTGGCCCTCACCGCGCCAATTTCCTGGAGCCCCAAGGTGGTGTTGGTCACAATGAACCCCGGGTACAAATGTTGTCCGGTGGCGTCCACGATGTCGTCGTACTTCTGGCGGTTCACCTGAAAGCTGCGGCCGACGTAATCGATTTTGCCGTCCCTGAACCCCACTGCGCAATCTTCCAAGACGTCGCCCGTGCCCAAGTGGGCGGTGGCGCCCAAAATCAACATGGAACGGCTTTGTTCTGCCCCGGGGGTGGGCTGGGCCCAAGCCGCGGTGGCGCCCAACATCAAGGCCAGCACGGCCCCAAACAAGGTGGTCAAATCAACGGTTTTCATCGGTCAGGGTGTCGCAGTGGTAATGTGATTGAATGCGCTCGCTGGGTCGCTTTTGGCCGGCGGTGCCCGAAGCTTGGCCGACGTCGTACATCTTGGCTGTGAGGCGGGCACGCTCCAAGCGCATGGCCTCGCGAAGCGCCAAGTCACGGTCCTTGTCGAAGCAGCGGACGCCATCGACGAAGGTTTGTTCTGCCTTGGCGTTGATGCTCAGAGGGTGGTCAGACCACACCACCACGTCGGCGTCTTTGCCCGCCTTCAACGAGCCCGTCCTGTGGTCGATGTGCAGGAGCTTGGCTGGGTTGAGCGTCACAAACTTCAACGCTTCCTCCTCTGGCACGCGGCCGTACTTGTGCGCCTTGGCCGCCTCCTGGTTCAAGCGGCGCGCCATCTCCGCATCGTCAGAGTTGAAGGCCGTCACCACACCTTGGTTGTGCAGCACGGCGCCGTTGTAAGGAATGGCGTCCTTCACCTCGTATTTGTACGCCCACCAATCGCTGAAACTCGACCCGCCAGCACCGTGCTCCGCCATCTTGTCGGCCACCTTGTAGCCTTCCAAAATGTGCGTGAACGTGTTCAAGCGGAAGCCCAACGAATCCGCCACGTGCATCAGCATGTTGATCTCGTCTTGGCGGTAACTGTGGCACGTCACGAATCGCTCCTCCCGAAGGATTTGAAGCAACGTCTCCAGCTCCAAATCCACACGTGGCGCCAGCGGTCCCCGGCCTTCCCGGATGTCCTTGCGCTTGGCGCTGCGGAGGGCGGCCCTGTGCTCAAGCTGCGCCATGCCGTATTCGCGGGCCCGGATGAAGTGATCGTAGTAGACCTGCTCCACCCCCATGCGCGTCTGCGGGAAGCGGCTTCGGTACCCGTCGCCCCAGTTGCTCTGCTTCACATTCTCCCCGAGGGCAAACTTGATGAACGGCACCGCATCCTCGAACAGGAGTTCCCGCGGCTCGGCCCCCCACCGGAATTTGACGATGGCGCTCTGACCCCCAATGGGGTTCGCCGAGCCGTGCAAGATTTGGGCGCACGTCACCCCGCCGGCCAGTTGTCGATACATGTTGACGTCCTCGCTGTTGACGGAGTGGCCAATCCACACTTCGGCGCTGCTCGCCTGGGTGCCTTCGTTCACCCCGCGGTCCACGGCGATGTGCGTGTGCTCGTCAATCACACCTGGCGTCACGTGTTTGCCCTTGGCGTCCAACTCCACCGGCACCACCCCCGCGGGCAGCAAGTCCGACGGATTGAGCTGGGCACCCACGGCTACGAGCTTGCCTTCGTGGACCAGCACGTCGGCGGCGCTGAGTACCCCCTCTTCCTCGCAGGTCCACACCGTCGCGTTTCGGATCCACACGGTCTCCGCTTCAAGCCGGTCTGGCGTGCCGTAGGCGGTGAAGGGGTACACGACCCCGGACAAGTCCAGGCCGTCTTCCTCCACGTCAAGGATTTCCTCCTCCAGAGCTTCCTCGACATCGGCGCCTTCCTCGGCGGCTTCATCCTCTTGGGCGTCTGGGGCAGGGTCTTCGTCGGCGTTGCGGATGGCGGACCAATCAACCCATCGGCCGTCGGCGGTTTGGCCTGATCCTTCCCAAATGCGGCTCTCCATCCACACGTTGCCGGTCAACCGAATGGGGCCGTCCGCGGCCGGAATGCGGAACACCACTGTCCGGTTGTCGAGGGTCAACGCCACCTTCTTGTCGGTGGAGTCGTTGACTGCCCACGACGCCTTCCATGCGTTGGGCTCGCCTTTCACTTCCACAGCGTACACGCTGTCTTCCAAGTTGACGTTGTACGTCCCCGTGAGGTCCAAGGGGTGGCGGTCCCGCATCGGCGTGGCTTGTCCAGCGACCCAATGCTCCACGATGTGGGTGCCCTGGGCAAACAACGGCCCGTCCGTCACCAACACGTTGGCCACGCGGCCCTGCTTCAAAGACCCCAATTGGTCCGACAGGCCAAGCCACGACGCAGGCGTCGAGGTCAAGGCCCGAAGCGCATCTGTTTCAGACAAGCCTGCTTCGACCGCCTTACGGACGTTCCCCAAGAAGGCCGACGGGTCTTTCAACCCATGCGCGGTGAACGCAACAGGCACCCCTGCGTCGTGCAGTCGGGCGGCGTTGGAGGGGGCCAACTCCCAATGCTTGAGCTCGTTCAGCCCAATGAGACGGGCCAAATGGGGATCTGACACGTCGTACCCCTTCGGAAAGTTCACGGGCACCGCCATTCGTACTTCAGCCAAGGCCAATGCCTCGGGGCGCTGGTAGCCATCTCCGCCACCCAGTACGATGGGTTCCGTCACGTCGAATTCATCCAGCACGGTCTCGGCGCGCAAGACGTCTTTCCACCCGCCCGCAGAAAACACGCGGGGCAACGCTTCCGAGGCCACGAACGATTCGAGAGAAAGGTTCGTGCCGCCCGC
>CAJWII010000130.1 GCA_913041065.1 uncultured Flavobacteriales bacterium
CCGGCCACCTTGGCAGACGACTTGAGGGCCATCAATTCCTTCACTTCGATTTGGCCTTCCATGACGCCCTCCACTTCGCAATGGATGCAGGTCACGTTGCCTTTGATGATGCCTTTGGGTCCAACCACGATGCGGCCTTTGGTGGCGATGTCGCCTTCAAAAGTGCCGTCAATCCGCATGTTGCTTTCGCTGCGGATGTTTCCTTCAAACGTGGTTCCTTCGACAATGCGGTTCACCGCATCCGTGCTTGAGGTATGCATGCCCGGGGTGGATTTTTTGTTGCCAATCATTTGTCGGAAAGGTACTGTCCTGTGAACCACTCCACATACCCTGAGAGGTCCTTGTTTTTGAACAATGTCACATAGTTTTCATTGCTGATGAGCACCACGTCGTACCCTGAGGAATTCAGTTCAATGAGGTCTTCTCGGTTGGATGTGAAGATGTCGTAGTACCCCATGCCTTCTCCTTTGTTTGCAAAGGATTTGACCAAAACCACTTGGGTTGAACGGTCGATCAAATTGCTCGTCACTTTCAGGCCTTTCGATGCGTAGAACGCGCTGTTGAAATCTGAGGCCTGCGCCTTGGCCTTGTTTCCACTTCCCCCGCCGACCGGGATGAAAATGGCGAAGTAATGTTCATTGTTGGGTTGGACTTCAAACGGAGACGCCTCGGGCGCGGGGTCCCGCTCCTTGCTGCCCCGGGCGTCTGGTCCCAGCTCCACCCCAAGCTTGCGCATGATGTCTTGGGCAAACGCCGCTTCCTCGGTGTCCGGACAATCCGCCACCACCCCTTGCAGGGCTTCGAAGTACGGAGTGCGGTCTCCGCTGTAGCTCGTCAACCCGCCCACGCACTGCGCACGGAGCAAGGTGTACTTGCACGCGAAGAAATTCACGCTGTCCGCAGACACCACCTCGTCGATGTCCAACAGCACCCTCTGGTAATCTTTTGTGTAGTAACGGCTGAGCAAGGATTCATAGACTTCCCGTTGAACCTCGCGCAAAACCTCTTCCTCGTCTTTGAAGTCGGGGTCCTCGATCAAGCGCGCCCATTCACTGCCGGGGTACAAGCGAACGATTTCGTCGGCCCAGAACTGGCTGTTGCAATCGTCGCAGAAGGGGTTTTGGTAGTTCTCCTCGATTTCTCGCTCCAAATAGGTCCGGAACAATTGGTAGTGTGCCGTCGGGTGAAACGCCGAGCTGTCGAGCCGTTCGATGAGCTCCACCCAGGTTTCGATGGCTTTTTCGTTGTCGCTGAGCTTCTCGCGGTAATCCAGCCCTGCATTGTAGTAGGCTTCCGCCATGCGCTCTTCTTCCAAAACACGGGCTTCGGGCTCGCAGGGGAGCGCCGCCAGCAATTCTTCGAATGTGGGCAAATTGGCTGGGTCCAGCGGATCAAGGATCTCTTCCTCCTCATCTGAAGCCTCGAGATCCTCCCCTTCCTCCTCGTCCACGAACAGGTTGCTCATCTTGTTGGAGCGGCGCCAATCGTCCTCCAACACGCGGCCTCCCCAGTAAGAAAGGAATTGTTGCTGTCCAGACGTACGAAGTTGGCCGTTGTACGGCCAAAACATGCCCGCCCCCGAATTGTCGGCCGCCGCCGCCGCGGCTGCAGCCTCTGCCGCCGCCTCCCGCTCCTCGCGGGCGCGCTTCAACTCCAGCTCCATGCTCCTCAAGACACGGTCCACAGCACGAAGCCTCAAATCCTCATCCATGTCGCACAAATCCAACAAGCTGTCCACCTCTTGGATGATGTTCAAGTTGTCCACCAAGCTGGTCAAGTCTGACGCCAAAGAGCTGACCTCGTCTTTTCGCTCGCTGTCGTCGTCCATGTGGACCAAGGCGCTGTCGTAGTAGGCTTGCGCCGTGGGGTACTCCAAGTCCTCCATGTAGAGGTCGGCAAGCTTCAGGTACCCTTTTCCAAGTTGGCGGTTGTTGTCGACGTGGGCCCCCACACTGCTCTTGAACAAATCGAAGGACTCGTCTCGACGACGGTCTTCCAACGCCACCTCGCCCAACGCGTAGAACACCTGGTCCAAAAACTCCTCGTTTTTGGAATCCTCCAACATGTCTTCCAACAACTCCACAATGGCCTCGCTGTTCCCATTGCGACGCTCGTACGTCATGGCCTGTTGTATGTTGCCTTGGAACACCCATTCGTAATCCGCCCAGCGCATGTCGGCCACTTCTTGAAATTGCTCGATGGCCCCTTCCTTGTCCCCCGCAGCCCGAAGGCATTGAGCCAAGACGAACGTGGCGCGAGTGCGCTCTTTGTCCTTTTTGCCCATCCTGGGCAACGCGTCCTCCAAATGGCGCGCGGCCTTTTCAAACTCCTCCGTCAGGATGCGGTATTGCGCCAGAACTAGAAGGGTGTGCACCATCGCCTCGTCCGAAGCGTCTCGGATGCCTTCGGCTTTGGCCAGGGAGTTCTTGGCCTTGACGTCGTCGCCAGCACGCATGTGTGTTCGGCCGAGCCACGAGTACGCCCACGCCTCGGCGTCGTCCCCATTCACCGTGCGCGCCAGGTAGGTGAAGATCTCCTCCGCCTTGGGGTAGTCTCCCTTAAGGTAGTACGACTTGCCAATCACCGTGTAATTGTCGTCGATCCACTTGTTCATGACCGGCCGGCTGAACGACTTGGTCATCCGCTTGGGTGGGGCCATGGTGTGGCGGTCCACCACGCGCGTGCACTTCTCGATGGCGCGCTCCATGAGCGGGAAAATTTGCTGGGCGCTTTCGTCGTCCGATTCCAAAAACAGCGGCAGCACTTCATCCCAGCGCTCTTCATGAAGCTCTTCCAATTTGACCTCGGCCTCCGCGTGCGCTTCGTTCGCGTAGAAGAAGCCGTTGTACTTCGCAGTGGTGTTGTGGTAGAGCCTGTAAGCCCGCCCGTCTCGCTTGGTCGTGCAAGACATCCACGTCAGCGCCATCAGGGCGGGAATCAAGATCAGGAGGCGGCGTGACATGGGTTGCTTCAACGTAAGGATGCCAAAAATATTGGATGAACCCTTCCCCGCGGTAGAAACTTTGTCAGCGTGGCGATATTCGCAACATGTCGCGTTGGAAGCACCGATTCAAAGTCACCGTCTTTGACGAAAACTCGTTTTCTGAAATCCGGGTGTTTCGCGGGACGCCACGCGGGTGGGCCTGGATGGTGGGCGGGGTTTTGGTGCTGGTTGTGGGGCTGACGTACCTCACATTGGCCCAAACCCAACTTCGCGAATGGGTTGTGCCCGGCTACGTGGCCACCCAAACCCGGGAAGACATGGCGGCCACCCGGGCCCTCGCCGACAGCCTCACGGTCATGCTCGAGCACAACGGCCAGGTTGTCCAAGCTTTGCGTCACGCCCTGGCTGGCGACAACCGTGCGATTGAATTCCTGCAGGGGTCGGGCGCCTCCGCTTGGGGCACAAGCGCCAAGGCCTTTCCAGACGTCGACACCGCGCTACTCGCTGCAGGCCCGAACGAAACCCAACTTCGAAGTCAAGTCCTCGCCGAGGACCGGTTTGCGCTTCAGCGTCGGTCAGAGCGAGGAGGTGCAGCAAGCACAGGGTTCCGCTACCCCCCTGTGGCAGGCACCCTGTCCGACGAGTTGGACTTGGGCATCGGCCACCTCGGGGTGGATTTGGCGGCAGCTGAGGGAAGCCCCATCCAGGCGGTGGACGACGGCACCGTGCTCTTCAGCACCTACACCGTGGAAACCGGCTACACCCTCGTGTTGCAACACCGAGGAGAGCGCGTCTCCATATACAAGCACTGCGCCTCGCTGCTCAAGACCCAAGGCGACCTTGTGGCAGGTGGAGAAGCAGTGGGGTTGGTGGGCAACACGGGGGAATGGACCTCGGGGCCCCATTTGCATTTCGAGTGGTGGGTTCAAGGAAGGGCCGTGAACCCTCGCCCTTGGTTGGGCATTCAGCCCTGAGGCCAAACCACGTCCCCGCAAGCCGTCAGCGCCAAGTACGCATTGTGTCGGACCCGAAGTGTGTCGACACTCAACGACGCCAACCCTTCTGTCCCGAATGCTTCGCACGTGAAACTGGCCATCACCGACCCCACGGTCACCGCCTGCTTCATGTCTTCCCATGTGGTCAACCCGGTGGCAGCCGCACGGGCTGCGAGGTATCCCACGAACCCTCCTGCAAACGTGTCTCCAGCGCCCGTGGGATCGACAACCTTGTCGAGTGGGTAGGCCGGCGCGAAAAAGACCTCACCTTCGTGGAACATGAGCGCCCCGTGTTCTCCCTTCTTAATCACAACGGTTTTGGGCCCCATGGCGTGAATGGCCTCGGCGGCTTGCGGCAAAAAATGTTTGCCCGTCAGTTGGCGCGCCTCTTCGTCGTTGACCGTAAGCACGTCCACACGGCCGATGACTTTCTTCAAGTTGTCGAGGGCCACGTCCATCCAAAAGTTCATGGTGTCGAGCACCACGAGCTTGGGGGTTTGGATTTGGTCCAACACCTTGAGCTGCACCTCGGGGTCCAAGTTGCCAAGCATCACAAAGTCCGCCTCGGCGCCCGCGGCAGACACCGCCGGCTCCCAGCCGATCAACACATTCAGGTCAGTCGCCAAGGTGTCACGCCCCACCATGTCTTTGTGGTAGCTGCCGGACCAGTGGAAACTCGCCCCCCCCGCCACCAGGGTCAACCCATCCAGGCCTGCGCCACGCTTGCGCAATTCATCAAGGAAGGCTTGGGGAAAGTCCTCTCCAATGACGCTGACCACATGTTGTTGGTCTGTGAAATGGCTCACCGCCAAGGCAATGTAGCTGGCGGCGCCCCCCACCACTTTGCCTGAGTTTCCAAAGGGGGTGGCGATGGTGTCAAACGCCACGGTGCCGAGGGTGAGAACAGACATGAGCAAGGGATTTGGGGATTTTCCGCAAAGTTATTGCTTGAATACACCAACTGACGTATTTTTGCCGTCCTCGAATTCCTCCTTAGCTCAGCTGGTTAGAGCATCTGACTGTTAATCAGAGGGTCCTTGGTTCAAGTCCAAGAGGAGGAGCCCTGAAAGAAGCCCCGCAGTTGTGGGGCTTTTTTGTTGCCTGCTGGGATGCAGCGATTTTCTGTCTTGAAAAGCCTTGGCAAGTGAAACAAAGAATTACCCTCACAAGATAGCCTATCGAGATATCTACTGCCAGACTTGCTGCCAGAGAATTTCGAGGTTCGCTGGAGCGTTAACCTCCCTACTTAGAGTCTCTTTTTGGACATGCTTCCCATGGCCCTGGAGAAGGACATTCACTATATGACACTTGATCGCACTTCGGCATGTTAAGACATTGTTAAAGAGTGTCTTAAGGGTTG
>CAJWII010000131.1 GCA_913041065.1 uncultured Flavobacteriales bacterium
AACCACAACCCAGACCTCGGACCTCTCGTGGCGGCTTCTAGGACAGTGGGACGAGCCTTGAAAAAGGGAGACATTGTGGTCTATGAAAGCACGGTGTATCCCGGATGCACTGAAGAAGACTGTGTTCCTGTGCTAGAAGAGGAGAGCGGCCTCAAGATGGGCGTCGACTTCTTTGTGGGATACAGCCCTGAACGCATCAACCCAGGAGACAAGGTCAACACCATTGAGACGATTGTCAAAGTGGTCGGTGCGTGCGATGAGGCCACGCTTAACACGGTGGCCAAGACCTACGACTTGGTGGTGAAAGCTGGCACATTCCGGGCGAGCAGCATTCGCGTGGCGGAAGCATCCAAAATCATTGAGAACACCCAGCGCGACGTCAACATCGCCTTGGTCAATGAGCTCAGCATCATTTTTGACAAGGTGGGCATCAACACCTTCGAGGTGCTGGAAGCCGCTGGAACAAAGTGGAATTTCCTCAAGTTCCAGCCGGGGCTCGTAGGTGGACACTGCATTGGCATTGATCCTTACTATTTAACATGGAAGGCCAACAAACTGGGTTACCACGCCCGGGTCATCAACAGCGGCCGCTACATCAACGACAGCATGGGCTTCTACGTTGGGAAACAGACCGTGAAACGCCTGCTTGCCCGCGACATCAATCCTCTCGACGCCAAAGTTTTGGTGATGGGTCTGACGTTCAAGGAGGACGTGGCTGACATTCGCAACACCAAAGTCATTGATGTCATCCGAGAATTGGTGTCCTTCAAAGTGAAGGTGGACATCGTGGATCCACAAGCCAACGCGGACGAGGTGAAAAAGGAATATGACCTGGATTTGATCCCTGAGGCTCAGCAAGACGGCTACCACGCCATCATTGCCGCTGTCAACCACGCCGAGTACGCTTCATTCGAGGCCAAGGACTTCCAACGCCTGCTGAAAGGTGGTCAAGGCACAGTCATTGACGTCAAAGGCGTGTTCCGCGGCAAGACCGGCGACCTCGACTACTGGAGCCTCTGACCTTACCTTCATCTCAGCATGACAGCGCCCCAAGCCCCACACCAAACTCGAACGTTTCAATCGGTGCTTGTCACCGGTGGTGCAGGGTTCATCGGCTCGCATGTGGTTCGCACGTTGTTGCGGAACCATGAAGGGATTCGCATTGTCAACCTGGACGTGCTGACGTACGCCGGAAATTTGTCCAACCTCCGGGATGTGGAGGGCGACGCGCGGCACACCTTCGTGAAAGGCGACATCCAAGACGGTGCGCTGTTGGCCGGGTTGTTTGAGGAGCATGCGTTCGACGCGGTGGTGCACCTCGCGGCGGAGAGTCATGTGGATCGGAGCATTGAAAATCCCTTGGCCTTCTTGGAGACCAACATCTTGGGGACGGCGACGCTCTTGAATGCAGCAAAGACGTCGTGGACAGCTCGCGGGTGCATGGAGACGTCGCTCTTCTACCACATCAGCACCGACGAAGTGTATGGGTCGTTGGGCGAAGACGGCCTGTTCACCGAAACCACACCGTACGACCCACGGTCGCCGTACAGCGCATCCAAAGCGTCAAGCGACCACGTGGTGAGGGCGTACCACCACACCTACGGCATGCCCGTGGTGATCTCCAACTGCTCCAACAACTACGGCTCGCACCAATTCCCAGAGAAGCTCATCCCGTTGATGATCCGCAACATCGTCGAAGGAAGGGAGTTGCCCATCTACGGGGAAGGCGTGAACGTGCGAGATTGGTTGTGGGTGGAAGACCACGCCGCGGCCATCGACGTCATTCTGAACCGAGGATGGGTGGGCGACACCTACAACGTGGGTGGACTGAACGAGTGGCGCAACATCGATTTGGTCCACAAGCTGATAGAGTTGGTGGACGCCAAACTCGGACGAGAACATGGCCAATCCAAGTCGCTCATCAGGTTCGTGAAGGACCGGGCCGGGCACGACATGCGGTACGCCATCGACGCGTCGCACTTGGAGGCACGGTTGGGCTGGAAGCCCAGCGTCACGTTCGAGGAAGGGTTGGCGGGCACCGTGGATTGGTACCTTGAGAACCAGGACTGGTTGGAGGAGGTGACGTCAGGGGAGTACCAGAAGTACTATGAGGCCCACTACACGAACCGGGGCTGACCGACCGTTCAGCCGACCGGTGCGAGCTCCACAACGAGGCCGTCGAGGTCGTCGGCCAAGTGGATTTGGCATCCGAGGCGGCTCTCGTCGGTGACGTGAAACGCCTCGTCAAGCATGTCCTCCTCGTCGTCTGACTTTTCGGGGAGGGAGTGGTCGCTGCGCAAGTACATGTGGCACGAGGCGCACATGGCCATGCCACCGCAGGTGCCTTCCACAGGGAGTTCCGCGCTCTTGCACAGCTCCATCATGTTCATCCCCATGTCGGTGGGGGCGTCGAGTTCGTGGGATTCGCCTTCGCGGTCGACGACCGTCACTTTGATCATGCTCATGCCGCCAAGTTAGAAACCAGCCACGCCGTTCACCGTGGTGTACTTCAACACCAAATTCTTGTCCGGGTAGATGCGCTTGAACGCGCTCTGCACCATGAGCGTGGCTTCGTGGAAGCCGCAGAGGATGAGCTTGAGCTTGCCGGGGTAGGTGTTGATGTCTCCGATGGCGTAGATGCCCGGCACGTTGGTGCTGTAATCGAAGGTGTCCACCTCGATGGCGTTCTTGCTGATGTTCAGGTTCCAGTCGGCGATGGGGCCCAGCTTGGGGCTCAGGCCAAACAACGGCACCCAGTGGTCCGTCTCGAGGGACATTTCGCCCTCGGTTTTGTGCTTGACGGTCAGGGTCTCGAGCTTGCCGTCACCCTCCGTGCCGACCACTTCGGCGTTGGTCAGGAGGCGGACCTTGCCTTGCTCGGCGAGGTCCATGACCTTTTGGACGCTGTCGAGGTGCCCACGGAATCCATCGCGGCGGTGCACCAATGTGACTTCGCTGGCGACGCCGTCAGCCAAGAAGATGGTCCAGTCGAGGGCGCTGTCCCCTCCCCCGCTGACCACCACGCGCTTGCCGCGGTAGAACTCGGGGTCCTTGATGATGTACTCCACCCCCTTGTCCTCAAAGTCGGCGAGGTTGGCGATGGGCGGCTTGCGGGGCTCAAAACACCCCAAACCGCCGGCGATGGCGATGATGGGGGCGCGGTGCACCGTGCCACGGTTGGTGGTCACGATGAACTGGTCCTCGTCGTCTTTGACAATCGTCTCGGCACGTTCCCCCAAAGTGAACCCGGGTTTGAAAGGCTCCGCCTGCTCCATCAATTGGTCGACCAACTCGCCGGCCAGGATGCTGGGGTAGGCGGGGATGTCGTAGATGGGCTTCTTGGGGTAGATCTCTGCACATTGCCCGCCGGGTTGTGGCAGGGCGTCGATGAGGTGGCAACGCAGCTTGAGCAAGCCCGCTTCAAAGACCGTGAACAAGCCGCATGGGCCTGCACCGATGATCAGAATGTCCGTTTGAATCATGTCGTACACAAAACTACTCACCCAACAACGCAGGACGTGGGGTGTTCACTGAAGGAATTTCACGAATCAGCCTTCAAAGAAGGTTGATGGCCTCGATCGCCGTAAGCTCCGGCACGGCCTTCTTCAGCGCCGACTCCACGCCGCCTTTCAGGGTCATGTTGATCATGGAGCAATCCGCGCAGGCCCCCATCAATTCGATGCGCGCCACGAGGTCGTCGGTGATTTCCACCAAACGGATGTCGCCCCCGTCCGCTTCGAGGTAGGGCCGGAGTTCCTGGAGCGTAGTTTCCACGCGTTCTTGCACGCTGGGGATTGCCATGTCAAACGTCTTTGCCGAGTTGCTTCAGCAAGTTAGCGACGACAGACCGAAACGCCGCGGCCGCTTCGCCATTCGTTTGAAGGACGGCAGGGCGGCCTGCGTCCCCGGCCTCGCGGATGGTTTGGAGCAACGGCAATTCGCCCAGGAACGGCGCCTCAAGGCTGTCGGCCAATCGCTTCACCCCGTCGCGGCCGAAAATGTGGTACTTCTTCTCCGGCATGTCCGGCGGCACGAAGTAGGCCATGTTCTCCACCATGCCCAGCAACGGGACCTTCAGCTCATCCAAACGGAACATGCCCACGCCCTTCCGAGCGTCGGCCAATGCCACGTCCTGTGGTGTGCTCACAATGACGGCCCCGGAGAGTGGAACCTGCTGCACCAAGGAAAGGTGGATGTCGCCCGTGCCAGGAGGCAAGTCAACAATCATGAAATCAAGATTGCCCCAGTCGGCGTCCGTGAACAGCTGGTTGAGCGCACGGCTGGCCATGGGTCCTCGCCACACAATCGCTTGGTCTGGGTCCGCGAAGAAGCCGATGGACAAGACCTTGACGCCGTACTGCTCGATGGGCTCGATTTTGGTCTTGCCTTCCACCTCCACAGGTTGGGGCTTCTCCCCGGCCACGTCGAACATGGTCGGCACGCTTGGGCCGTGGATGTCCGCGTCGACCAGGCCAACCTTGTAGCCGAGTTGGGCCAAGGCCACGGCGAGGTTGGACGACACCGTGCTCTTGCCCACACCGCCCTTGCCGGAGGCGACGGCGATGACGTGCTCCACGCCGGGCAGGACCTTTCGGGTCTCGAGCGTACGTTCCTCCTGCTTCAGGGGAAGCACCTTCACGTCGCACGACACGGGCTTGCCGAAGGCGCGCTCCAACGCGAACTCGACCGCTTCCTGCATGCGCTTTCGGGCGTGCATGGCGGGGTTGCTGGACTTCACCGTCAGCGTCAAGCCTGCGCCGTGGTCCGCGGCGGTGCCTTCCACCTCGACCAAGTCGAGGGAGACCACATCCTTGCCCAACTCCGGCTCAACCACCCCACGCAACGCGTCGAGGATGGCTTCGTTCGTCCACTTGCTCATGGGATCAAAGTTCGGTCAAGGGGTCCCAAATCACAGTCTCAAAGTCCACAATGCACCCGTTTTTCACCACCACGCCTTCCGCTTCGAGCATGTCGTCCATCGGCCGGTCCACCGGAAAGTGAATTGCACCCGTCAACATCCCCTGGCGGTTCACAACGCGGTGCGCCGGCACGGGGGGCGTCACGCCAAAACTTTTGTTCAAGATCCAGCCCACATGACGGCTGGCGCGGGCCGCCCCCAAGCACTTGGCCACGGCCCCGTACGAGGTCACCCTGCCGGGCGGGATGGCCCGGACCACATCGAAGACTTCTTCGGGGAAGTCGCGGTTGGGCTTGGTCGATTTGGGCTCAGGCATCGGAAAGGCCTTCCTCCCATGCCGGCGGACGAATTTCCATGAAGTGG
>CAJWII010000132.1 GCA_913041065.1 uncultured Flavobacteriales bacterium
GGCCATGTTTGCGGCGGCCCAAGCCATCGACAACGTGTTCACCCAGCCGGTGGTTTTTGCCAAGCGCGTGTTTGCCCACCCACTTGAAATTTTCATCGTGGTGTCCGTGGCTGGCAGCCTGGCAGGGCCCATGGGCATGGTGTTGGCCATCCCAGGCTACACCTTGATCCGCATCGTAGCCCGAGAATTCTTGGAGGAGGTCCCTTGGGTTCAGGCCCTGACGCAACGCATGGAATCCCCAGGAGAGGGGGATGTGAATGCAGGGTGAAGAATTGTTGATGAAATGCAACCTAGACCTGTGACCAGGGGGGTCACTTTGGTCTACCTTTGAATCCCGTATATGCGGGACATGTCTACTCCAAACTCTTCCTCCACCGACACCCTGGCCAGCGGCCGGAACAGCCGGTACATTTTTGTCACTGGCGGTGTGAGCAGCAGCCTGGGGAAAGGCATTGTCAGTGCCTCGTTGGCCAAGTTGCTCCAAGCCCGAGGGTACTCCGTGACCATCCAAAAGTTGGACCCGTACATCAACGTGGACCCAGGCACGCTGAACCCCTACGAGCATGGAGAGTGCTACGTGACTGTGGACGGCGCAGAGACGGATTTGGATTTGGGCCACTACGAGCGCTTTCTCAACGTTCAAACGACCCAAGCGAACAACATCACCACCGGGCGCATCTACCAAAGCGTCATCGACAAGGAGCGTCGCGGGGAATACTTGGGCAAGACCGTCCAAATCATCCCGCACATCACCGACGAGATCAAGCGGTGTGTTCAAATCCTGGGCTCCAAGAAGGACTACGACTTCGTGATCACAGAGATCGGTGGCACCGTAGGGGACATCGAGTCGTTGCCCTACATCGAGGCCGTGCGTCAAATGAAATGGGAAAGCCCTGAGGACACCCTTGTGGTGCACCTGACGTTGGTGCCTTATTTGTCAGCTGCGGGGGAATTGAAAACCAAACCCACCCAGCACTCGGTCAAGCAATTGCTTGAGTTTGGGGTGCAAGCCGACATCTTGGTTTGCCGCACGGAGCACCCGTTGCCCGCGAACGTGCGCACGAAGCTGGCGCGGTTCTGCAACGTCGGTACGGACGCTGTGATTGAAAGCATCGATGCGGATTCCATATACGACGTCCCCCTGCTGATGCAAGAGGAGAAATTCGACGAGGTGGTGCTCCGCAAGCTGGGCATGGACTCCGCCTACACGTCGGCGAACCTCCACGAGTGGCGTGACTTCCTCAGCCGTTACAAGAATCCCAAACGCTCCATCAAAGTGGGCTTGGTCGGGAAATACGTCGAGCTCAAGGACAGCTATAAGAGCATCGCAGAGGCCCTGGACCACGCCGGAGCCAAGCTGGAAACCAGCATCGACTTGGACTGGATCCACAGCGAACAATTGACAGGCGACAACGTCTCCACCCGCCTCTCAGGCCTCGACGCCATTCTGGTGGCGCCTGGCTTTGGGTCCCGCGGCATCGACGGCAAACTGCTTGCTGTGGAACACGCCCGCAACACAGGCACCCCCTTCTTTGGCATTTGCCTCGGGATGCAATGCGCGGTGGTGGAATTTGCCCGCAACGTCCTTCACCTTGACGAAGCGCACTCCGCGGAGATCAAAGAGTACACCCCCCACCCTGTCATCGACATGATGGCTGAACAAAAGAGCATCACCAACATGGGTGGGACCATGCGCCTCGGTGAGTACCCATGCGCGCTTCAAGCAGGATCGAAGGCGCGCGCCGCTTATGGCGAAGTGGACTTGGTGGACGAACGTCACCGCCACCGTTACGAGTTCAACAGCGCGTACCGTAATCAATTTGAAGAAGCTGGGATGATCGCCACAGGCATCAACCCTGACAACGATTTGGTCGAGATCGTGGAAATTCCGTCACATCCATATTTCGTGGCTTCTCAATTCCATCCAGAGTACGCCAGCACGGTGCTCAACCCGCACCCCCTCTTTGTGTCCTTCGTCGAGGCCGCCATGGTTCGTTCGGCATCGCAAGACGTCGCAGCAACTTCAGCCCAAGGCTGAGGGGGATCAGCTCCGCGCCGACCTCAACATCTCCACATGGGGAATGCCGTCTTCGAGGTACGTCTCCCCGCAAGGCACAAACCCGAGGTCCCTGTAAAACCTCTCCAGGTAACATTGGGCTGAAATGCGCACCTCGTGTCCTGGCCATTCCTGTTCGCAGACTTCGAGGCTGCGAAGCATCAAGGCCTTGCCCAATCCTCGGCCACGCAAATCGTGGCGTGTCGCCACTCGGCCAATGCTGGGCTCTTTGTAGCTGACCCCTGGCGCAAGAACGCGGGTGCAACACGCCGCCGCGGCTCCCTTGGACTCATCCTCGTCCGAAGCCCACACATGAATGCTTCTCAAGTCATTGCCGTCCAGTTCGCTGTATGGGCAGTCTTGTTCCAACACAAAGACATTGATCCGCAGACGCAACAGCGCGTGCAGCTCGTCGCGGTCAAGCTGCGACCACGGTTTGGCTTTCCAAGTCAGGCCTGTCTCCATAGCCCAAAGGTACGGGCATGAAAAAAGGGGCCTAAGCCCCTTTTCAAGTCACTGTCATTGAGTATTCAGAAGCGTGCTCCTACGCCAATATTGATGCCGATGAGAGGCGTGTCAGTCAGGTCTTTCAATCCGACCTGGGGCGCGATGTACAGCACATCCTTGAATGGGATGTAATGACCCACGCTCAAGCCAAGCTCCAAATCATCCAACGGATCTCCCAAACCGAGTCCAACGTAGTAGTCTCCCATAAAGTATTGAACCCCGAGGTTGAAACTCATGTCTTCGAATGTGGTGCCGTCAAGTTCCGTTCCCGTGGAGTCGTTGGAATTGTTGAAGCTCAGCGTGGCCACAATATCATCCACCACAGCATAGCCGACAGTGGCGTCCATCTCCACCCCTGCAGAGAAAATATTCAACAAGGTGGTGGCGTCGCCGGAGCCCAAGTACCAAGAGCCCTGAGGCTGGCTTGCATCTTGGCCGAAGCTCACGAACACAGCAGCAACCGAAAAGAAAGATAAAACAACTTTTTTCATAAGAACTGATTTAAAGGTTCGATGCAAACAACAGACATGTCGTGTATAATGGACACGACTTTCGCGAGTTCTCGCAAACAAACTTTTGTGCATAACCGCTTCAACCATATGAAATACAACTAATTGAAAACAAAACTCATGTCAGCTGTCTGCACAAAAACACCCATGATTTCCATCTGACGCCTAGGTATCTTTGGTCCAGCTATGGAGAAACGCAACATGCTGTCCGTCGAGGACCTGACCAAGAGCTACGGAGAGCGCACGCTGTTTGAAAAGCTTACATTCGGCGTACAGGAGGGCGAACGCGTGGCGCTGGTGGCGAGGAACGGCTCCGGGAAGTCCACCCTGCTCCGGGCCATTTCAGGACAGGAGCCTGCCGAAGAAGGAAGGGTCGTGTTTTCGTCTGGGGTGCGACACGCCCACTTGCGCCAAGATCTGGAACTGGAAGCGGGCGCCACCATTTTGGACACCCTCTACATTGGAGACAGCCCCACAGTCCAGGCGATGCGCGCTTATGAACGTGCGCTTGCTAAGGGACATGAGGGAGACGAATTGCAACGGGCGTACGACGCCATGGACGCGCATGAAGGATGGAACTTCGAGGCCAGGGCGCGAGAGATTATGGGCAAGCTCAATTTGCACGACCTCCAACGGCCGGTGGGCCAATTGAGTGGTGGAGAGAAAAGACGGGTGGCGCTGGCTCAGGTGTTGCTGGAATCGCCAGACTTCTTGATCCTCGACGAGCCTACCAACCACTTGGACCTCGACATGATTGCATGGCTGGAGCAACGGCTCGCCTCGATGGGCACAACGCTTCTCATGGTCACGCACGACCGCTACTTCTTGGAGAACGTATGCGACCGCATCCTGGAACTCGAAGACCACGCCCTGCACAGCTACCACGGCAACTTCAGCTATTTCTTGGAGAAGCGCGCCGAACGCAGGGCCAACGCGCAAGCCGTGCAGGAACGCGCCCGCTCCCACATGAAGCGGGAGCTTGAATGGGTCCGCGCCACGCCCTCCGCCAGAAGCACCAAGAGCAAGAGCCGTCTCGACCGGTTTCAAGATTTGAAGAAGGCCGCAGCCAAACGGCTTCAGGAAGACCCACTGCACCTGACAGTCATTCCAGAGCGAATGGGCGGAAAAGTGGTGGAATTGCACAAGGTCAAACGTGCCTTCGACGAACGCGTGTTGTTCGAAGGCCTCACCCACCACTTCAAGCGGGGAGAACGCATCGGCCTGGTGGGCCAGAATGGGTCTGGAAAATCCAGCCTGCTCCAACTCATCTTGGGCTTGACGGAACCGGACGCCGGAAAAGTGGTGGTCGGGGAAACGGTGGTGTTTGGGCATTACAACCAAGAAGGTGGACAATTCAACCCCGACTGGAAGGTGATCGACGCCGTCAGGGACATCGCCGATTGGATCCCGTTGAAAGGCGGCGCCAAACTCACGGCGGCCCAGTTGCTGGAGCGGTTCCTGTTCCCCCATGCCATGCATCACCAGCACATTCGTCTGCTCAGCGGCGGCGAGCGCAAACGCTTGCACTTACTCAGGGTGCTCATGTGCAACCCCAATTTCTTGGTGATGGACGAGCCCACCAACGACTTGGACATTTTCACACTGTCCGTCTTGGAGGAGTTCTTGATGGACTTTTCAGGCTGTCTTGTTGTCGTGTCGCACGACAGGTATTTCATGGACAAACTCGTCGACCATGTGTGGGTGGTGGGTGAAGATGGGTCCACCACCATCCGGGACTACCCAGGGAACTACAGCCAATACCGCGCTGCGCGTGCCGAGTCGCTGAAGCGGGCACAGGCGGAAAAAGTGGCCAGGGCTGCGTCGGCCAAGGTGGCCAGCGCCCCTGTCGAAGTGCGCGGCGACTACTCCCAGCGGCTCAGTTACAAGGAGAAGCTGGAGTTTGAGGCGCTCGACGAGAACATCCCCAAGCTGGAAGCCCGACGCAACGAGCTTTCCAAGGCCCTTCAGGGTGAACAAGATTTGGACACGTTGAACCGACTCGGGGTCGAGCTCGGGCAGGTTGCCGAGGAATTGGAAGAAGCTGAAATGCGATGGCTGGAACTTTCAGAGCGCAGTTGATTCCCTGAGGCAATCTTCTGGGCTTCGAGGT
>CAJWII010000133.1 GCA_913041065.1 uncultured Flavobacteriales bacterium
CACCGTCCTCCAAGGACCGGCTTACGATTTCATAAGGTCCTGTGATCATCACATCTTCCTCGTGCACCTCGCCTTGGATTTCCACGAATTTGGTGTCTTGGATGCCAGTCTCCACCACAGTCCATTTCGCCTCACCGTCCACCAGCAAAAACAAGCCGAGTTCCGTGTCGGTGTCCTTGCCTTCCTCCGTGTCGGAAGCCCGGCTTGCCACCGCTTGGATGGGGGCTGACAGCACGCGGTCGGCCCTGGCCGTCAACACGTCGACCGTTGCACTCATGCCAGGGCGGAACGGGGTTTCGTGGTCGTGGTCGCCTTCCACGAGGTGCATGTAGCTCGACCGATCCAGTCGGATTTTGACAGAAAAATTCGTCACTTGGTCCATGCTGAACCCATTCATGCCGGCATTCAAGGCCGTGTTGCCGATTTCGGTCACGCGACCTGAAAACGTCTCGCCCAGGTAGGCGTCGACCTCGATTTCGGCCTCGTCGTCCATGTGGATTCGGACGATGTCGCTTTCGTTGACTTCAACGTTGACCTCCATGGTGCTGAGGTCGCTGACGTTCATGATGACTTCACCGGCCGTGAATCCATTGCCTTGCACACTTTCTCCCACCTCTTTGGACAGTGCGGTGACCACGCCCGCTTGAGGGGCCAGGAGGGTGGTGCGGCTGAGGTTGTCCCGGGCCTCTTGAAGGGACGCTTCCCCGCTTCGGATTGCGAACTCGGCGCTGCGCACACTTTCTTTCGCGCTGGTGAGGTTGGCGTTGGCCGTGAGGAAAGACGCCTCGTTTTGGTCGAATTCCGCTTGAGAAATGACTTTGGAAGCAAGCAGGGATTGCGCGCGTTCAAAGGCCCTGGCTGCGGCGAATTGGTTGGCCTCGCCTTGGGCCACTTGGGCACGCGCAGAGGCCAAATTGGACCGAGCAGAATTCAAAGACGCTTCCGCCCTCAACAGGGCCGCCTCGTAGATGTCGGGGTTGAGCTGCACAAGCAGGTCGCCCTTTTCGACCATGTCACCTTCTTTGACGGGAAGGTCGATGATTTGGCCGTTGACTTCGGCTGTGATTTTGACTTCAATCTCAGGTTGGATCTTGCCGCTGGCGCTCACGCGCTCGACAATGTCCCTGGTCTGGACCGTTTCAGTGCTGACGACCGGCAATTCGCGGTTTCCACCGCGTACCACCGCCACAATCACCAAGGCCAACATGACCCCGCCGAGGCCCAGAATTGCGTTCTTGTTCATCGTTGCGAGGTTGTGGGGTTAGAGACTCAAGGGACGGCCCATGTAGAAATCGAGGATGCGGGTCTTGAACACAAAGTCGTACTCGGTCCGTAGGGCGTTGATGCGGGCGTTGTCCAACCGGGTCCGGGCGTCGGCGTATTCAAGGGCCGAGATGGCGCCAGCTTCAAATCTGACTTCAGCATTGTCCATGGCCAAGCTGGCCGCCGCCAAGGCTTTGTCGTTGGCTTCGAGGGTGCGTTCGGCGGCCCGGGCGTCGGCCCATGCGGTTTGAACCGTTTGTGTGAGGCTTTGCGATGTTTGGGCTTTGGACAGTTGGGCGGACAAGACCCCAACTTTGGCGCGCTCAATGCCTGCGTGGATGCCAAAGTTGTTGAAGACGGGGATGCTCAGCGAGAAGAAGATGCTCTGGTTGACGTTGTTCGAGAGTTGGTCCTGGAAGGACATGGTCTCGAAGGTCACTCCTGAATCGTCGATCACAGGTGCGGTCACATTCACGCCAGGTGTGGTGGTGGGGATCTCGTAGAGGGTGGTGGTGGGTTCCCCAATTTGTTCCAGACGGTTTGCTGAGTATCCCGAGCCCATGCTGTACGAACCCACAATGCGTGGCATCCGAGCGGCCTTGGCCAAATCCAACCCAAGGTAGGCGTCGGTCACTTGCAAATCGGCGGCTTTCATGTCTGGAAAGGACCCCAAGGCGAACGCCACAGCGGCGTCGGCATTCACGGGCAGCACGGTGCTCTCCATCAAATCGTCCGAGGGCGGGGCCACGTCCAACGCTTCGGATGCACGGGCTTCCAATTGCAAGACTTGCGCGAGATTCAGCTTGGCCAGGGTGACGCCATTTTCTGCCCCAATCACCGAGCTTTCATCGTTGGCTTGTTGTGCAAGCACGTCGAGGAGGTCACTCTCTGCAGCGACACCGGCGTCCACCAACGTTTGCACGCGCTCGACTTGACGCCCCGTCGCTTCGGCATTCAGTTTGGCGATGTCCAAAAATTCCTTTTGGAACAACACGTTGAGGTAGGCCGAGGCCAAGCTCAACGCCACGCCGTTGCGGGCGACTTCCATGTTGGTTGCTGCCAGTTCCAATCCCAATCGGGCCCTGCGCAGGTTCAAGTGGTTTTGGAATCCATTGAACAGCGTCACCCCTGAGTTGAGGCCCACGTTGCTGGACTGGACGGCGTCGGTGGCAAATTGGTTGGTGAATGGGTCGATCGTTTGACCGATGTTCACCCCGAAGCTGGAAGAGGCGTTGAGGTTGGGCAAGAAGGCGCCTTTGGCGGTCAAGGTGGCAATCTCACTTTGTCGAAGGCCGAGTTGCGATTGCTTGAGTTGAAGGTTGTGCTCGAAGGCGTGCTCCAAACAACGTTCCAGGGTCCAAGTGTCTGTGGGCTGGCCCCAGGCGGCGAAGGACAAGCAAGCAAAGGCGAAGAAAATGGCGCGCATTTCCCAAAAATACGCCGAGTCGGGCCTCAGATGCCTGATGAGGCGGGTTGCTTCTTGCGTTTGAACACAAACCATGCAAAAAACGTCATGATGGCATAAGGCACGCCCATGAGGTACAAGATGCCTGCATTCAGGCCTCGGCCCAAACTTCCGTCCTCCGCGCTGTCTTCGGCCACGGCCTTGCACATCACGCATTGACCCCACGCCACATCCACCACAAGCATGGCGGCGAAGAGCAGGAAGAGACCCGGATTCAAGCGAGTGCGAGGCATCAGAACGGGTAGCAAGGGGAAATGAGCAGGTAGACCACCACGCCTGTGAACGTCACGTACATCCAGATGGGCCAGGTGATGCGTGCCCACTTGCGGTGCCGTTGGATTTGTTTTGCCAGTCCCAACAAATAGGTGGTCAAGACCAAGGGTACAATGACGATGGACAACAAGATGTGGGTCAGCAGCACGACGAAGTACACGCCACGAATCCACCCTTCCTTGCAGAACGGCGTGCTTGGTGTGGTGATGTGGTAGCTGACGTAGCTGAGCAAAAAGAGCGCCGACAGTACCAGTGCGGCGGTGTTCAGGTTTTGGTGCAGTTGCACTTTCCCATTTTTGATGGCCCAAAACGAGGCCGCCAGACACAGAAATGCCGTCCCGTTGATGGTCGCGTTCACCGCAGGAAGGGTGTGCAACACCGCCTCCATTTCTGGACTGACTTCAATGCCTGGCAGGAAGAACATCACGGCCACCACCAAAGGGATGGCGATGCCAGCCACCCATACAAACGTCTTCATGTTGCGGTCGATGCCCATGCTCAATCGGGTTCTGTTTCAGAGACAAAAATGGCCCACAAAGTGTTCACTCAGTCTTCTTGCGCCAAGGCAAGCTGGGCGGCGTCCATGAGCATGGCGTCCACCTCAACCGTGGAGGTGCCGTCGTAGAATCCCCGGATCCGGTCTTGTTGGTCGACCAGCACGAAGGTGTCGCTGTGGAAGAACCCTCCGGCCGCCGTGTCGCTCTCCAACGCGGTCAAATAGTAGCCGTACCTGGCGTGGTCGTAGAGGTCTTCCTTGTCGCCGGTCAAGAACTTCCAAGACGTGGTGTCGGCTCCGAGTTGGGTGGCGTAAGTCTTGAGACGCTCGGGGGTGTCGCGCATTGGATCCACGCTGTGGCTCAGCAGCATCACGTCGTCGGTGAGGTTGCGGGCGTCCAGCCATTGTTGTCCCCGTGCCAATTGGCTGCTCATGATGGGACAAATGGTGGGGCAGTGGGTGAAGAAGTAGTCGACGATTTTGACCTTGCCTTCCACGGTCCGGTGGCTGATTTCCACGCTGTCGATGCCCATGAATGCGAACGCCGGCACGTTGTGGCCTTCTGGCCCCAACACAGGCAACGTGTCACGCACTTCCAGCTCCTCGACCAATTGTTCTTGGGCGTAGGCTGCGACGTCCATTTCCTTTTTCAGCAAGGCGATGTCCTCGACTGTGTCTTTGATGTCGTCTTCGACCGCCGCGTGGTACACGCCACGCAAAAACCCTTCGGCGTCCACAAGCCAAATGGTCGCCACATTGTTGGGGTCGTCCGCGTCCCGTTGAATCATGAAGTCGTCCGAGACAATGCGGTCGATGTCCGCCTTGTCTCCTGTCAGGAACTGCCACTTGCCGTCGAACCCGTTGTAGCGTGTGTTGCGCTGGACGTAGTCGTTCAGCACTTCTGGAGTGTCGTGCTCCGGATTCAACGTGAAGCACACCACCGAAATGTCGTCTTCGTCCCTGTACCGGAAGTTGGGCCAAAGCAGCTGCTTGGTGACTTGCGCCACATGAGGTGCGTCGGTCCCAAAAAACGCGGCAATCCACACCTTGCCTTTGAGCGACTCGGAAGAAAATTGCTCCCCGTTTTGGTTGGTGAGTTCGAAATTCCCCACCCGCTGTGCCGCCAACGTCCTCCCTTGCATTTCACCCTCCTCGGTGAAGTAGGGCAGGGTGTTGAAGTTGTGCTCCGTGAGAAGGCCAAAAAAAACCAGCCCCGCCAGGGGCAGGGCCAGCATCATGGCAATGAGAATGAGTCTGTTTTTCAAATGGCCCATCCGCGTTCCGCAGTTGTCAGTGGAACGTCGTGTAGGAATCGAGGTGTCCGAACCCCTCGGTGATGGCGATGAAAATCAGGTACGAGATAAACAAGAGGTACGGCGCGACAATGACACGCTTCAAGTTGCTGCGCTCGTCGCCGAGGTGCATGAACACCAACACGATGTAGGCAGCCTTGACCAAAGTCAACACGATGAACGTCCACTTGATGGCGGTCCATGTGAAGGCTTCAGAACGCTTGAAGATGACGCCCATGCCCACTTCCACAGCGGTGATGAAGGTCAAAAGCGCAGTCACAAACCAGATTTTTTTACGGATGGCCGCCCCAGCCTCTTCGCTGTGGTGCGCCGCCATGGCGTAGCTGTCGTTGACAATGAGATCGTCGCGTTCCATGTCAGATG
>CAJWII010000134.1 GCA_913041065.1 uncultured Flavobacteriales bacterium
GCCCACTGTGGACGAAATGATTGTGGCGGCCACCGAGGTTCCGTCCGAAATGCCGGCAATCCAGCCTTCGCCAATTGACATGACGGACGCCACGGACGCTGTGTCTTTTGAGTCTGCATGGGACCTTTTCACGCAGAAAGCACCAGAGTTTTCCGAAGATGTGCTTGCTCCTGACCTTGCCGATGGCGACGAGATGATTCCAGTGAAGTCCACGAAGCCGTCGATCCATTCGATTCCGGGTTCTTTGGAAAGCACGTCACCCTCCGCCAACTCGGTGGTGGTGGAAGAAGACATGCCCAACCTGGAAGTGCTGCTCGCCAGCCTTCCCTTCACTGCGTCTTCCAGCGAGGCATGTGAGGGGGTGGAAGTCTCTTTCGAGCTGATGGGACTCGACAAATCCTTGAGCTTCTTGTGGAATTTCGGGGACGGCTCGTTCAGCAACGATCCCGCACCACGACACACCTTCATGACGCCTGGCACCTACGACATCACGTTGTCGGTCCGCGCGCCATCGGATGGCGTGATTCGCACGCGGACCATCCAGAACATGGTCACGGTGTTGCCCAAGCCGCAAGCCGATTTCTCTTGGGCTTTCCCTGAAATGGTGCATGCAGGCAAGGTGCGTGTGAAGCTCCAAGATCAAACCCCAGACGCCATCGCTACCCAGTGGGTGTTTGACGGAAAGTCAAACAACAGCCATTGGATTCAACTTGAAGTCCCCGGGGCTTACCCGGTCAACCTCGTGGCCAGCAACACGCACGGATGCTTGGACGACGCAAGGCACGACATCGTGGTAGGTGACCGTCACGGATTGGGTGCTTTGGCCCGCTTCAGCCCGGACGGGGACGGTCGCTATGACACCTTCTTGCCCCCAGTCTTGAGCGAAACATCTGACCTGTGGGAATTGGTGATTTCGGATGCCAAAGGCAAAGAAGTGTACCGCACGCAAAGCGCAGATCGGCCTTGGGACGGGATGTTGCCGGACGGAACAATGGCGCGCAACCGGTCGAAGTACCACTGGACAGCCCGCTGCCAGGCAGAAGACGGCGCCGGAAAGCTCTACACGGACGTGGTTCGTGTGGAGCGTTAAGCCATACCCGACTTGCTGACATTTTCTGGAAGATTGCCGTGGACATGTGCAACGAATGAAGGGCATTGAGCGTCTTGCCTTTGTCCTATTTTTACGAGGAATTGCAGCACAATGAGTAACCACTTTTCAGGAGGTTTGAAGCGCGTGTTTGGGTTGGCCTTTTTGCTGGCCCTGGCCGGAGGGATCCACGCGCAAGAAGGCATCATCTTTCCGATTTCTGCCGAAGGTCAAATCGTGATTGATTGCGACGCAGGCGAGACGATTTATTTCGTGGACGACAACAGCGGGAGCATCGACTTTCAAGATCCCTACTCCAACAACAACTTCACCATCACCCTTTGCCCAAGCGAACCTGGCGACGCAGTGCAAGTGAATTTCTTGTCGTTTGACCTTCAGACCAACGCCAACCCCAACAACAACGACGTTCTGTACGCCTTCAACGGCGCCGACACCAATGCGGACTTGGTGGGAGCCGGCACGGGCAACTCATTTGTGGGTGTCAGCATCACCGCCAGCATCGACAACCCGACAGGGTGTGTAACATTTTCCTTGGATGTCAACAACAACGCCACCGGCGGAGACGTGGGATGGGTGGCGGAAGTGAGCTGCGTGACGCCTTGCAGTTACCCTGAGGCAGGCATTTCGTTGGTCAGCCCTGCGCCGTTTCCAGACAACCCCATCAGCGTGGGGGTTTGCCCTGACGAGACGGTTACGTTTGACGCGAGCGGCTCGGTTCCTGGTGCGCCTGAATTCCCCGTGGACAGCTTGATTTGGAACTGGGGAGACGGCTCTGTTGAAACCACTGCGGTGTCTGATGGCTTTCAGTTGGGACACAGCTACAGCGAGCCCGGAGAGTACATCGTGACCCTCGTGGTGCAAGACGTGAACAACTGCAACAGCACCAACCTGTTGCCACACCAAGTGCTGGTCTCAACGATTCCCATTTTCAACACGGAAGTTTCGACCCCTCTTTGCGAGGACGCCCCTGGATTCTTGAATGGAAACCCGGTACAAAGCATCACTTGGACGGCCCTGCCTCCTGTAGGGGTGTCTGAACTTGCCGACCTGCCGGATGCGACAGGGGTGGCGTTCACCTCGGAATTGTTCATCGACTTTTTTGACACCGATCAGTTGCTTGAGGACTGCGACGACATCGAGCTCATTACAGCCAACATCGAGCACAGCTTCATTGGCGACTTGAGTTTTTGGATCACATGTCCTGACGGGACGGAAGTGTTGCTCATGGACAACGGGGCCTCCGGTGGACCTGACCCGTCTGGGTGCACCCCTGAGGATTTGGGGGGCAACGACCTCGGGATTGTCGACGTCGAAGGCTTCGACTACTCTTGGAACATGGATGCGGAGTGGGTGCTTGACGATTCGAACAATCCCGATGCAGCCAGCCCCATGCCTTCCGGCACGTACCTGCCTTGTGGCGACTTGTGCGATTTTGTGGGATGTCCGCTCAACGGAATTTGGACGTTCAACGTCATCGACCAATGGGCGGCCGACAACGGCACCCTTTATGAGTGGGGCATCGACTTCAACCCTGAAATTGTGCCTGGCGTGACCACGTTCACCCCTGTGATTGGACTCGAAGCAGATTCCTCGTATTGGCACCCTGTGGGTGATCTGGACATCATTCTGACGCCTGCTGATTTGGGCGTGGTGGACGTCAGCGACGACGGGAACTCCGTGGAACTTATGTTTCCCGATCCAGGGACGTTCGAGTTTGGCTACATCGTCAGCAACAACTTCGGTTGCACTTGGGACACCACCCTGACTGTGGAAGTCATCGACAACCCGGGAACCTTCATCACGGCGGGGGTGGACTTGGAATACTGCGGGGGTGAAATCCAGTTGCAAGGCGCCTTGGACGACGGTTCGCCTGTGGTGTGTGGAAACGCCGCAGGAACATACAACCACTGTTATGGGTACGGGGACAACTCCGTGTTCAGCTATTGCCCAGACAACCCTGGAGATGGAACCATGATGACGATCAGCTTCTCGGCTGGCGCCATGGAGGGATTTGGGCAGGACTTTGTGACGGTCTACGACGGACCCGACGCCACTGGACCTGTGCTGGCCACCTTGGACGCGGTGTTTGCAGGCCAAAGTTTCACAGCCACCAACCCAGACGGGTGCATCTCGTTTCAATTCACCAGCGATGACTTCTTCTGCAGTTGCACGGACTTCTGTGCCTTTGAGCCTGTGGAATGGTGTGTGAGTTGCGGAGGAGCTTCAAGCACGTGTGGGTTTGATTGGTCTTGGGAGCCCGCCGAATATCTGGTGGATCCCAATGTGCCTCAGCCCACCATGAACACCTTCGATGGAGAACCCGTTGAATTCACGCTGTTCGTGGAGCCTGTCGGGTTTGACAACTGCCAAGCGACCGACGTCATGGTGGTGGAACCTGGCTTCTCGTTCGAGGTGGAACAGCAACAACCCTCATGCTTTGCCAACGATGGCATCATTGGGGTGGAGGTGTTCGAGGATGCCTTTGCCGAGGAAGGTCCCTTCACCATTCAACTTTACGTGAATAATGCCGGAGGCGCTGACCTCGTGGAAGAGTTGGTTTGGGACAACATCAATGACTTTTACTACAACGACATGGTTCCTGGCGATTACACCGTGGTGGTGTTTGACGGGCAAGGGTGCATTTACAACTTCCCTGTGTTGCTGGAGGATCCGCTGCCCTTGACGCTCGACATCCCCAATGTCCAAACCATCTGCCTCGGCGGCACGGCGAACCTTGAGGTGAGTTCACCCCAGGACCCGCTGAATGCCTGGACGTACGAGTGGGACAACGGGTTGCCCAACGGTCCCGTTCAGCAAGTTTCCCCCAACACCTCCACGGTGTACACGGTGCAAGGCTTCGACATCAACGGGTGCCCCACAAGCGAGTACCAAGTGGGCGTGAACGTGTTGGCCGGCATCAACGCAGACCTCATGGCCTCCGTTTTCTTGTGCAGTGGGGAGGAGGCCTTCCTTGACGCCTCCGCGACCAACGGGGGCTCTGGTTCAGGGTATGAATACACTTGGACCTTTGAAGGTGCGGTCATCAACGAGGACGAAGCGAGCATCTTCACGGTTCCACCTTCTTCGGGTCAGTACTGTGTGACGGTGGAAGACGATTGTGAAACGCCCCCTTCGACGGTGTGTGCTGATGTGGTGCTGGAGTCACCGGTGCCCATTCAGTTCTCAGCGGACACCACCGAAGCTTGTGGGACTGGCACCTTCTTGTTCACCAACGAAACTGACCCAGCGCTCATCACCTCCAGCTTGTGGGCGTTTGGTGACGGCACGTACAGTGGAGAAAGCAACACCATCAAGACGTTCGAGGATCCTGGTTTTTACGACGTCAGCTTGACCATCACATCGCAGGCAGGAGGGTGTGAATACACCCATGTGAAGGAAGCCTACATCAACGTGTATCCAATCCCCGACGTGGGATACTTCGCAGGGCCACAACCGACCAGGGCGCCAGACACCAAGATTGAATTCGATGGGTACTCGGAGGCCAACGTGGTGGAATGGTTCTGGACGTTCAACACGTTCAACCCGCTTGGATACAGCTACGAGCAGAACCCGACGTTCCATTTCCCCATGGCGGAAGGCGGGACGTATCCCGTGCAACTCCAAATCACCGACGCCCAAGGCTGCGTGAATGTGGTGAACCGTGAGATTGTCATTCAGGACATGTTCAACTTGTTCATCCCGACGTCGTTCACGCCCAACAACGATGGAACGAACGACGCGTTCTTCGTGGAAGGCACGGACATCGACCCGGATCGCTTCGAGTTCGAGGTGTGGAACCGCTGGGGAGAATTGGTGTGGCGCACCACGGACCCAGACGACGCGTGGTACGGTCAAGTGGGCGAGGAGGGACAACACTTCGTTCCCAATGGCCCTTATTCTTACCGAATTGAGGTGCACAGCCTTTCTGAAGAAAGC
>CAJWII010000135.1 GCA_913041065.1 uncultured Flavobacteriales bacterium
CGTTTGCAGGCTGCTCACCTCCCTATGTCCACCGCAGCTGAAGTCCGGGCCATGGCACGTCGCATGCTGCGACAAGAGCGGGTGGACCTGTTGGGGGAACCCAACCGCGGGCTGCAGGTCATGGGTCTGACAGAGACGCGCGCGCTGGACTTTGACAGGGTGATTGTCTTGGACATGAACGAAGGCACGGTGCCCCAAACGTCCCGCCCCGACAGTTTTCTGCCTTTGGACCTCCGGAGCTCGCTTGGCATGCCGGGACAGAGAGAACGCGAAGCCAGATACGCGTATTTGATCCACCGGTTGCTGAACCGGGCGAGCGAAGTTCACCTGCTGTACCGCAGCAGCCCCGACCGAAAAGAAGGGGGCGAGCCGTCGCGGTACCTGATGCAATTGGAAGGATCGTTTCACAAACCGGACGGCACCCCACATCTGGCGGTGGAGCACGTGACCTTGCACGTGCCGTTGCCCGACGCCCGGCCTGCCATCCGTCCCTTGACGATGAGTGACCCCATGCGCGACCGTTTGAAGACGTGGGCGAGTGAGGGCATGTCTCCAAGTGCTTTGAATACGATGCTCCAATGTCCCCGCAACTTTGCCTACCGCTACCTCTACGGCATGGGGGAAGCGCCGGAATTGCAAACCTCGATGGAGGCAAGCACCTTGGGAAGCGTGGTGCACCACGTCATGGAACACGGGTTGGAGCAAGCCCAAGGCCACGTCTTGACCACGGCCCATTTGGACGACGTGGCCAACGCCTTGGACCGACACTTGGCCAACGCGTTGCAATCGGAGTACAACGCCAGCCTGGTGAAACGCGGGGAAAATGTGCTGCAACTGGAAATTGCACGCACCACCCTAAAAAAATTCCTCCGCCAGGAGAAAGCTGAATTGGTGGCTGGACTCCCTGCTCCGTTTATCCAAGACCGGGAGAGCAAGCTGACTTCGCGGCATCCGGGCACGGCATTTGGCACCTTGGCGTTCGCCGGCACCGCCGACCGCCTCGAACGCGTGGCCAACATTCCTCGGGTGCTGGATTACAAGACGGGCAAAGTGGAGGCCAAAGAGCTCAAATTGAAGGGCGACTGGACCGCCGAACTTGAAGGCGGTCAAAAAGGAAAAGCCCTGCAACTGGTGGTGTACGCCGCCATGGTGCTCGCCACCATGGATGAAGAAGCGCAAGCTGCTGGGGTGACGGCCGCCATCCGCTCGGGGCGCAACGTCAAGGCCGGGCTGCTGTCGCTGAACATCGATGGAGAATCGTTGATCCGTCCACAGCACGTCGACACCTTCATCGCCTGGCTCGCCGACACCTTGGACCGGTTCGCCGCAGATGGCCACGTGTTGGAACACGCCTCAGACGCCAAATACTGCGAACATTGCGTGGTCCTCGACCCACCTGCCTCGTCGGCCTACTGATTTGCCCCAACTTGCGTCTCGCATGGGAATCGTCGCCAAACAATCCGCCAGAAACGCCGTCGTCCTCAGTACAGGGTTGGTGTTCGGTGCCGTCAACACGATGTACGTGTTGCCCAAGGCCTTTGACGGGTTTGAAGAAGGATGGGGCTTGCTGCGCATCCTGACAGCATGGGGCACCATCCTGGCGCAGGTCGTGGCCTTGGGATCTCCCAGCGGCATCATGCGCTTCCTCCCAAAGGCGGCCAGCCCTGAACACGAAGCCTCCATGCTCAGCACGCTGGTCTTGTTCCCGACCGCCTTCCTGTTGCTGCTTGCGGGGGCATCCACGTTTGCTGGCTCCGACGTGCTGTCGTGGCTCGACGCCGACGCAGGATGGCTGCTTGAGGGCCGCATCGCCGCCTTCTTGGTGATGGCCGGGGCGTACCTCGCCATGATGCTCTTGAAAGCCGTGCTCGCACACCGCCTGCGCACGGTGGCCGCGACCGCCATCCAAGAAGTCTGGCTGAAGGGCAGCTACTTGGGCCTGGCGCTCGCGTACCTCGGCGGGGTCATGCCGTTTGAAACCTTCTTCCGCTGGTTCCTCTACAGCTACGTCGCGGCGGTGGGATTCATGTTCCTGGAGGCGCTCTACAGCGGGGCAAGGTTGGGTCGTCCTGCTTTGAAGGAAGACACCAAACCCATGCTCGAGTACGGGCTCTTCGCGTTCTGGAATGCAGGGTCCAGGGTGGTGGCCAAGAACCTCGACTTCGTCATGGTCGGCGCCCTGTTGGGTTTGGCCGTGGTGCCCCGGTACACCTTTGCTTTTTTCATCGCCACCGTGGTGGGCATGCCCCTCAGGGCGATGGGGCCCATCCTCCGTTCGCTGACGTCCAAGGCAGTGACCCAACAAGGGCCCGAGGCGTGCGGTCCCGAATTGAAGCAGTCGGCCCGGGTTCAACTTGCCACGACGGCGTCGTTGCTTGCTGCCATTGTAGTCGGCATGCCCACGCTCGACCTGGCGTTGCCTGAGAATTACCAAGGATTGAGGTGGATTGTCCTGGCCGTGGGCATGGCCTTCGTGGCCGAGGCCTCGGGCGGCACCGCTGGGCCCATCCTGCAATTCTCTTCACGCTACCGCATGGCTTTGCCCATCAATTTGGGCTTGGTTGTCATGACGGTCGCGACCAACTACGTGTTCATGCAGGTGTTGGGATGGGGCCTTTTGGGTGCGGCCGTCGCCACAGGCCTCACGGGGCTCTGGAACATGGGATGGCGCACAGCCTTGATGTGGCGCATCTTCAAGATTCACCCCTTTTCCAAGGGATGGTTTACCGTTGCCGGCATCGCCCTGCTTGTGGGCGCAAATCCCCTGGTCAGCGATGCCCCCGATGTCGCTCTGGAACTCGCAACATTCGGACAGGTGATCATGGCCGTCCTGCGAGGGGGGCTCGCAGCCGGCACGGTGATGGTGGGATCTTGGTTGGCGGGTGCGCTGCCCGAGTTGTCACATGAGGTGAGGAAACGCCTCACTCCTTGACGCGGTACCACTCTTGGGTGCGGAACAAGAACAAGATGTACCCACGAACCTTCAAGACGTCCATGTCGTCCTCGTCAAACCACATTTCGCAGTCGTAGATGCTGCCCTTCTTGGGGTCGCAAATGGTGCCATCTTCCCACTCCAACTCCCCGTCTGGCACCATGTCGCGGACGATCTCCATGCCCAACACGCGCTTGTCCTTTCGGTCGTCCTCGCACTTGTCGCAGTAGGGGTCTTGGTCCTCTTCAGGCAGGCGGAACAGCTCCACCACCGTGCCGTAGAGCTTCCCGTCGCGCTCGGTGATTTCCACCACGCTCTTGATGCGTCCGGTTTCGTCGTCTTTGGTCTTCCACTTGCCCAACAAGGGGTGAGACTGAGACCATGCGGCGCCCATTCCCAAGGCGGCCATCAACAAGAAAGAAAGGATGTGCTTCATGGAGCCAATGTAGCCCAAACCTTCAACCTTCACTTACTCCTTCGCTTCCGTTCCTCCACGTGCCCCCCCCCTGAAAACTTTGTCATGGCCTCCCTCCTGGCCCTCTCAATGCTCGCGTCCAGCTCAAACCCGAGCAGCAGCACAGCGCTGTTCGCATTCACCCACACCAGCAACAGAAGCAAGGTCCCCAATGAACCGTACAGTCGGTTGTAGGTGTTGACTTTGGCGATGAAAAAGCTGAACCCCACCGACAGCAACACCATCAAAATCGTAGTCATGGCGGCACCTGGCGTCGCGGTCCTCCACTTGAGCCGATCCCAATGGCCAACGTTGTACAGGAGGGTCACTGAGCTGTATATGAGCACCAGGGCCCCAAGCCATCGGGCGGCATTGAACCATGGCAACGATGACCCAGGAAGCAGCCCTCGATCCGAGGCCCACATCAGCGCGTCTCCGCTGAAACCGATGAGCAAGACCGCGAGGCCGAGAAGCACCACAAGCAGGATCAACAAAAACATGGACCACACCCGGATGAGCCAAGGGTTGCCCTTTTGTTCCAACAGGGCGCTCTCGTTGAATCCGGAAAGTACCGCGTGCACGCTGCTTGACGCGTAGTACAGCGAAAGGATGAAACCGACCGAAAGCAAGGCACCTTGGGTTTGGCTGAGCAAGTCTTCCACAGTTTGCTCAAACAGCGACACCGTGTCTCCAGGGAAGAGCAGTCGTAGGGCGTCCATCACCGCCTCCGTTTCCAGCGGCGTGTGCGGCAAGACGCTCAGCACAAAGATGACCGCAGGAAAGAAGGCCAGAAACAACCTGAACGAAATGGCTGCGGCTCGCGTCGCCACTGCGCCATTCACCAGACCCACCAGAAAAAACCGGACCACGTCGTAGGCGTTCATGCCTTCTTGGCCCCACGGCTGGAAACGACGAAGCAAAGCCTTCACGCGAAGGACCATGGCGTGTTGCGCCAGCCAACGGAACAACGGGCCGTCCGGGAGATTCATGCAGGAAGAACAAGTTGGGACTTGAGGGAAAGGTCCAGGCTTTTGACACTGTGCGTCAGGGCACCCATGGACACGAAATTCACCCCCGCTTCTCCATACGCACGGAGGTTGGTCAAATCGATGCCTCCGGACGCCTCCAACGGGAGGGCACCTGCCACCTCGGTCACCGCCTCTCGGGCCTGGTCCGGTGTGAAATTGTCCAGGAGCAAGCGGGTCAGCCCAAGTCCAACCTCTGCGGCGGCGTGAAGCGCCTCGCGAAGCTCATTTATGCTGCGCACCTCCACCACGATAGGCACACGCTCAGCTCCACCCTCGAAGTAACGGTGCACCCCGCGCAGGGCTTCCGTCATGCTGCCTGCGTAATCCACGTGGTTGTCCTTGATCAGAACCATGTCGTACAGGCCCATTCTGTGATTCGTGCCGCCGCCCAAGGCCACCGCCCACTTTTCGAACGCGCGAAGTCCAGGGGTGGTTTTGCGGGTGTCCAACACACGGGCGCCCGTGCCTTCCAACAA
>CAJWII010000136.1 GCA_913041065.1 uncultured Flavobacteriales bacterium
TTCTTCAAGGACAGGAACGCAGTCCTCTTCTGTGCAACCAGGGTACACCGTGCTTTCATAGACCACAATGTCTCCCTTTTTCAAAGCGCGTCCCACAGTCCGAGAAGCCGCCACGAGAGGTGCGAGGTCTGGGTTGTGGTTGGCATGGATGGGCGTGGGAACAGCCACAATGTGAAAGCTGGCCTTTTTCAAATCTGCCGCATCTGACGTGAACGAGATGTCACGATTTGAGAAACCTTCCGCGGGAATTTCTTCGGATGGATCTTGTCCATTCCGCATCATTTCAACACGCCCTTTGTGGATGTCAAACCCAATGACTCTAAGGTGTTTGGCGAACGCCAATGCAATGGGGAGTCCGACATATCCGAGCCCGACCACGGACACGGTGGCGTCCTTACTCAACAATTGTTCGTGAAGATTCACGGAAATGGAATGAGTGTGATGTTGTGGTTGTCAAGAAGGTAAGCTCGACCGGTGACAGAACACGTCGCCCGCGAGCTGTTGCCAAAACTAAGCCGTTCTCCGGAATGGGACACCCAACCCATGTGCTTGGCGGGCACGCCGCCCACCAACGCGAAGGCTGGGACATCTCGGGTGACAACGGCGCCGGCGGCCACCATGCAATGCTCCCCCAGGGTGACGCCGCAACGGATGGTCGCGTTGGCCCCAATGGTGGCCCCACGTTGAACGAGGGTGGATTCGTACTCACCACGGCGGTTGACCGCGCTTCGAGGGTTTCGGACGTTGGTGAACACGCAAGATGGTCCAAGGAAAACGTCGTCCTCCACCGTCAAGCCTTCATAGAGACTCACGTTGTTTTGGATTTTGACGTTGGCGCCAATGCGGACGTTGGAAGCCACGAAGCCGTTTTGGCCCAAACTCGTTCCAGCTCCCAGATGCGCGCCTGGCATCACATGGCAAAAGTGCCACACCTTGACGCCGTCTTCCAGCACGGCACCCTCCTCCACGATGGACGACGGGTGCACAAAGGCCGGGTTGGTGGATTGCGCTTGCGACATCAGCGGGTGTAGGATTCGAAGTCTTTGTGCTCGCTTCGGTGCAAGTCTTCTTGAGTCAGTCCCCGGAAGAACGCGTACGTCCGACGCAAGCCTTCTGCGCGGTCTACGGTGGGTTCCCAGCCAAGAACCTCTCTCGCCCTTGAGATGTCGGGGCGACGTTGACGCGGGTCGTTGACAGGCAGGGGCTTGTGCACGATGTCCACGTCTGAAGCGGTGAGGGCCAAAATCTCATTCGCGAAGTCTGCGATCGTGATTTCGTCCGGGTTGCCGATGTTGACAGGACGTGTCTCGTCGCTGAAGTGCAGCCGCACGATGCCTTCGACGAGGTCGTCGACGTAGCAAAAGCTCCGGATTTGGGATCCATCTCCGAAGACGGTCAAAGGCTCGCCTCTCAAGGCTTGACCAATAAACGCAGGCAAGACGCGCCCGTCGTTGAGGCGCATCCGCGGTCCATAGGTATTGAAGATCCGGACGATGCGCGTTTCCAGCCCGTGGAAGGTGTGGTACGCCACGGTCATGGCTTCCTGGAAGCGTTTGGCTTCGTCGTACACGCCACGAGGTCCCACGGCGTTGACATGCCCCCAGTATTCTTCGTGCTGGGGATGGACCTCGGGATCGCCGTAAATCTCGCTTGTGGACGCAATGGTGATGCGTGCGTCTTTGGCCTTGGCAAGCCCGAGGCATCGGTGCACCCCTAGTGAACCCACCTTCAGCGTCTGAATGGGGATTTTCAGGTAGTCGATGGGACTGGCCGGCGAGGCGAAATGCAGGATGTGGTGCAGGGGACCGCTTACGTGGATGAACTCAGAGACGTCCTGGTGTACGAAGCTGAAATTCGGGAGTGGCAGCAAGTGGTCGATGTTGCGCATGTCCCCCGTGATGAGGTTGTCCATCGCAATGACCTGAAATCCCTCCTGCACAAAACGGTCGCACAGGTGAGAGCCCAAAAATCCCGCGGCACCGGTGATCAGCACGCGTTGAGATTCAGGATTTCCAGGCGCCACGAACCGTGTCATGATGCAGGTTGAAGTGAGGGACGTCCGATGCTGCGGTAGGTCCAGCCGGCGCGTGCCATTTTGGCGTTGCTGTAAAGGTTCCGGCCGTCGAAAATGACCTTGCTTTTTATTCGCGCCTCCATGGCTGCGAAGTCGGGGTTTCGGAACACCGCCCATTCCGTGCAAATCAAAAGGCAGTCGGCGCCATCGAGCGCATCGAGCGCCTGTTGCGCGTATTGGATGGAATCCCCAATGCGGCCTTGCACGTTGGGCATGGCCTCGGGATCGAAGGCCACAACCTCTGCACCTTCTGCCAGCAGTTTGTCGATCATGTACAAGGACGGCGCCTCACGGATGTCGTCGGTTTCCGGTTTGAACGACAACCCCCACATCGCCACCTTGATGCCCTGGAGACTTCCTCCGAAGTGCGCCTTCATGGGCTGGAGGAAAATGGTCTTCTGCGCGTCGTTCACGGACATGACGCTGTCCAAGATTTGAAAGTTGAGGCCGACCTCCTTGCCGCTTTTGTGCAAGGCCTTGACGTCCTTGGGGAAGCAACTTCCGCCGTACCCGATGCCTGAGAACAGGAACCGGTGTCCGATGCGGTTGTCCGTGCCCATGCCCATCCGGATCATGTCGACATCCGCCCCCACTTTCTCGCAGAAATTGGCCACTTCGTTCATGAAGGTGATTTTCGTGGCGAGGAAAGAGTTGGCGGCGTACTTGGTCAATTCAGCACTCCGTTCGTCCATGAACAAAATGGGGTTGCCTTGGCGGACATACGGCTTGTACAATTCCTCCATCAGCTCCTTGGCGCGTTGCCCGGAGCATCCGACCACGATGCGGTCGGGTTTGAGAAAATCGTCCACCGCGAAGCCTTCCCGGAGAAATTCGGGATTGGCCACCACGTCGAATTCCACGGAGGCGTTGGCTGAGATGGCTGCTTTCACTTTGTCGGCGGTTCCCACGGGCACCGTGCTTTTGTCAACAACCACCTTGTACGAGGTCATCATGTTGCCAAGTTGGTCTGCCACACCGAGGACGTAGCTCAAATCTGCCGACCCATCTTCATCGGGAGGGGTGGGCAGCGCCAAGAAGATGATGTCTGCATGGTCGACCGCCGCTTTCAGGTCGGTGGTGAATTCCAAGCGACCCGCTTCGATGTTGCGGAGAAACAACTTGTCCAAGTTGGGCTCGTAAATCGGCACCTCACCGCCCTGCATGCGTTCCACCTTGGTTTGGTCGATGTCGACGCAAAGCACATGGTTTCCAGTTTCCGCAAGGCACGTGCCAGACACCAACCCCACATATCCTGTTCCTACGACGGCAATGTTCATCTTCGAGTTTTGGGGTAGTCCTCCTGCGACAACACGTCGCGCTCAGACGACGCTTAAAGTTCGGGACAATTGTTCAACCACAAAGGCTTGGATGTCCTCGGTCAATTCGGTGTGCATCGGCAAGGCCAAAATCCGAGCTGCTGCATTCTGCGACACCGGAGTTTCTCCTTCCGCAACGCGCCCCACTTCGGCCATGGCGGGCTGGGCCGAGAGCGCACCCGGGTAGTACACGGCCGTGGGGATGCCTTGGGCTTTCAGGGCGTCTTGAACGGCTGAGCGGTCGCAGCTTGCAGGCAGCATCACGCAGTACTGGTGGAATACGTGCGAAGAATGGGGCCCGCGGTGGGGCGTTCCAACAGCGCTGCCTGCCAACATCGCATCGTACCGGTCTGCGGCTGCTTGGCGGCGGGCGATCAAATCGTGGTAGTGGTCGAGTTTGACGTTGAGGAAAGCCGCTTGGAGCCCGTCGAGGCGGGAGTTGATGCCGACCTCGAGGTGGTGGTATTTGTGCTTGGCGCCGTGGTTGGCGACAAGCCTTGCGCGGTCGGCCAGGTCGGCGTTGCGTGCCATGACGGCCCCGCCGTCTCCGAGGGCGCCGAGGTTCTTGCTCGGGAAAAAGCTGGTGCATCCCATGTCGCCGAGGGTGCCAGCAGGGCCATGCACATTCACGCCGCAGTAGACCGCGCCGAGGCTTTGGGCGTTGTCTTCAACGAGGCGCAAGCCATGCTCCTGGGCCCAGGGCACGAGGGCGTCCATGTTGGCGCATTGCCCGAAGAGGTGCACCACGATCAAGGCCTTCGTGCGTGGGGATCGGGCGCGCTCGGCCGAGGCGGGGTCGAGGTTGAACGTTCGGGGGTCGATGTCTGCGAAGACGGGAGTGGCGCCGACTTCGGCCACGACTTCGGCTGTGGCGATGAAGGAAAAGTCGGGGACGATGACCTCGTCGCCAGGGCCGACACCGAGCGCGCGCAAGGCGAGGTAGAGGGCGTCGGTGCCGTTGCCGCAGCCGACGACGTGGGCGTCGAGGGGGAGGGTGGCGCTGAGTTTGGCCTCGAAGGCGGACACGTGCCGCCCGCGGATGAAGGCAGACTCTTGGAGCACCTCGTCCATGGCGCGGTCGAGCTCGCGCCGGAGTCGCCTGTGCAACCCTTGCAAGTCGACCATGTGGATGGGGCCCGAAGGCGCCTGAGAACGGGGCGTGTTCATCGTCAAGAGGCGAAGATAGCGCGTACCTTGGCGGCATGAAACGCCTGGCATGGACTTGCGTGTGGGCGGCGCTTTCCCTGGTGGGATGGGGCCAAACCGACCGCAACCTCGACGAGACCTCGGTCCAGTCGCCGCACCTGGGGCTGGTCTTTGGGACCATGGCGCCTCAAGGCGATTGGGCGTCGCAGTTCGGGGCGTTCGGGCAGATTGGCCTGATGGTCGGCTTGAAGACCGAGGGCAACGGCTACGTGTACGCGAAGGGCACATCCTGGAGCGGGGCAGACGTCAACACGATCGGATTGCTGTCGGACCTGATGAACGACCGG
>CAJWII010000137.1 GCA_913041065.1 uncultured Flavobacteriales bacterium
GGCAGCGCCGCGTAGGCCGTCAAAAAAGCACGGGTGTGGTAAGGGTTGCCCTGCTCGTGCAAGCCCTCTGGCCTCAGGGACCATGACGCCAGCACCACAGCTCCAGCTGCAGCCAACGCCCATATCCTTCGTGTCCCGTGGCCTGTCATTCTCCTTGCAAGGTGCATCCGATCCTGCGAACATCAGAGGATGCGAACCTTGAGAACCACGGTTTTGCCCATGTGTTCATTGATTCGGTCGGCGATGTCCTGCTTCGCGTGCTGAAATTCCTCTTTGAGTGGGCCGCTGTCAAGCATGCAAATCAGCGTGCCGTCGCGCTGCAAACGGAGCTTGCGCGTGCGGTTCTCCACTGCCTGACCAAACACCTCTGCCCACACCTTCCGCACGTCCATCTCCTGCATCTTTCCGTCCATCCGAGACACCTTCATGAAGTGTTGGATGACGTCCGCCAGCGGTCGAGAGCTGTTTTCCGCGCGCTCGTAGTCGGCAGAATTGCGCAGAGGTGGACGCTTTCTCCTCACGGCTTCTTGGAATCAACGGGACTCACCTCACCGGCCTGCACCTTAAACACCTTGACGTCGGCCCCAGTTTGTTCGAACATGGCGGGAATCCTTCCCACGTGGGTGTCCGTGATGAACACCTGGCCGAACGACCCGTTGGTCACCCTTCGCATCAGCGCTTCTACACGCTTTTCGTCAATCTTGTCGAAAATATCGTCCAGCAACAACACCGGCTTGACGCCAGTGGCCTGTTCAATGAATGCGAATTGGGCCAATCGGAGGGACACCAGAAACGATTTCTGTTGGCCCTGGCTGCCAAACTTGTTCAATGCGTGCTCGCCCAATTTGAACACCACGTCGTCCTTGTGAACCCCAATGGTCGTGCGCCGCAACCGACGGTCGTCGTCCTCGGCCTGCTCCATCATCTCTTCAATAGCTGGGGCGTCCCCCACGACATGGGTCTTCAACGACAGCGACACCGCCTCTGCCCCACCTGAAATCTCCTCGTAGGTGGACAAGAATCCAGGCAAGAAGTCGTCCATGAAGGTGGTCCGGGCTTCTGCAATTCTGGCTGCTTTTGGGGCCATCCTGGCGTTCCATGAGGACAACATGGTGGCGTCGAAAGTCCTGTTCTCGGCGAAGTAGCGCAACAAGGCGTTGCGCTGGGCCAGCGACTTGTTGACGTCGATCAAGGCTTCCAAGTATCCTCTGTCGTATTGGCTAATGACGGCATCCAACCACTTCCGGCGCATCTCGCTTCCGTCATGGATCAAGGCGGCGTCATCCGGGGCAATCATCACAGCCGGGAACAAGCCGATGTGATCGGCAAGCCGGGTGTACAGTTTGTCGTTGCGCTTGAACTGCTTCTTCGTGCCGCGCTTCAACCCACAGCTCACACGCTCTAAGGCATCCAGACGTTCGAAATCGCCTTGCACCAACATAAATGGTTCGCCGTGGGCGATGTTTTGACCATCAATCGGGTTGAAATAACTCTTGCAAAAGCAGAGGTAATGGACGGCATCCAAGACATTGGTCTTTCCGCTTCCGTTGTTCCCAAGGAAGCAATTCACTTGATTCCCAAGCACCAAGTCTGCCCCGCGGTGGTTCTTGAAATTGACCAAATGAAGTTCCTTCAAACGCATGATGCGAATTTCTTATTTTTGGGCTCCATTACACAATTCCAATGGCGAAGAAAACCAACCAAGACCAAACCGTGCTCGACGTGGAGGAGCTGTACAGCAAATCCGAAAAATTTGTCGACGACAACAAAAAGCAATTGAGCCTGGGCCTCGGCGCCGTGGCTGCGGTGATCCTGGTGGTCATCGGTTACAGCAGCTTGATTGTGGCGCCCAAGAACCAAGACGCAGAAGAAGCGGCGTTTATGGCGGAACACTACTTCTCCAAAGACAGCACAGACCTCGCCATGCTGGGTGACGGGTTGAGCGCTGGATTGGAAGAAGTGTTGAACGACCACAGAGGCACCCCAGCAGCAGCGCGCGCCGCCTTCCAAATGGGCATCATGCACCGCGACGCCGCGCGTTTTGACGAAGCTGTGGAAGCGTTCAGCCAAGCTGGCTTTTCTGACGATGTCTTTGGCCCCTTGGTGGATGCCAACCTCGGCGACTGCTACGTTGAACTTGGCGACCTCGATGCTGCCCAGCGCCACTTCGCCTCCGCTGCCAGCGCGGCCGGAGCGGGTTTGGCTGCAAACGCCCTCGCCCCCATGTGCGCCTACAAGCAAGCCCTGGTCTTGATTGAACTCGGCAACACGTCCAAGGCACAAAGCGTGCTGGACGATTTGGCCGCAGACTACCCGAACTCGACGTACGCGTCCAGCGCGACGGGCTTGGCCGCCTCCCTCTGACGAATGGCGACTGCAGGTCACAACCTCAGCGAACACGAGTCCTCGGACTTGCCCAACGGTGCCCACTTTCGAGTGGGCATTGTTGTGTCTGAGTGGAACAAAAAGTACACTGAGCGCATGATGCAAGGCGCGAGGGATTTGCTTGTCTCCGCAGGCGTCCAGCCTGATCACATCCGCGTGTCTTGGGTGCCTGGCAGCTACGAGCTCGCGTTGGGCTCCAAATGGCACACCGACCGCGATGATGTGGATGGCGTGATTGCCATTGGTAGCGTCATCCGCGGGGAAACCGCCCATTTCGACTACGTGTGCAGCGGCGCGGCCCAAGGCATCATGGAGGTGAACCTCTCCTCCGGCAAGCCTGTCATGTTTTGCGTGCTCACCGACGACAACGAAGCCCAAACAGACGCCCGCAGCGGTGGCGTCCATGGCAACAAAGGCGTGGAAGCGGCCGTCGGCCTTCTTCGCATGCTCGCGCTCAAGCGCACCCTCACTTCATCCTGAACACCCCTTCCCATGTCCCTTCGACTTCTTTGGACCGTGGCCTTGGTGGCCACAGCTGCGACTTCTGCCTTGGGTCAATACCCCGGTTGGCAACAATCCGTGTCTTACGACATGCAGGCGACGTTGGACACCGCGTCTCACCAGTACCGAGGTGTGGCCAAAGTCACTTACAAGAACAACAGCCCAGAGACCTTGGACAAGGTGTTTTGGCACCTGTTCTTCAACGCCTTCCAACCTGGCAGCATGATGGACGTCCGCTCACGCACCATCGAGGATCCTGACCGTCGGGTGGGAAGTCGCATTGTGGAATTGCCTGAAGAAGAATGGGGATGGATCCACATGGAGCAGGTGAAGGCTTTTGGCCAGGACGCTGAATTTGAAGAAGACGGCACTGTCCTTGTGGTGGACCTCCCCAAGGCGCTTCGTCCTGGCAAGTCGGTGACGTTTGAGTTGGTGTGGACAGCCCAAGTGCCCCGACAGATCCGTCGATCCGGTTGGATGAACAAGGAAGGCGTCGAATACAGCATGACCCAGTGGTACCCACGGCTGTGCGAATTTGACCACCACGGATGGCACAGCAACCCGTACATCGGCAGGGAGTTTCACGGCATCTGGGGCGACTTTGAAGTGACCCTCGACGTGCCTTCAGGCTACGTGGTCGCGGCCACGGGGGTCAAGACTTCCGAAAAATCTGTGAATGAGCCGCAGGGTACATCCAGGACGAAATGCACCTTCGAGGCGGAGGACGTCATCGACTTTGCATGGGCGGCCGACCCCGACTTTGTCACGGAGTCCGTGGCTGTCGGTGACGTTGACCTCACTTTGGTTCACCAGGCCAACCCCGAGATTGACAGCAATTGGACGGCCCTGGCTGGATATGCCGCCAAAGCCATGGCTTTCATCAACGAAGACATTGGGCCCTACGCCTACCCCCAATACACCGTGGCCCAAGGTGGTGACGGGGGCATGGAATACCCGATGATCACCCTCGTCACAGGAGAGCGCTCTTTACGCAGTCTCGTGGGTGTGACGGTGCACGAGATGGCACACAGCTGGTTCCAAGCCATGGTGGCCACCAACGAAAGTTTGCACGAGTGGATGGACGAAGGGTTCACCTCATGGGCGGAATCGCGGTGCATGGCGCACCTCTTTGCCGACCCCATGAAACCGTCGGATGACCCTCATGGTTGGGCCTACGCCAGCTACATCCGTCAACATCTGTCGGGCAACGAAGAGCCTCTCATCACCCACGCAGACCACTACAAAACCAACCGTGCCTACGGCGTGGGGGCCTACTCCAAGGGCGAGGTTTTGGTCGAGCAACTCGGGGCAATCGTCGGTCCAGAGGTGCGGGACGCCGCCATGCGACGGTACTTCAAGGAGTGGTCGTTCAAGCATCCGGGCCCGCACGATTTCAAGCGTGTGGTGGAACGTGAATCCGGACTGGAATTGGACTGGTACTTCCAGGACATGATGCACACCACCAACGCAGTGGACTACCAAGTATCGGGTGTCCAAGTGCTAAACGACTCTGCGGTCATTCAATTGGCTCGGTTGGGCGACATGGCGATGCCCCAAGATTTGACCCTCACGTGGGAAGACGAATCAACCACTTCCGTTCACATTCCATTGGTCATGATGCGCGGAAACCGCGCCCTTAGGGATGGCGAAATCTTGGGGGACGACTGGCCTTGGGTCGAACCCAATTACGAGTTGACGTTGCCCACCGACGGCAAACGACTGAAGGCTGTGGAATTGAACGCGTCAGGCCTTGTGGCCGACGTATACCCTGAGAACGACGAAATCAGCTTCAACCTGGACCTGATCCAAGAAGCTCTCCAAAGCCACTGACGACCTGCCATGTTCAGACCGCATGTGAAACTTGGGCAGCCTTGGGCTGAGGAAGCCATGCTCGTCGGCATCGGGCTGGTGCTCATGGGGTGGTTGGCGCCTCAGGTTTGGTCCTTTCAGGGGTCATTGCCCATCACCCCGCAAAGCCTGCTCG
>CAJWII010000138.1 GCA_913041065.1 uncultured Flavobacteriales bacterium
CCCCTTGGTTCTTCGACAACTTGGCCTCTGCAGGGTTTGTGCCCGACATGTTGGCCGTCAGCCAATACAGCAAGTGGCACCTTCAAGATTTGACAGCAGTGGCCGACCACGTGTTGGCGCTCTCCGAAGGGATGAACCGTCCTGTGTTCCTTGCGGAGACGGCCTACGCATGGACTTCTGAATGGGCCGACTGGACAGACAACCTGTGGTGGACAGGCGATGAAACGCCAGGGTACGCATTTAGCCCTGAGGGGCAGCGCGATTATTTGGCCGCGATGGATGCCGAGCTTTCCGCCTTGGGACCTGACGTTTGCCCAGGCTGGTGTTATTGGGCGCCTGACTGGGTGGCATCTCAAGGGGAAACCTCCACCGAAGGCAGCGCTTGGGAAAACGCGGCGTTATTTGATTTTCAGTGGCAAGCACTTCCTGCTTGGGAGGTATTCAACACGGATTGACATGGGAACATCGTTTCGAGACCACCGAAGCCTTTGGCTTATCCACTGCGGGCTGTCCAACCTGATGTTTGGCGCTGGATTGTGAGTCGCCATGGATGACTTTGCAGGTCGGACGGCGGGCGAGACGTTTTGGACCTGGGCCGGAGAAGGCACCCTGGGTTTGGCGTTGTTCATGGCGGGTTTGGGGTTCTTTGGAAGCGCCGTTCGCCATCTTGTTCACATGGACCGGAGGAGAGAAAGATCCGGGCAGTGAGCCAGTTGTGGCCGACCTTTGTCCTTTGAATCGGCCTGCATTGAACACATTTGACACCCTCGGGCTTTCCGCCCAGCTCTTGAAGTCCATCACCGAGATGGGGTTCGAGACGCCCACCGACATTCAGGCCCAGGCCATTCCCCTTTTGCTGGAAGGCGGCCGAGATTTCATCGGTCTCGCCCAAACTGGCACTGGGAAGACCGCGGCGTTTGGATTGCCGCTTCTCGACCACCTCGATCCCGAGTGGGACCACGTTCAAGCCTTGGTGCTCGCGCCCACCCGTGAGTTGGGCCAGCAGATTGCAGAGCAACTTGAGAAATTCGCCCAGCACAAGAAGGGCATCCGCACCGTGGCCGTGTACGGCGGTGCCAACATCGCAACACAGATTGGCCAATTGAAGTCGCCGCGCCACGTGGTCATTGCGACGCCTGGCCGCTTGATCGACCTGGTCAAGCGCAAGGCCGTGAAGCTGGACCGCATCCGTCATTTGGTGTTGGACGAGGCGGACGAAATGCTCAACATGGGCTTCAAAGAAGAGCTTGACACCATCTTGTCTTTCACCCCGGAGGACAAATGCACATGGCTGTTCTCGGCCACGATGCCACGTGAAATCCGACGCATGGTGGGCCAGTACATGACCGATGCGTTGGAAGTGAAGGTGAACCAGGCGGCGACGGTGAACCAGAACATCGACCATCAGTTCGCATTGGTCCGTCACTCAGACAAATCTGAGGCCATTGCACGCTTCTTGGACTTGGATCCCGACTTGTACGGAGTGGTGTTTTGCAGGACGCGACGCGACACGCAAGCGCTGGCAGAAGACTTGTTGAAGCGCGGATATCGCGCCGACGCCCTGCATGGAGAAATGTCACAGGCCCAACGCGACCGTGTGATGCTCCGATTCAAGCAAAAGCACCTCCAGGTGTTGGTGGCCACGGATGTCGCTGCAAGGGGCATCGACGTGGACAATCTCACCCATGTCTTCCACCATTCCCTTCCTGGGGAAACAGCTTACTACACCCACCGCTCAGGCCGCACAGCCCGTGCAGGGAAGAAAGGCATTTCATTGGCGTTGATGGGGGTGAAGGAGCGGGGGCACCTCAACAGGTTGTCGCGGACGTTGGACATCGAGTTCACCCAGGCGATGGTGCCCAACCCAGAGGAAATCGTCCACGCGAGGCTGTCCACATGGGGCAAAGGCGTGCTCGACCTGCCGGTCGGCCGTGGCATTCCTGAGGAGATCTGGGAGCAGATGTCGTTGTTGTTTGGCGACCTCTCCAAGGAAGATCTGCTCAGGCAGGTGGTTCTCACCGAGTTGCGCAAGTTGGACACGGGCACCAAAGCCGACCTGAACCAATCAGCACACGGCAAGCCCAAGCGCGACTGGGGCGACCAGGACGGACGTGGCAAGCGACCCTTCCGCAAAAAACCCTTCAAAAAGCCCTACAAGAGCAAGGGGCATCACGGCGCAGGGGCAGCCACCCCGCAGTGGGAAGATTCCAAACCAGGCAAACCCATGGGGGCAGGCAAGGCCAAGAAGAAGCACAAGACAAAGGGCGGGTTCAAGCCTGGCGGCGAGGCGCCGTGGCAAGGCAAGTCGTCTGGCCGTCCCGGGTTTGGGGTGAAAGGCAAGAAGAAGAGGTACTGACCTCGACGGGTCCCGTCTGAACGGTGGCATTTTTGGAGTCTGGGTGCTAATTTGGACTCATGCTCTCCAAGAAAGCGCAATACGCCTTCCGGGCCTTGGCCGTCATGGTTGAGAAATCGTCGGACCAGTTTCATGGTCACGAGGGTGGAGAGTTGCCGTCCGAAACGAGGCCCATTTCCATCCGCGACATTGTGGTAACCCAACCCATGAGCGTGAAGTTTCTGGAGTCGATTTTTCTGGAGCTGAGAAAGGCAGGGGTGCTGGATTCCAAAAAAGGCAAGGGCGGAGGGTATTTCTTGCGTCGCCACCCGGAGGACATTCCGTTGGCCCAGGTCATTCGCATCTTGGATGGTCCCATCGCCCAATTGCCTTGTGTCAGCCTCAATTTCTACGAGAAATGTGAGGGATGCAACGAGCAACAATGCGGCTTGCACCACATCATGGCGGAGGTTCGGGACGCCCATTTGGCGGTGCTGGAGAAGCGCACACTTTGGGATTTGGTGAGGGGAGAAGAATAATCCCACAAGCTTTGTAGGTTTCAAGAGTGGCCCCTACTTTCGCGGCCATGATCAACGCGCTTCCTTCGGTGGGTACTGACCCAGTGGTGGGTTTGAAAACCTTGTGCGACCAACATCCAGGCAAAGTGGTGTTCACCACGTCGATGGGGTTGGAAGATCAGGCCTTGACGGATTTGATTGCCCGTCACGAATTGCCAGTGCGTGTGGTCACCCTCGACACGGGACGCTTGTTTCAAGAGACCTACGACTTGATGGACCGCACTCAGTCCATGTATCCTGGGTTGGAGTTCGAGACGTACTTCCCGGCCGCCGAATCGCTGGAGGCTTTTGTGAACAGCCAAGGCATGTCCAGCATCTTCAAGTCTGTCGAGGCGCGCAAGACCTGCTGTGGCATTCGCAAAATTGATCCGTTGCACCGTGCCTTGGCAGGGGCAGAGGTTTGGGTGACGGGGCTGCGCAGTGCCCAAAGCGACAACAGGGCAGGGTTGGCACGTTTGGAACGTGACGCCATGTCGGGCACGTTGAAATACAACCCCCTGTTGGATTGGACGGACGGCGACCTCGACACGTACGTCAATTCCCACAGCGTCCCCACCAATCCCTTGCACCGGAAAGGTTACCCTTCCATCGGTTGCGCCCCTTGCACCAGGGCTGTGTTGGAAGGGGAGCACCCCCGAGCCGGAAGGTGGTGGTGGGAGCAATCGAGCAAGGAGTGCGGGTTGCACAAGGGGTGATTCCCAGAATGGGCCATCTTTGAACCATGGCCACCGGTTTTTTTGCACTTCTGGACGACATCGCCATGCTGATGGACGACGTGGCTGTGGCAAGCAAGACGGCCATGGCTGAGACGGCAGGGATTTTGGGCGACGACTTGGCGGTCAATGCAGAGCAGGCTGTTGGATTTGAGTCCTCTCGGGAGTTGCCCGTGCTTTGGTCCATTGCGAAAGGATCCTTGCTGAACAAGGCCATCATCGTGCCACTCGCCTTCCTGTTCCACAGCCTTCTGCCCTCTGCCTTGGAGGTGGTGTTGCTTTGCGGTGCAGGATTCTTGGCTTATGAGGGGGCGGAAAAAGTGTGGCACAAGTTCCATGCAGGAGGGGCGTCCTCGCATGCGAACGACTCCACGTTGTCAGAAGCCCAAAAAATCAGAGCTGCGTTGCTCGTCGATGTGGTTCTGTCCGTTGAAATCGTGCTTCTGGCCTTGGCCTCCGTGGCGGATGAGCCCATTCAGGTGCAGGTTCCGGTTGTGGTCCTGCTGGCGTTGCTGGCCACAGTGGGCGTGTACGGCTTGGTGGCGGTGATTGTCAGGATGGACGACGTGGGTTTGGCCCTCATGAAGCGTCCACAGCGCTTGTGGCAGGCCCTTGGACGGGGGATGGTGGCGACATTGCCATGGCTCATCAAGGCCATTGGCTTGCTAGGAACCGTGGCGCTTCTGCTCGTGGCAGGTGACATGATCATTCATCACGTGCACATGGTGCATCATTGGGTTGAAATATGGCCTGGTCCTTTGGCGGCAACTGTGGTGGCTTTGGTGGTGGGCGGAATGGAGGTGGCTTTGGTGGAATTGGTTCGGCGACTCAAGTGACGGGATGCAACCTTTTGCGCAGCGTGGTGTTGCAATGGTGTGATTAACAACATTCTAAGCATCTCGTTGGGCTTGGCAAGTGTCTTGCTAAGCACCATGATGTGGGCCCAGTGTGAGGCCGACCACAACGTCATCGTGACCAACTTCGAATTCACCCCGTCGAGCTTGACGGTGGTGCCTGGAGAGACGGTGGCCTTCATCAACATCGAAGGGCTGCATGGCGTCAATGGAGACTCGAGCACGGTGACGGGCGCGTCCTTCGGCAACCCG
>CAJWII010000139.1 GCA_913041065.1 uncultured Flavobacteriales bacterium
GAGGTGACGGTGGCGACCACGGTGTCTGACTTGAAAGTGGAATGGAAGCCAGACGTGGCGGGCCTCGAAGAGGCTGTCGTCATCGGTTACGGCAACCAGCAGCGGAGCAAGATTTCAGGTGCGGTGACCACCGTCGACATCAAGGAGGCGACCTCCATCCCGGTGCTTCGTACGGAGCAAGCCCTTCAGGGCCGGGCCGCAGGTGTTCAGGTGACCCAGAACTCAGGTCAGCCCGGGTCGACCCAGACCATCCGCATTCGGGGTTTGGGCTCCATCAACAACTCGGACCCCTTGTTCGTCGTGGACGGCATTCCGTCAGGAGGCATCGACTACTTGAACCCGTCAGACATCGAGAGCATCAGCATCTTAAAGGATGCGGCTTCGACCGCGATCTACGGTGCACGAGGGGCGAACGGGGTGGTGCTCATCACCACCAAGAAAGGTTCGCGTGGCAGCAAGGCCACCTTGACGTACGACAGCTACGTCGGCATGCAGGAGCCTTGGAAGTACATGGCGTTGTTGAACGCCGAAGAGTACGCCACGTTGATGAACGAAAGCCGGGCTGCGGCAGGTCTGTCGGCCCTTCCCGGGTTGTCTGACCCCGCCAGCTTGGGCGAGGGCACCAACTGGCAGGACGCCATGTTCCAACGTGCGCCAATGGCCAACCACAGCGTGTTGTACACCAACGGCACGGAGACGTCGAGCATCGCCATGGGCGCCAGTCACTTCTCTCAGGACGGCATCATTGGTGGAGAGAAAGGACGCTTTGAGCGCACCACCTTCCGTGTCAATTCAGAGCAGCAAGCGGGAGACCGTTTCAAGGTGGGTCAGAACGTCACCTTCACGAACATCAAGCGCAACGCGCTGGCGGAGAACAACGAGTTCGCCACCCCCGTGTTGCGCGCATTGAACATCGACCCTGTGACGCCTGTGCGCAACGTCGATGAAACATTCGCATACACGAATTACATCGACAGCGACATCGTCAACCCCATCAACCAAATCGAGCAGACCTACGACACCTGGACGACCAACCGCTTTGTGGGCAACGTGTTTGGAGAAATGGATTTGACCCCCAACTTGAAGTTCCGTTCCTCTGTGAACGTAGACTTGGCGTTGGGTTCGCAGAAGATTTTCTTCCCGACGTTCGATTTGGCTTTGTTCCCAGGCGATCCCAACCGTCCAGCCACGGAATTCCGCGAAGTGAACTCCCTCATTCGCGCGGAAAACAAGTGGTCGACCTGGCAGTGGGAGAACACCTTGACTTACACCAAGGAATTCGAAAACGAGGACAAGCTCCAAGTGATTGCAGGTTACTCTGCGTTGGAGTCCAACTCTTCGAGCATCACCGCATCGCGCGACAGCTTGGCGACCAACGACCCAACTTACGCGTTCTTGAGCAACAGCCTCAACGTGGCGCCTCAAATCCCACGGTCCAGCGACGGCATCAGCGAAACGGCCTGGATCGGTCAGTTCGTGCGTGCGACGTACGACCTGGGCAACGAGTGGTCCTTGATGGGCACGCTTCGTTACGACGGTTCGTCTCGCTTCGGCTTGAACAACCGCTTCGGGTTGTTCCCGTCGTTCTCTGCGGCGTGGAATTTGACCGAGCGTCCTTGGTTCGCCGAAAAAGACTGGATCGACTTCTTCAAGGTGCGTGGCAGCTGGGGCCGCAACGGAAACGCTGAAATCGGCGACTACGCGTACAACCCAGTCATCGTCAACGGATTGAACTACACCTTCGGCAGCGAACAAGCCCAAACCATTGGTTCAGGCCCTGTGGCCATCGCCAACCCCGATTTGAAGTGGGAGACCGGTGAGCAAATCAACGTGGGTCTTGACGCCGACTTTTTGGACGGCCGTTGGAACGTGATTTTTGACATCTACGAGAAGAACACCCTCGACATGTTGGCCTACGTGCCCAACCCCGGTACGGCAGGTCTCGAGCCCGGTCCTTCAAACGTCGCTTCCGCCCGCAACCGTGGCGCGGAATTGGCAATCGGATACCAGGGCGGCGAAGACGACTTCACGTACAACTTGAACGCGAACATTTCCATGTACCGCAACGAGGTCACCGACCTGGGAGCCCCGGTGGACAGCTTGAACCAGCCGATCTTCACGGGCAACGTGTTTGGCTCAGGTGATTTCGTGGCCATCACCGACATCGGGTTGCCCATCGCGACCTTCTGGGGCTTTGAGACCGCTGGCATTTACCAAACGGATGAAGAGGCCATGGCCGACACCGCCCAGGCAAATGCCGTGGCGGGTGACGTGATTTTCGTAGACCAAAACGGCGACGGCGTCATCAACAACGAGGACAAAGTGGTCATCGGCAACCCTCACCCAGCCTTCACCTACGGGTTCACGGCAGGGGCGAAGTACAAGAACTTCGATTTCAACTTGTTCTTGCAGGGCAGCCACGGCAACGACATCTACAAAGGGATGTTCCGTTACGACCTCAACACCACCAACTTGCCGATCTCTGCATTGGACCGTTGGACGGGGGAGGGCACCTCGTACGACACCCCGCGTGTCACGCACGCTGACTTGAACCAAAACAACCGCGTGTCCGACCGCTTCATCGAAGATGGCTCGTACTTGCGCATCAAGTCCTTGATGGTGGGATACACCCTGCCGTCGAACACCTTGGAGCGCTTGGGGATATCCAAGTTCCGCGTGTACGCCAGTGCGAACAACCTGTTCACCTTCACGCCTTACTCTGGGCTCGACCCAGAAATTGGCACACGCGGCACGCTTGAAATCGGCATCGACCGTGGTTTCTACCCATCTCCCCGGATTTACAACCTGGGCATCAACGTGACATTCTGATGAACCAAAAAGCTACCTCCCTCTCTTGGTTGGGCGCGTTGGCCGCGATGGTCGTCGTGCTTGCATCTACTGGATGCTCCAAGGATTTTTTGAACCGCGACCCCTACATCGGGAGCTCGGCGGGCAATTTTTACCAGACCGCCGACGACGCAGAAGCCGCGACCATCGCGTGCTATGCGCCGCTTCAGGTGGAGATTTCGGACGGAGCCCACTTTCGGTGGTACTTCGGCGACATCGTGAGCGACGACGCCGACAAGGGTGGATCGGGCGACACGGACGAGCCAGATTTGCTTGAGTTCGAGAACTTCTTTGGCGACCCCTCCAGCGGCATCGTGCTCGGCGAGTGGAAGACTGCGTACAAGGGCATCACATACTGCAACATTGCGTTGCAGAACATTCCAGACATCGAGATGGACGAGTTCGTCAAGCTCGCCTACCTCGGCGAGGCCAAGTTCTTGCGCGCCTACTGGTATTTCAACCTCGTGACCACGTTTGGCGGCGTGCCACTCGTGACGGCTCCTTTGGCGCCTTCAGAGTACGCCCAGCCACGCGCCACGGCAGAAGAAGTGTGGACCCAAATCGTGGCAGATCTCGAATACGCAGCCGCCAACCTTCCTGAGAAAAGCGCCTACAGCGTGTCCGCCACCGGACGCGCCACACGCGGAGCGGCCAACGCGTTGCTCGCCAAGGTACACCTGTACCAAGGCAACTGGTCGGAGTGCCGTGCGCGCTGTGAAGAGGTTGTGGGTTCAGGAGAGTACTTCTTGGACCCTGACTACGGCAGCATTTTTTCCGAAGCAGGTGAAAACGGCCCTGGCAGCATTTGGGAGATTCAGTACGCGAACAATTCTGGCGGAAACTGGGGCGCCCAATTCTGGAGCGAAGGAACGTACACCAACGCGTTTCAACGTGCCCGCGGGACCTTCGCCGGCTACGGATTCAACCTGCCTACCCAAGACTTCGTGGACGAGTTCGAAGTGTGGGAGGTGCAGCAAGGAGAGAATGTGTCTGAATTGGTGGACCCTCGTTTGGGTTACACCGTCTATCAATTGGGCGACAACGCCTCCGATTGGGGGCAACTCACCGAAGATGCCACAGGCATGCAGAGCCAATACTTTCCTCGGAAGTACTTTAGCCCTGCAGCCGAGCTTGCTCCCTTCGGGGACCCCAACCCCAACGGAGGGTCCAACGACCGTGTCATTCGGTTGGCCGACGTCTTGTTGATGCACGCCGAGTCGTGCAACCAACTCGCCGACGACGTGACTGCGTTGGCCTCCTTGAACATGGTCCGCGCCCGCGCAGGTGTGCCTCTCGTGGAGGACGGCTCGGTGTCCGGACCCTCGCTTTTGGATGCGATTTACCACGAACGTCGCGTTGAACTTGGCTTGGAGGGCCACCGTTTCTTTGACCTTGTCCGTCAAGGCCGCGCCGCGGAAGTCCTGGACGGCTTCATTCCTGGGAAGAGCGAATTGTTCCCGATTCCCACTGCTGAAATCACTTTGTCCAACGGGGCCTTGACCCAAAACCCTGGATACGAATGAACTTGAAGAACATCTCCCTGGTCGCCGGGGCCGCCTTGTTGATGGCGGCTGTGGGATGCGACCCCTATGTGGAAACAAGCCCAGGTCTGCCTGCGCCTCCCTCTGCCGAAGTGCAGTGGTACTTCTTGCCCGACACTGTGGACGGGG
>CAJWII010000140.1 GCA_913041065.1 uncultured Flavobacteriales bacterium
GCCAGGCGGGATGGCCCGGACCACGTCGAAGACTTCTTCCGGAAAATCGCGGTTGGGCTTGGTGGACTGGGACTCAGGCATTCGAAGGGCCTTCCTCCCACGCCGGCGGACGAATCTCCATGAAGTGGATGTTCTTCCCCTCCGCGAGCCACCGCTGCTCGTAGTACGTCTTGATCTCCAGCGCCTCGCGCAGGTCGTTGTCGACGCCATCGAGGAACCCGCCGTAGACGTCGTCCGAATCGTGCAGGAACGGGTAACCAGCCGCCACGTAGTCCTCCTTGGACAGAGCATACAGCAACGCGCTGTCCGACTTCACCTTCACCGTCCCTTCAGGCGCCAAAAACCGGCGGTACCGCTCGATGAACTTGCCCGAGGTGATGCGCTTGGTGCCCTTCTCGTCCTTGGGCTGGGGGTCGCTGAAGGTCAGCCAAATGTCGGCGACCTCCCCCGGCCCGAAGAACTGGTCGATGAACTCGATGCGCGTGCGCAGGAAGGCCACGTTGGACAAGGATTCCTGGTTGGCCGTCTTGGCCCCGCGCCAGAACCGGTGGCCCTTGATGTCGACCCCAATGAAGTTGCGGTTGGGCCACTTTCGAGCCAAGCCCACGGTGTATTCCCCCTTGCCGCATCCGAGCTCCAGGGTGATGGGGTTGTCGTTCATGAACACGGACTTGTGCCACTGCCCCTTGTGGGGGTGGTTGGCGCCTTGCACTGCGTCTTGCAGGTCGGGTTCGAAGACGTTGTCCATCTCCGCATTCTCCTCCCATTTCCAAAGTTTGCCCTTGCCCATGCTCGTTGAATTGGGGCGAATTTAGGAACTTGACCTCGACCATGAACGCCCCCGTCTCGGACCGTCCTCAACTGCTCGTGACCCTGCTCGATTGGGGCATGGGGCACGCCACGCGGACCTTGCCGCTCATTGAGCATGCGGTGGCGTGCGGGTGGCATGTGCACGTCGCCACCAAAGGCACCGCCTTGGCCTGGCTCAAGAGCCACCTCGACCCCGCCTTGACACTGAAGTTCCACGAGAAGCCGGGGCCGGAAATCAAGTACGCCAAGCGCGGCAACCTCCTTCGCATTGCAGGCCAAATGCCGTCCTTCGTCGCGCACGTCGAGCGGGAACGCACCTGGACGGCCGACTTCGTGCAGGCCCACAGCATCGACGCCATCTACTCCGACAATTGCTACGGCACGGCGGTCCCTGGCGTGCCGTCAATCTTGATGTCGCACCAACTGCAGGTCCCGACACCCAAGATCTTCGAGGGTGCGGCCCGCAGCATGGTGGCCCGCTGGGCCAAGGCGTTCGACCAACTGTGGGTGCCCGACACCGAGCCCGGACCCCAGTCCCTAAGCGGCCACCTCGCGGCCGCGGACGTCCACCCACACACCGAGTACGTGGGCGTGTTGAGCCGTTTGGCCAAGCACCGCCAAGACAACCCGCCTCAGACCTGGCACAAAGTCGGCATGGTCAGCGGCCTGGAGCCCCACCGCGGGTTGATGGAAGCGGCTCTGCGCGATTGGATGTCCGACACGGACGAGCCCTGCCTTGTTGTCGCCGGCAAGCCCGGCGGCGGCGTTCAGGTGGACGGCCACATCACCACGTGGTGCGACCCCAGCGATACGGAGTTGGCCTCGGCGCTCCAGGAAGCCCGGACTTTGGTTTGCCGGAGCGGGTACAGCTCGCAGCTGGACTTGGCGGCCCTGGGCGCCCGTGCCATCCTCGTTCCGACGCCCGGCCAGCCCGAGCAGGAAGCCCTGGGAAAGTTGTGGGCGTCGCGGTTTGACTTCACGTGCCTGACCCAAAAACAACTCGAAGCCGGCGATTTGCCGGAGCACGCCACCGGATCTTTGCCTGGAGAACCCGCCAACGTTCGCGCGTTTGGCCTGCTTGAACAATGGCTCCACCCCCATCAACCTGCCCACACATGAGCGCTCCCTTCACCGACGACGACGTCCGATTCATGAACATGGCTTTGAAAGAGGCCGAGGCCGCCGCCGCCATGGACGAGGTGCCGGTTGGGGCGGTCATCGTGTCCCAAGGGCAGGTCATCGCCCGGGCGCACAACCTCTGTGAACGCCTTCGAGATTTCACCGCCCATGCGGAAATGCAAGCGTTCACGAGTGCGTCGGAGTACCTGGGCGGCAAGTTCCTCGACAAGTGCACACTGTACGTGACGCTTGAGCCATGCCCGATGTGCGCGGGGGCCGCGTTTTGGACGCGCATCGGTCGCGTCGTGTACGGGGCCAAGGACGAGAAGCGCGGCCACTCCAAATTTGACGGCGAACTCACCATGCTCCACCCCAAAACCGAATGCCAAGGCGGGTTGCTGGCCGACGAAGCCGCCGCCTTGATGACCGCCTTCTTCCGGGCCAAGAGGTGATTCCCGCACCTCTCGCGCCCTTACCTTTGGGCCATGCTTGAGCTGACCCGGGACTTCCTCGACCTTCTGCAGGCTCAAATCGAGTCGGGCAGGGATGTGGAGTTGGCGACGACTTTGGGCGAAATCCATCCCAAGGACCTGGCCGACATCTTCGACGCGCTGAAGCGTGAGGAAACCCTGTACCTCTACCGCTTGCTGGACCCGGACCAACGCTCAGAGGTCATCGCCGAGCTGGAGGAGGACATCCGAGAGGAGCTCTTGAGCTCGTTAAGCTCTAAGGAAATCGCCGAAGACGTCATCGAAGGGTTGGAAAGCGACGACGCGGCCGACGCGTTGGCCGATTTGCCCAAGGCAAAAGTCGAAGAAGCGCTCCGCCTGGTGGACGACCAGGAGTCGGCCTCCGACGTCCGAGAACTGCTCAACTACGAGGAAGGCACCGCCGGCGCCCTGATGGCCTTGGAACTCGTGAAAGTCCAGGAGGACTGGACGGTGGCCCGCGCCATCCGTGAAATCCGCGCCCAGGCCTCCGACGTAGACAACATCTACACCATCTACGTGGTGGACGAAGTGGGACGGCTCAACGGCCGCCTCTCGCTCAAGAGCCTCTTGCTGAACGCCTCAAGCGCACGCAGCGTGCTTCGCGACCTCAAGGACGACGACGACTTGGTCACCGTCCAAGCCGACGAATCGGAAGAGGTTGTTGTGAAGATGATGGAACGTTACGACCTCGTGGCCCTGCCTGTGGTTGACAACGCAGGCCTGCTTCTGGGCCGAATCACCATCGACGACGCGGTGGATGTGTTGATTGAAGACGCCGAGCGGGACTACCAATTGGCCTCCGGAATCTCGGAAGACGTGGAAGGCAAGGACAGTGTGTGGGCACTGACCCGGGCGCGCCTGCCTTGGCTCCTCATTGGTCTGGGTGGCGGCATTGGCGGCGCCTACGTCATCGGCGCTTTCGACATCGAGAACAACCCCGAGATGGCCCTCTTCATCCCGCTCATTGCGGCGATGGGCGGCAACGTCGGCGTGCAATCCTCGGCCATCGTGGTGCAGGGATTGGCCTCCGCCAACGTAAACATGGGCAACCTCGTGGGCCGCTTGCTCAAGGAACTGAGCGTGGGCCTGGTCAACGGATTGATTTGCTCTGCGGTCATTCTGCTCACCAGCATCGCACTTGGATTTGGGTGGACCCTGAGCACCACCGTCAGCGCCTCCTTGCTGTGTGTGATCGTCTTTGCCGCGCTTTTCGGGGCGTTTGTGCCCCTGATGCTGGACAAGCGAAACATCGACCCCGCCTTGGCCACGGGCCCCTTCATCACGACTGCCAACGACATCATGGGGCTGGTCATTTACTTCAGCATCGGCTCGTTGGTGGCGAGCCTCATGGCCTGACACGCATGACACGCGGGGCGGACTTCCACGTTTGGTTTCTCGACACGGTGCACCCCGTCCTTCAAGCGCGCCTTGAAGCGGCCGGCATGACGTGCCACGACGCAACAACCCTGACCCGGGAGCACTTGCTCGCTCAAGCCTTGACTGCGCCCGTCCAAGCCCTCGTGCTTCGCAGCCGCATCCGGTTGACGGCGGACCTCCTCGGCGCCTTGCCCGACTTGAAGTGGGTGGCCCGCAGCGGATCCGGGCTCGAGAACATCGACCTCGAGGCTGCGGCCGAGCTGGGCATCGCCGTGCACAGCAGCCCGGAGGGCAATCGCGACGCCGTGGCCGAGCACGCCACCGGCCTTTTGCTGAACCTCCTGAACCACATCCAATCCGGCGACGCCACGATTCGGGAGCGCCAATGGTTGCGCGAAGCCCACCGGGGCCGCGAATTGAAAAACATGACCGTGGGCATCGTCGGGTACGGCCACATGGGACACGCCTTCGCCCAGCGCTTGGGTGGTTTCGGCTGCCGGGTACTGGCGTACGACAAATACAAGGAAGGGTGGGGGGACTCGCCCTCTGTGGACCGGCCGCTGCCCCACGTCGCCCCGGCATCGCTGACAGAATTGCAGGCCGAGGCGGATGTCGTGAGTTTGCACTTGCCGTGGAAAGAGGAAACCAAGGGCTTGGTGGACGCCGCGTGGCTGGCCAAGTGGGCCAAGCCCATCGTGCTCTTGAACACCGCTCGC
>CAJWII010000141.1 GCA_913041065.1 uncultured Flavobacteriales bacterium
CCGATGTTGTGGACAATTGTGGACAACGATGGTGGATAGCTTGTTGATTTCGTGCGACATGGATTTTTTGGAATTCAGTTTGTTTGCCCCTCCTTTGAGTCAACAAGGAAGTCAAGGAGTACAGTTCGACGCCTGAACGGTTCAGATGAGTCATCAAGTTGAGAACGATGCACCGAGACGGGTTGAGAAACGGCAGCGCATGCTGAAGTTGATCAGTGGTTCCTTTTGGAGCCCCTTGCGACGGACAAGCGAAGGCTTGGCGTCGGCACCCTGAAATGAGCATCTCTCGGGAGGCACATTGATGGAGGCCAACGGATGCTGTTCTTCGGAGCAGCATCGACAAACCAAAGGGCGAGGATTCACCGCGGTCCTTTCGAGGACCACGAGCAGTCCACCAGCCGAGGGCAACCTAGGCGCTGGCTTCTCCGATAGGGGGAATCAGGAGCGCAACTGCATTCATGCAGTTCCGTGAGGTGGTGCTGAACAACTCGAGCCGACTCTCCGACGTTAGGCGGAGGGGAGGGTGGTGATGGAATCCCCCTGAGGTCCAGTAGCGGAGCGAAAGCGAAGCTGGTTCCGGAGCGCAAGCGACGGAGCGCTTCTTCCAACACCAGTGAAGGAGCCTGGAGGATCCGCATCGGAGACACAGCGATCACGCGGCAACGCGTGAGACCTGTCCGGTGCGGATTTCTTTTTGCTCAAAATCCCAAAGTCATCCGGGGCTCCACCTGTCAAACTGGCCAGATGCGAAGGAGGAGGGCGCTTCCGTACAGAGGTGGCAGCGATTCAACCCATACCTTGTCGGTGGATCCACCGTCTTGGATTCGTCAAAATCAATTGCCATGAAATGGTTTCCAACCTTCCTTTTGTGTGTCTCACTTCAAGCACAAGCCCAATGCGACTTCACAGAAGTGAGCATTGAAACCTCCACGGACGAGTGGGGCGAAGAAATGTCTTGGACCCTTTACCAGGCTTTGGAAAACGGAGTGTCGTTTCCTTTGGCTTCGTTTCAAGGGCAGTTTGATGGGACGACCACCAGCCAAACATTGTGTTTGGAAGACGGCTGCTACTTTTTCTCGGTGTCGGACTCTTGGGGCGATGGATGGAATGGAGGAGAAATCTCATGCACTCCAGCTCTTGAAGGGTTCATGGAGTCATTCACCTTGGAGGATGGATACGAGGGTTATTTGGCCTTTCAGGTCGGAGACGGCGTGTGCGACACGAGTTTGCCTGGGTGCACTGACCCCAATGCCTTGAACCCCGTTCAAGGGGCCAACGTCGATGACGGGAGCTGCGTGTACCTCGAGACCTTTGTTTACGAAGACAATTCTGAGACTATTCAGCGTGAATACATCTATTATCACCCAGAATCAGCCCCCGCGAATTGCCCGCTGGTTTTCGTCTTTCATGGGTACTCAGGCAGTGCGGTGGACATCATGGAATACTCCGAATTCAATGCCATTGCGGACAATTTTGGTTTTGCTGTTTGCTACCCTCAGGGCAGCTTGGATTCTTTTGGCAATGCGTTTTTCAACGTGGGCTACGACTTTCAGAACAATGAAGATGTGGACGACTTGGCGTTCACCTTGGCCTTGAAGAACCACCTCGCAGCCAATCATTCGCTCGACGAGAGTGCAGTGTATGCGACAGGCATGTCCAACGGAGGGGATTTCTGTTATCTGTTGGCTTGCCAAGCCTCGGATGTTTTTCAGGCCGTGGCCCCGGTCTCAGGGATGATTATGCAAGACATCATGGATTCCTGCAACCCAAACTCGTCGACCAACATTTTGGAAATCCATGGCACCAACGACGACGTGACCTACTACGACGGTGATCCTACCAACCAGGATGGGTGGGGAGCTTACCCGAGCATTCCTGAGACCATGGCGTTTTTTGTGGATTTGTACCAATTGATGGATGATGGAACAGTGGAATTGCCCAACCTTGATTCCACGGATGGCAGCCAAGTGGAGGCGTCGGCTTGGTCGAACGAAGCACAATGCCCTCGGGTGGAGCTGTTCAAGGTGGTCGGAGGCGGACATGACTGGCCTGGAGCTTGGGGCAACATGGACATCAATGCCAGCATGGTGGCATGGGATTTCTTTGACAGAACATGCAACACGGGTCTTCCCCTGACCGTCGAATCGATTCCTCTTCATCCTGAAAGCATCGTCCAAGGGACTTGGGACATGTTGGGGCGCCCTTGTCCATCCAATGTGCCTGGACAACTTCTCATTCAACGCCTTTCAAACGGCAAAGTCCAAAAGGTGGTGCGATTCAAAGAGTGATCAAATCAGGGTCGATGGTGTTCGACTTCTGCCTTGCTGGCTCCGCATGTGAAGCGTGCTTGACACTTATCGTTTGTAGGCCTCCGGGTGATTGCTCATGATCTCAAAGGCAACGCCGTGTAAGTCCGTTGAAAAGTCAGTGTCGTAGGTGTTCAAGCTCAAATCATCGCCGTAGATGCTCGCCAACCACACCAGGGTGCCAGCCTCAATGACGATTTGGCCTTGGTGACCCTTGGCGTCGGTGAAAATCGATGTGGGTTTGGCACCGAAGAGGTCGATGTCGTCGTCCAGCAGTTCATCTTGTTGCATTTGGGCCACTTCTCGCTCTTCACCGCTGTACACGTAAAATGTACTCCTTCCACGGAACGCGCGATTTGTCAGGCCAACGCTCAACGACACATTTTTGTCAGGGTTGCCGAAACTCAAGGTTGTGAACCCCATTGCGAAGGGCTTCGTGGGCATGTTCACGGGTCCACCCGCAGGCTTTGTCGCAACGAGTCCCCCGAGACTCCATCTTGTCTTGCCGCCGATTGAATGGCTTGTTTTGACGCCCATACCAAGCCCCCTCACGAAAGGTCCTCCCAAGATGCAAGACGCGGAGACGTGTTCTGACAATCCCAAACTTGCCACATTCACAATCAAGTTGGATTGAAAGTGACCTTCGCCCTTCTTGAGCTGAAAGGCAGAGGGCGACACGAAATGGCGGGTCACCACCGTGTCCGCTTTTGAACCTGTCAATTTTAATGCCCAATCGGACGCCGCCACACGCGTCGAATCTGAAGCAGCTGAGGTTTGGCTGGCCACGGAATTGGTGCCCAAAACCAAGCAGACCATCAACGTGATCGTCAAGTGTGATGCACCCAATGGGTTGTGAATGGGTGTCCGTCCTGTTGCGTTCGTCATGGCATGCTATTGCTCGTGTCAATGTACATTGACCCAACTTGATGTGGCACGCATTTTTGGCATCCGCTGTTTCCGTGACGTTGTTGGGAACAGGTTGTTATCACCCTGTTTCAAACATGGTTGAAACAGCACACTCTTTGGACAAAGGAGACACGCGAGTGACGCTTGGCGGCACGTGGAAAGGGTAGTGTCTCCAAGTCTTCATTTCACACGCTCAAGGGCAATCCTGTCCGAAGTTGCCCAGCAGGTGGAGCACGTCCGCCACAGACACGATTCCATCGTTGTTCAAGTCGGAGGGACAGGAAGCGCACAATTGAAAGGCTTCTTCACCATCTGGACATCCGTTGCCGTTGGTGTCCTGCAACAAGGGGTCGGTCCCTGAAACGAGCGACTCAAAACCGTCGGTCAACCCGTCGTTGTCTGTGTCTGCATCGAAGGGGTCAGTGCCGAGTTGGGCTTCCTCTGCATCGTCGAGGCCATCGAGGTCGCTGTCTTGAGACATGGGTTGCGGTACCGAGAAATCCATGACCACAGGGAGGTGGTCAGACGCGGCATGGGTGTCGCCTTGAAGCAGACCAAATTCCACAAGCACCTGCTCGGGCAGCGTTTCTGTCTCGAGCACGAAGGCGTGCTCCTGGTCGATCACGGCGTCGCTGTACAACACGAAGTCCAGTCGGCCAGGCGGGAAATTGCCATCTCCGTCGTCTCGCCACGTGTAGGTGAGGGGTTGATGCGTGAGCCTTGGCAAGGCATCGGCCCAAGGCGTCCCGTCCCAATCGGGCATGCCACCTTGACCATAGGTTTGGGTTTGAACGATGTCGCCTTCAAGCAGCGTTTCCAGCTGCTGCGCATACCCCACCAAATTCAAATCCCCTGCGTACACAATGGGGGTGTTGACGGTCAAGTTGCCTTCGTTGTTGACGATCCACCCCATCATCTCATCGACTTGATCTTGGCGTGCCGCGTCGTTGCCACAGCAGCTCAGATGGCTGTTGATGAACAGAACGTCCCCCCCAAGGGCGTCGGGCACGTCGATGAGGACGGGAAACTGCTTGGGCAGATTCGTCCAAGTTTGCACATGGGGCCAGATGGAGGCGGTGATCAAATCGCCATCCTTGGAGGTGTGCCAACCTTGGCCGTCGTCCAAGGGAAGCCACGTGTCAAGGAGGGTTTTGACCTCGTTGGCGCTCGTGCCCCCGCACTCGCTGAACAGGTAGACGTCGGCATCCAAGGCAGGCAGGATGCGCTCATAATGGGCTTGTCGGGCAGGATGGATGA
>CAJWII010000142.1 GCA_913041065.1 uncultured Flavobacteriales bacterium
CCCCCGCCACGAGTACCTCTCAGGCAAGTTCTCGCAGCCCCTGCAGCCGGGTCAGCGATACAGCATGAGTTTCGCATTGACGTCTGGACGTGTGCACGATTGGGTGGACGCGGGCATGGGCATCAGTGGCCTTGGGGTCGCCTTGGGATTTGGTGCACCAGTTCAGGAGGGGCATGAGAAATTGGATTTGCACGCCCAGTTTGAAATTCACGAGGCGCTCGTCGATCCGGATTGGCGCTATTACACCTTCGTCTTTCAAGCTGACGAGGCCTTCACGCATTTCACGTTTGGGCTCTTGGGAAAGACGCCCCGGATTCGAAAAGATGACGTCGAGGGAAGAACGCTGGCCTACTATTTCGTGGACGACTTTTTCATCGAGCCCACGGAGATGCAAATTTCCTCCAGCCACAGGCCCATTCGTGGAAGCTCTATGCCGGAGCCCGAGGAGGCCTTGTTCGTGCCCAACGCATTCACACCAGACCTGAACCAAGTCAACGATCTTTGGATGCCGAGCCTACCTCAAGACTGCCGTGCATGGACCACAGTGACGACCCGTTGGGGCAATGTGGTGTGGCAGAGAGAATTTGACGGCGAAGAAGCGCCGGGGCAAGGATGGGATGGCTTGGACATGGAGGGCGAGCTTTGCCCTGGAGGTTTGTACGCCTGGTCCATTCGCATGGAAGGCCCTCACGGCGTGTCGGAACACAAAGGACTGCTGCAGTTGATTCGTTGATGTGGCAGCGAGATGCTTTGGCGACATGGCCTTCGGCGCTGCCTGAAGGCCTAGGAGGGGACTGGGCCGGGTGGTCTCAAATGCCACAACAAGCCACGTGGTCGGCCGAGCGTCGCCTGGCGTTCATGGACGCAGTGAATCGACAGTACGCCGCTCAGGGTTGGGTGCCTCCAAGGTTGCAAGACCTCGAGCAGGACAGTTGCCGCGTGGTGACCGTCGGCCATCAATTGGTGGTCTGCGGCGGCGCGGCCTTCTTGCACCACAAAGTGCTTTCGGCCGTCCGCACCGCGCGCGGACTTGAGCTCGCATGGGGCGTGCCAGTGGTGCCCGTGTTTTGGATGGCCTCGGAGGACCACGATTGGAAAGAAGCCGCCCGGGTGGATGGCAAGTCTGCGACCCACAACTGGATTCCGGATGACGTCTCGATTCCCAACCCCGTCGGGCGTTTGGCCACGCATGGGCTGGACGCTTTGGTGGGCGTTTGGGGCGAGGATGGCGCTCCAGAGTCTGTGGTGAAAGATTTGATTCAGGATTTGGATGCCGTGGAACGGGAAGGCGGCCGATACGCTCATGTGTTCTTCAGGTGGATGCATCGTTGGTACGGCGAGCTTGGGTTGGTCGTGCTGGACCCTGACAATGAAGCCTTGAAGGCGTCGTGTGCAGAGCTGTGGGCGCGTGAGATGCGCGACGAAGGGGTGCGCCAAGCTCTGGCAGATACGGACGCCATGCAGGGGCCTGCCCACGTGCGAGACAACCAGTTGTTTTGGTTGGGCGAAGAAGGCCGCATTGGCATGTTGAAAGATCAAGAGAAGGAGGGGGCAGAGTCTTGGCAAGCAGGGCAACACGTCTTCGTGGAGCCGACCCAGGGTTGGGATGCATGGGCCGTTCAAGAGGCGGGTAGGTGCAGCCCGGGGGTGTTGCTTCGCCCGTTGTACCAGGAAATGCTGCTGGAGAGCGCGTGTGTCGTCCTTGGGCCAGGTGAGTGGAGGTATTGGCATCAATTGCCCCGTGCATTCGACGTCTTTAGCGTGGCCTTTCCCGCGTTGCGCTTGCGTGACCATGGCTTGGTGATTGCCCCCGAATTGGCCCATTCAGGATGGCAACCAGGCGACGGCTGGATGACGGTGGAGCAATGGGAGAAATGGGTGTTGGACGACTGGATGAAAGCACATCGAGATGTCTTGGCATCGCACCATGCCGCATTGACCGAAGCCACCTCGGCCATTCGTACGACAGGAATGGAGCTCGCCCCAGAATTGTCGGGGGCAGGTGGCGCCTTCGAAAAGGGCGTGGACAAAGCTTGGGCGCAATGGCTCAAAAAGTTCAGACGTGCCCTCAAGTCCAAGCGGCCTGAAGCATGGAGTGCATCTCAGAAGGCGCAGAACATGCTTATGCGGGAAGGAGTGCCTCAGGACCGTTGGGCCAATTGGCACGTGCTCGCAGGCGAAGAGGTGAGTGCGTGGAACGGGGCGTGGATGGCTGAGCCTGAGGTGTTGACAACTTCAGTTTGGCTTCACCACCCCCAAACCTAGGATGGCATTGAGGAGGCGGCTAGTTTAGATGGCCTCATGAGCGACCACACCTTGAAACCCGCGCAGGATGCGCAAGGCCTGAATGCTTCTCCGCAACTCCCTGACGACGTCAAGAATTACTTGATCGACATCGACGGCACGGTGACTGAAGACGTGCCCAACGAAGAGCCCGAACGCATGGCCACGTGCTTGCCGTTTGAAGATGCCCTTGAGACGTTGAACCGTTGGTACGACGAAGGGCACATCATCACGTTCTTCACCTCCCGCACAGAGGAGCACCGCGAGGTGACCGAGACGTGGCTAAACAAGCACGGGTTCAAGTACCACGGCCTGTTGATGAACAAGCCACGCGGCGGCAACTACCATTGGGTGGACAACCACATTGTGCGCGCCACGCGCTACGAGGGGCGATTCACCGATTTGGTGCGCGAGCAGAAGACTGTCGAGGTTTTCAAAAGCTGAAGTCGGGCAAGGGCTTGCTGGCCATCCCTGAGCGGCCCTCGTCCAGGTGGCGCTGAAGGATGAGGCTGGCGGCAATGGCGTCGAGGCTTCCTTTCTCACGGCGCATGGAGGCTTTCATGCCGCCTTGCAATTGGATGCGCGCGGCTTCCGTCGAGGTGTGCCCCTCGTCGACGAAGTGGATCACCAGATGGGGGTAAGCTTTCTTCAGGTTGGAGACCACCTTGTCGATGTGAGAGGTGCTGTCTGTGGCCGTGCCTGCGATGAGGTTGGGTTGGCCGACAACGAACCCTTCCACCTCGTGGGCGTCGGTTAGGGCGCGGAGTTTGGCCATGAGTTCAGAGGTCTTCACCGTTTCCAGCGGCGAACAAATGAGCTTCAAGTCGTCCGTGGACGCCACCCCAGTGCGAACCCCGCCAACGTCCAATCCAATGAGTCGCGCCATGTCCCAAATGTAGCCATGTCGCCACAGGCTTGCTGGCTACCTTCGTGGCATGAATGCAGCAGAATTGAAAACGCGGGTGCAGAAGGCGTGGGCGGACCGCACCTTGCTTCAACAGCAGGAGGCGAAGGACGCCATTGCCGAGGTGATGACGGGCTTGGACGCAGGCAGGTTGCGCGTGGCGCAGCCCCTTGACGACGGGACGTGGCAGGTGAACGAGTGGGTGAAGCAAGCGGTGCTGCTGAATTTCCCCATCCAAAAGATGGTCACCCAAGAGGTGGGCCCCTTCGAATTTCACGACAAGATGCCGTTGAAAAAAGGGTATGCCGCTGCGGGAGTCCGTGTGGTGCCCCACGCGGTGGTGCGGCACGGGGCGTTTGTCGCCAAGGATTGCATTTTGATGCCTTCGTACGTGAACCTCGGAGCCTATGTGGGTGAGCGAACCATGGTGGACACTTGGGCCACGGTGGGGTCGTGCGCCCAAATCGGGGCCGACGTGCACCTGAGTGGGGGTGTGGGCATCGGAGGTGTGCTTGAACCGCTTCAAGCGGCCCCGGTCATTGTGGAAGATGGGGCGTTCATCGGATCGCGTTGCATTGTGGTGGAGGGTGTCCGTGTGGGGCGAGAGGCGGTCCTTGGGGCCAATGTGGTCTTGACGGCCAGCACCCCCATTTTGGATGTCCGAGGTCCAGAGCCTGTGGAGACGAGGGGGGCGATTCCGCCCCGGGCTGTCGTCATTCCAGGCACGCGTCCCAAGACGTTCCCGGCCGGGACTTACCAAGTCCCGTGCGCCCTCATCATCGGGGAGCGCAAGGAGAGCACCGACCGAAAGACCTCGTTGACCGAGGCATTGCGCGAGCACGACGTCGCGGTCTGAACCCACCTGCACTACCTTTTCGCTGTGGCCAAGACGCGAAGCATTTTGTTTATCCAAACGGCGTTCCTCGGAGACGTGGTCTTGGCCACGTCTGCGCTGGAAGCGTGGCACAAGGCCCATCCTGACGACCACCTCGACGTGTTGGTGCGGCGTCCGATGGACGGTTTGTTCGAGGCCCATCCATTTGTGCGTCGTGTCTTGGCGTGGGACAAGCGTCCGCGGCTGAAGGGACGAGACTGGAGGCGGCTCGTGCGCGACACCCGAAAAGCCAGGTACGACGTGGTGGTCAACCTCCACCGGCATGCGTCGTCCGGAGTCTTGACGGCTCTGAGCATGGCGCCGGTGCGGTTGGGGTACGCAAACAATCCCTTGGCGTGGCGTTTCACC
>CAJWII010000143.1 GCA_913041065.1 uncultured Flavobacteriales bacterium
CGTCGACTTTGAGTTCTTGCTCGCTGGCGATGAGCGCCGTCAAATCCACAGGGAATCCGAAAGTGTCGTAAAGTTCGAAGACCAAGTCGCCCGCCAACTCATCTCCGTCCTTCATCTGCTTGGTGGCGAAAGCCAACTTCTCCATGCCTGATGCCAGCGTGCGGAGGAAGGATTGTTCCTCCTGCTCGATGACTTGTTGGATGAGGTCTTTTTGGGCCTTGATCTCGGGGAAGGTGCCGGACATCTGGTCGTCCAGCACGTCCACGAGGGTGTGGATGAACGGCTCGTTCATGCCGAGGAAGGACGAGCCGTAACGGACCGCCCGACGCAAAATCCTGCGGATCACGTAGCCGGCGCCAGTGTTGGATGGCAGCTGGCCGTCTGCGATGGAGAATGCCACGGCGCGCACGTGGTCCGCGATGACGCGGAACGCCACAGCCTCTTGGCTGTCGTCGCCAGGGTAGGTCTTGCCGCTCGCGTTGGCGATGGCTTTGAGAAGCGGGGTGAAAATATCGGTGTCGTAGTTGGACTTGACTCCCTGCAGCGCCATGGCCAGGCGTTCGAAGCCCATGCCTGTGTCGATGTGCTTGTTGGGGAGTGGCACGAGGGAGCTGTCCGCCATGCGGTTGAACTCCATGAACACCAGGTTCCAAACTTCAATGACCTGCGGGTGGTCCAAGTTGACCAACTCGCGGCCATCGACTTGGGCGCGTTCCTCGTCGTCCCTGAGGTCGACGTGGATTTCAGAGCAGGGTCCGCAAGGTCCCGTCTCGCCCATCTCCCAAAAGTTGTCCTTCTTGTCTGCTGCCAGAATGCGGTCGTCGGCCATGTGCTTTTGCCACTGAGCTCGGGCCTCGTCGTCTGCGGGCAAGCCGTCGCCTTGGTCCCCACCAAACACGGTGACGTACAGGCGGTCTTTGTCCAATTTGTAGCGGTCGGTGAGCAACTCCCACGCCCAATCGATGGCCTCGGCCTTGAAGTAGTCTCCAAACGACCAGTTCCCCAACATCTCAAAGAGCGTGTGGTGATAGGTGTCCACGCCTACTTCCTCAAGGTCGTTGTGTTTGCCGCTTACGCGCAGGCACTTCTGGGTGTCGGCGATGCGCGCGTGTTTGACAGGTTGGTTCCCCAAGAACAAATCCTTGAACGGGTTCATACCAGCATTGATGAACATGAGGGTGGGGTCGTCCTTCACGACCATCGGCGCAGACGGCACAATGGTGTGGTTCTTCTCCTTGAAAAAGTCCAAAAATGTCTGGCGGATGACGCGTGATTCCATGGCGCTTTGAATTGCAGCGTAAAAATACGGCAGACCATCCACGCAAGAATGACGACCTTTGCACCGATGTGGACGCGCCGCAGGTACAATCCTGAGACCCTCCAAATGGAGGAAGTCAAGCTCACAGGCCGGGAGATTTTCCAGCTTGTGGGGCTTCGCGTGGCTTTCGTGCTGGCCATCGGTGCGGGCAGCGTGTGGTTGTTCGACCAAGTGTTCCAAAGCCCGGCCGACCGCGCCAGGGACCGGGAAATCGCCTTCTTGGAGAGGCAGTTGGAGGAGATGCGCGGGGAGGTGGTCTTGATGGAAGGGGCGCTGGGCGACTTGGCCCAACGCGACGACGCCGTTTACCGCACCATTCTCGGCGTGCAGCCCGTGCCGGATCACCTTCGGCATCCCGGCATCGGTGGCGTGGACCGGCAAGCGAACGTGCGCGGTCACATGCATTCGGAGGAAGTGGCCGAACTCAAGGACCGCATCGCGTCTCTTCAGCGTTCGTTGGTGGCTCAGTCCAAGTCTTTGGATGAGGTGACTGACATGGCGCTGGAGTACGAAAAGCGCTTGGAAAGCATCCCCGCCATTCAGCCGGTGCGGAATGAAGACCTCGGACGCATGGCCAGCGGGTGGGGCTACCGGATTCACCCCATTTACAAGGTGCGTAAATTCCACTATGGCATGGATTTCAGCGCCCCGGAAGGCACCGAGGTGTTTGCCACCGGCGACGGAGAAGTGGTCAAGGTCAAGCGCCTCTACAACGGCTACGGCCGACACATCGTCATCCGCCACGGCTTCGGCTACGAGACGATGTACGCCCACTTGAGCAAGTCCAACGTGCGCCGTGGCGACAAGGTCAAACGTGGCCAGGTCATTGGCTTGGTCGGAAGCACGGGCACCTCGACTTCGTCCCACCTTCACTACGAAGTGCACAAGGACGGGCGCAAGGTGAATCCCGCGCACTACTACTTCAACGACCTGTCACCTGCCGAATACGAGCAGATGCTGGAGGCGGCTGACTTGGAGAACCAGAGTTTGGACTGAGCGTCTTATCTTGACCTCACATGCCGCTGAATCAACCCATAAAAAAGCGTTACCACAGCATTTCTGAGGTGGCCAAGATGCTCGACGTCAACCCGTCGTTGCTTCGATTTTGGGAGAAGCAGTTCAAGCAAATTCAGCCCAAGACCAACGCCCGCGGCAAGCGCGCGTATGGTCAAGAAGACATCGACGTCATCCGTCGGATTTACGACTTGGTCAAGGTGCAAGGCTTGACGCTGGAAGGCGCACGAAAGGCGATGTCGGCCAGAAAAGGTGAGGCGAAGGAACGCGGTGCCCAGGCGGCTTCAGCGGCCCAAGCCGCCAGCGATGTGGCGACGCCCGCGGTCGACCCTTCGGAGTTGGCCAAGCGCCAGGAAGCGGTGTCCAGGCTCAAGAAGGTTCGGCAGCGGCTGCTTGAGGCGCGCGCCGTTGTCCAGTCGTGAGGTGGTTCTTCACGTAGTCGTCGATCCCTGATTCCAACGACCGGAACGTCACGTCGCATCCGTGGTTCCTCAACTTGGTGAGGTCGGCTTCGGTGAAGTACTGGTACGTGTCTCGGATGTCCTCGGGGGTGTCGATGAATGAAATCTTCGACTGGCGCCCCATGGCGTTGAACGTGGCGCGGACCAAGTCAAGGAAGGTTCGGCCCTGGCCACTGCCCAAATTGTACAGCCCCGAGTTCGTTGGGATGCGGCGGTGCATGAAGTGCAGCAACACGCTGCACACGTCTTCCACGTGGACGAAGTCCCGGGTTTGGTGGCCGTCGGCAAAGTCGGGACGGTGGCTGCGGAAGAGCTTCATGCCGCCCGTGGCTTCCACTTGGCGGAAGGTGTGCAGGATCACAGAAGCCATGCGGCCTTTGTGGAATTCGTTGGGTCCGTAGACGTTGAAGAACTTGAAGCCTGCCCAGAAGTAGGGCTTGCGCTCTTGGGCTAGGGCCCACGCGTCGAAGTCGTTCTTGGACCGTCCGTAGGGGTTCAGGGGTTGAAGGTCCTCCACCACTTCGTGGCTGTCCACGTAGCCCAATCTTCCGTCGCCGTACGTGGCTGCAGAACTGGCGTAAATGAGCGGCAGCCCAAATTCCACACACAGGTTCCAGATGTCTTTCGTGTACCGCAGGTTGAGCGCGGTCAGGAGTTCCTCGTCTTGTTCTGTGGTGTCCGTGCGGGCCCCCAGGTGGAACACGAACTGCACCTGCGACTCGTTCGCGCGGAGCCATGCAGGGAAGTCCTTGCGGTCCACGCGCTCGGTCACGTCGAGGTGGGCGTGGTTGGGGCGTTTGGCCTCCACACTGAAGTCGTCGACCAAGACCAAATGGCGATAATCCGCCTCCAACAGCCTGACGGCAAGCACGCTTCCAATGAAGCCTGCTGCTCCGGTAACCACAATCATGGCGCGAAGGTAGCCCGGTGAAAACATCTGGTACCTTTGCTGGGTTATCGCACCATGAAGTATGTCTACGTCACCCGCCGCGCCCGATTCAATGCAGCCCACAAATTGTGGAACGACGATTGGGACTTGGCCAAGAATTTGGAGGTGTTTGGCAAGTGTGCCAACCCCAATTGGCATGGCCACAACTACGAGTTGCACGTCACTGTGAAAGGGGTTCCTGCTGAAGACACGGGATACTGCATGAACCTCAAGGACTTGAAGGACATCATCAAGGACAAGGTGGAGGAGCCTTTGGACCACAGGAACTTGAACATGGATGTGCCGTTCATGCAAGGCAAGCGGACTTCCACAGAGGTGCTCATCATTGCGATTTGGGAAGAGCTGGAAGATGTCATTGCCGAACGGGGCTGCCAGCTGCACCACATCCGTTTGTACGAGACGGAAAACAACTATGCCGACTACTACGGCGGGGAATGAAGCCCAGGGTGGTTGCAAAATTTGGTCAAGGCTGAGGGCTGAAGCGGTCCAGCGTGCATCTTTGGTGCATGGATCAACCACCTCGGATTTTTGAGGGCGCAGGCCCTGAGTTCAACGAAACACGTTTCACCAACGACGCTTCGGTGTCGTCGTTCTTGTCCACGGTCTTCACGTGGATGGTGGCAGGCCTGACGGTCACAGGTGCGGCCGCATACTACGCCG
>CAJWII010000144.1 GCA_913041065.1 uncultured Flavobacteriales bacterium
GAAAGAGGCGTCCATGCGCCTGTCCCACCCCAAGCCGGTGGTCGCTCTCCAGAAAAAGGAGGCGTTCCCTGTGTTGTTACGCAACCGCAATGCCCAAGAAGAGGCCGAGGAAGCCACGCAAGATCAAGTTGCCCCGCCACCCACACCTGAGCGCACTTTGTTGCCCGAGCCTGAGCCCACGCCACAGCCCGTGGTGGAGTCGGTGCCCGAGCCCGCGGTCGACTCGCCGCGCGAGCGCCGCACGGACATCTTGCCTTGCAGCGTGTGCAAGAAGACCATGCGCGTTCCCAAGAACCCGTACACGGCCCACCAGCGCGCGGCGCGCAGCTTGCCCAACAGTTTCTTCGTGAAGAACGACGTGGAGCTCGGGGCGGGCAAGCGCAACGGCAAGTTGGTCGAGGTGGAAGACGGGCGTGGCTACCGGATTGCTCGGTTGACCCACAGCCACCCATGGTTGCTTCCTGAAACGTACCAGTTGCTTCAGGACATGGGGAACGACTTCGCCGACGCTTTGGAAAGCACGGCCTCTGAGGGGGCGGTGTTCCGGGTGACGTCCGTCACGCGCACCGCCAGCCAACAGCGAAGGTTGCGTCGGCGAAACCTGAACGCGACAGGAAGCCAAAGCACCCACAGCTACGGGGCGTCGTTTGACATCGCGTTCGTCGACCGCATGGACGACAACGCTTCATGCGGCAGCCCCACGCGTGAAATGGAGCGCTTGCTCAACCGCTATCAGGATGCGGGCATCATCTACGTCATCCCCGAGGGCGGGTGCATGCACATCACGCTCCGCAAGCCCTGAGGGTTCAGCGCGTCACAGACAGGAGCCCCCGGCCGAGGCCGTCGGCTTGCACGAGCCACATTCCCGGAGACAAGCTTTCCAGGCGCACCGTCTCGCCTCGTCCTGAGAGCATCACTTGACCCGTCGCCACGTTGACCACCTTCCATGAGGTGGACGCTTGGGCACCAGTTAAACGGATGTGGTCGGACGCAGGGTTGGGATGCATGTCAAGGCTGAGGGGCCATGCCTCCAATACGCCGTCGGTGCACGCTTCCACACGGTCTTCAATCCACAACGTCGCACCGAAAATGGCGAGCCCTGCGCATTGACCGTGGTCCAACGCGCCAAGGTCCACAGCCTCGTGCATGGTGCTGCCTTGTGCGGTCATCCAAGACTCTGCCACCAAGGCGTTTTGGTAGAACACTTGCTCATCTTGGGTGCAGTAATACATCTCCAGGGGGGCTTCAGGAATCCACTGGTACACGTCGTTGTCTTGCGCGGCGACGTTGAACGGGTGGTCCGGGTTGTTGAAGATGTCGTCCAACAAGTTGGGTTGCACGAAGTCCTCCAAAGTCGGTGGGCACGCGTTGTTGATGGTGGCTGCGTCGTGGGTGCCGTCCAAGAGGTCCAGCATGGTCGAGGCGTAAGGCTCTTGGAACACCTCGTCAAGGTCGTCGTAGAGCGTGCCGTAGACGCTGTTCCATCCGACCACGTTGTAGGCCAAATACGCCGGGTTGGAATACGCCGTCGCGTCAAACGTCAGTGGGAATTGGGTGCCGCTGATGTCGTAAGGGCCACTCCCTGGGGCCGCGCCACTCAACGTGAAGTCGTCGCCGTAGGCGGTGGTGGTCAAGTCTCGGGCAAGCGCCATGGCTGCGTGGCCACCTTGAGAATACCCGGAGATGAAGTTTTGGCCATTCAAGGTGTACCCCAAATCGCCGGAGAGGGCATCGGCCGCTTTCATCATGAAGTAGCCTGCGTCTGATTCGGATTGCGCGTGCACATAGGGATGCATCAGTTGGCTGGTGCCCAAGCCCACATAGTCGGGCATCAACACCAGTTGCCCCAGCGTCGCCATCAAACCGCCAAACATGCCCTCTAACCCCAAGAACGAAGGGGCGTCGGTCCGTTTGAAAATCGTGCCATGCATGTACACGTGGATTGGCAACCCACAAGGTTCCTCAAATCCCAAGGGCACAAACAACGCCCCGCTGACGTCCACCGCGTCTCCCAAGTAGGGCATCGGGTAGGTGACCCGGTACATCTCGACGTCGTGGTCGGCGGAAAAGAGGTTGGATGGAATCCCAAAGGCCGTGGCCATCGACGCAAGCTGGCCTTGCGAAAACGTGGATTGCAGCTCTGCGGTTTGGGCCCGTGCAGGTTTCACGGTGGACCAACAAAGCAGAGATGCGGTGGCGATCAGAGAAAGGAAACGAGTCAAGTTCAACGTGTTGGGTGCACCGGAAGGTAGGGGCCTGAACGCAAACAAAGGCATGCCATGCGGCATGCCTTGTTTAAATGAGCCCGGCAGGTGGCCTCAGAGGTGGATGACTTCGTCGTAGGCGGCCGCCGCCGCTTCCATCACCGCTTCACTCAAGGTGGGGTGGGGGTGGATGGTCTTGATGAGCTCGTGGCCTGTGGTCTCAAGCTTGCGCAACGCCACAATTTCCGCGATCATTTCCGTCACGTTGGCGCCGATCATGTGGCCGCCGAGGAGCTCTCCGTACTTCGCGTCGAAGATGAGCTTCACGAAGCCGTCTTTGTGGCCTGAGGCACTGGCCTTGCCTGAGGCCGAGAAGGGGAATTTGCCCACTTTGATGTCGTGGCCCGTTTCCTTCGCCGCTTCCTCGGTCATGCCCACGCTCGCCACTTCAGGGAAGCAGTAGGTGCAGCCTGGGATGTTGCCGTAATCGATGGGCTCGGGGTGGTGGCCGGCGATCTTCTCCACGCAGGTGATGCCTTCAGCCGAGGCCACGTGCGCCAAACAAGGTCCAGGCACGCAGTCACCAATGGCGAAGTAACCGGGGATGTTGGTGGCGTAGTAATCGTCGACCATGATCTTGCCGCGGTCGTGGACGATGCCACATTCTTCAAGACCGATGTTCTCGATGTTGGAGACCACACCCGCCGCACTCAGCACCACGTCGCATTCGAGGGTTTCTTCTCCCTTTTTGGTCTTCACGGTGACTTTGCAGCCGCTGCCAGACGTGTCCACGCCGGTGACTTCAGAGCTCGTCTTGATTGTGATTCCCGCCTTCTTGAAGGTGCGCTCGAGTTGCTTTGAGACTTCTTTGTCCTCCACCGGCACAATGCGGTCGACGTACTCCACCACGGTCACCTCCGTGCCAATGGCGTTGTAGAAGTAGGCAAACTCGATGCCGATCGCGCCAGAGCCGACGACAACCATCTTCTTGGGCTGCTTCTTGAGGGTCATCGCCTCGCGGTAGCCAATCACTTTCTCGCCGTCCTGCGGCAGCGAAGGCAACTGGCGTGAGCGTGCCCCTGTGGCGACGATGATGTGGTCGGCCTCGAGCGTGGACACTGCGCCGTCCGCGGCGGTCACTTCGAGCTTCTTGCCGGGGAGCAACTTGCCGTTGCCCATGATCACGTCGATGTTGTTCTTCTTCATGAGGAACGTCACCCCTCCGCTCATGCCCTCGGCCACGCCGCGGCTGCGCTTCACCATGCCTCCAAAGTCCACCTTGGGAGCGCCGACTTTGATGCCGTAATCCTCGGCGTGTTCAATGTATTCAAACACGTTGGCGCTCTTCAACAGTGCCTTGGTGGGGATGCACCCCCAGTTCAAACAAATGCCGCCAAGCGCCTCGCGCTCCACGACTGCGGTTTTCAAACCCAATTGCGATGCGCGGATGGCGGTCACATACCCGCCGGGTCCGCTTCCCAGAACAATCACGTCGTACTTCATGCCGCGAAGGTACTGCCTCAGAGCATTCCCTATCTTCGCGTTTTCACGAAAGAATTCACGAAAGGAACAGAGCGATGCGCAACTTGATTTTGTTTGGCCCTCCAGGTGCAGGTAAAGGCACCCAAAGCGCCTTCCTCGTCGACCATTACAACTTGGTGCACCTGAGTACGGGAGACATCTTCCGCGCCAACATCAAAGGGGAGACAGAGCTGGGTCAATTGGCCAAGAGCTACATGGATCAAGGTCAGCTTGTGCCCGACGACGTGACCATCAAGATGCTGGAGTCGGAGGTCAACAAGCACCCCGACGCGGCGGGCTTCATCTTTGATGGGTTCCCACGCACCACGGCCCAGGCGGGCGCGCTGGACGCGTTCCTCGAAGGCCAAGGCCAAACCATCGCCTCCATGCTCGCCCTGGAGGTCCCTGAAGCGGAACTCAAGACGCGCTTGCTCGCCCGTGCGGCCACATCAGGCCGCGCCGACGACGCCGACCCGGCGGTGATCCAAAAGCGCATCGACGTGTACAACGCAGAGACGGCACCCGTCGCCGACCACTATCGTGCCGCGGGCAAATACCAGGGCATCGATGGGGTGGGGTCCATCGAGGACATCACCGGACGACTCACAACCGCCATCGGCGCCTGACTGACCTTATCACGGACGCCATCTCATGGCCA
>CAJWII010000145.1 GCA_913041065.1 uncultured Flavobacteriales bacterium
AGCCTGCACAGCCGAGCGGTCCGCAGAATACGGCCCGGGTCGGCGTGGTGCGCGCTACGTCGATTGGTTGATGACAGAGCTCGTGCCGGACGTCCGCGGCCAACGCAACGTCCCTGAGGACGCGCCCACCACCGTGGCCGGCGCCTCGATGGGCGGCCTCATTTCCTTCATCGCAGCAGAACGGCATCCCGACTTGGTGGACGCCGCCATTTGCATGTCGCCTGCGTTTGGGTACGCTGGGTTCAGTTATGCCGACTCATTGAAAGCACGGAGCTGGGGCGGCCATGGCGTGCCCTTGTGGATCGACAACGGCACCGTGGGGCTGGAAGAACAATTGCAGCCTGGGGTGGACACGATGGAGAAGTTGGCCCAAACCTTGGACCTCGACCATGTGGTCAAGGTGCACGAGGGCGCCAAACATTTCGAGTCGGACTGGGGCATTAGGATGCCCGAAGCACTGGGGTGGGTGGAGTCCGCGTGGACCCGCGATTGAATCCAGTCAGAACGGCCAAGTCCAGCTCAGCCAAGGCAGGGGCACCAAGCCTACATCTACCAAGGCATTCTCTACGGGGTCCACAAACAAGATGGCAAGCTCAAACAGCCGGCTCTTGTCGGGTTTCGCCGTGCGCGCACCGACTGAGACCACATAATTTGCCGGGAAAAAGGCGGGGTTGGCGAAGTAATAGTTCTCGCTGATCAGCCACAGGCGTTCAGACACTTGATAGCATCCGCTCAGGTTGACCATGGGGGAGTTGATGTCGCCGCCGCCACCCGCCAAGTATCCAACACCCAAGGTGACATTGAGGTTTTCATCGCCCCTGGTCACGTTGGCAAAGGGAAACATGGTCGGTTCACCCGACCCGAAGGACAATTGGAACATGCCACCGATGGACGCGTGGGTGTTGTCGTTCAGACGAAAGCTTTGCTTGGCGCTGACCCCGGCACCCAACCAAGTGGCGGTCATGCCGATGATGGTGTTGTCACTCACCCCGTACGACAGGTTCCCTCCGGTGATCGCGGAAAAGGTGCCGTAGCCCTCCCCTTTTCTCAAGGGCAAAGCGGATGGGGCAAAAAAGTAGCGCGTGGCCTGAAGCGATCGGTCTGGATTGATGGCGCGGTCGTCCAGGTTGGTCGCGGCCCCCATGGAAGGAGTGGTGCCGTAGTCGGCGTCTTGAATCAAGATGATTTGCGCCTTGTTCAGGACCACACGCCCCACGTTGGGCGTCTCCAAAACCAACTCGCGTCCGTCGTCCGAAATGAGCTCACCACACCGTTTGGTGGCGTTGTCCAAGGTGACGCAGACGTAGCGGTTCATTTGGGCTTCAGCCGCCAAGGCCAAAGTCATCAGGCATAAGGTCAAGAGGTTGCGCATAAGATGAGCTTTTGCCGAAAGCTACGAACACCGTCCCAACTGGGGCGTCAGCAGCTCTGACGGAAGCGCAACGATTGAACCTCCAATTCGAAGGGTTGCGCGGTGCCGTCGTATTTCATCAGTCCCACACGAAGGATGTCGGACCATTCCTTGGAGGGGGTCACGCTTCGGAGGTCGCCCATTTGGGCTTGGCTCCACCCGAAGTCGGACACGTCAAGCACCACCTCGCCCCACTCCTCGGACGGGCTGAACGACGCGTAAGCGTAGGGCATCCACCACCGTTCGGACGTCTCCAAGGTCAGCTTGAACGGGCCGCCGGTGCCGCGGCACGTGAGCACCACTTCGCGGGCTTGGCTGAGGTTCAGGTGATCCCAGGGCGCCCGCAGCGAGGCGAAGCCGCCGTTGTTCTCAAGGCTGGTCGCGCCCTGCCACAACATCGCACTGTCTCCATAGGCCACTGTGCCTGTGGACCGCCCGCCCATCACGCCGTCGTTCAAGGGTCGCCAATCCGTGGTGCCCGTGGTGCGAAAGTTCCAAACCACGTCTTGGCTGGAACGGGGCGGGACAGAGGAAGAGGCGCACGACATGACGGCAAGGCTTAAAAGCAGAATCCAACGGAACATGCCCTTGCAACAAGCGCCGTCAGGTTTGGTTCAGGTGAACGGTTCCCTCGAGGTAGGTGGTGGCCTGGCCGGAGACTTGAATGTGATCTTCCTTCACTTCACAGCGCAACGCGCCTCGCCTGGCAGACAGTTGGTGGGCCTGCATGACGGACTTGCCCAACCGCGCACCCCAATATGGCGCCAGCGTGCAATGGGCTGAACCCGTCACCGGATCTTCCAAGATGGTGGCTTGGGGGGTGAAAAATCTGGAGACAAAATCGCAGCCCTCGCCGGGGGCGGTGACAATCACACCGCCCGTGCCGAGGTTGGTTCTGTCGAACAGCGTGCGGTCGACGTCAAATTGTTCGACGTCCTTTTGACAGGCGTAGACCAACATGAAGTCCCTGGCGAGGTGCACCTCCAGGGGCGTCTGGTTCAAGGATTCGGCCAACGCAAGAGGGAGTTCGGCGGAGGTGGGCATCCGGTTGGGCAGGACCATGTCGAGTCCGTGTTCTGAGCGGGTCACGACCAAACGGCCGCTTTGGGTGTCAAATTCCACACGGTCCAGACGGGGTTCCAAGTGATTCAACACCACATGGGCAGAGGCCAAGGTGGCGTGCCCACAAAGGTCCATCTCCAGGTCAGGGGTGAACCACCGCAAGGCGTAGACCCCTGGGTCCAAGCGCTGGAGGTAGGCGGTCTCGGCCACGGCGTTTTCTTGGGCGATTTGAAGCAACAGGTCGTCTGAAAGCCAGGCGTCCATGGGCATCACGCAAGCTTGGTTGCCTCCGAAGACACTTTGGCTGAAGGCCGTGACTTGGAAAAAGGGAATCGTCATCACCGGTCAATGTAGGCTATTCTTGCAAGGATGAATGCACAGCGTGTCGCCCAACTTTCAGGCCCCGCTTTGGCGGCGTTGACGTGGTGGATGGCCACGCAATGGGGGGCGCCTGAAGACATGGTGCGCGTGTTGTCGGCCGCCGTCTGGATGTTGGTGTGGTGGGTCTCAGAAGCCGTGCCACTTGGCGCCACTTCCGTGTTGCCCTTGGTCCTGTTTCCGATGCTCGGTGTGGCGGAGGTGTCCGCGACGGCGGCGCCCTACGGTTCCAAGTTTGTGTTCTTGTTCATGGGTGGTTTTTTGATCGCCTTGGCGCTCGAACGGTGGAACCTCCACCGCCGGTTTGCGCTGCACATCTTGGTGGCAGCTGGAGGGCAGCCTCGAAGGTTGCTTGCCGGATTCATGCTGGCCACGGCCGCCCTCAGCATGTGGATTTCCAACACGGCCACCACCTTGATGATGCTGCCCATCGCATTGTCGGTGCTCTCCAAAATCAACCTGAACGACCACCCGCGGTTCCCGGTGGCGTTGTTGCTTGGCACGGCCTATGCCGCGAACCTGGGGGGCATTGCCACCTTGGTGGGGACGCCGCCCAACGTGGCCATGGCAGGGTTGGTGGAAGAGGTTGGGCTGGAGGTGCCCTTTTTGGAATGGAGCTTGATGGCGCTGCCATTTTCGGCGCTCATGTTGGCGCTGGTGTACGTCTTGCTGACACGGGTTTTGTGTCGCGTGTCGTCTGACCCTCTGGAGGGCGGGGCGGAGGCACTCCGGGGCGAATTGGTGGTCTTGGGAGCGTGGTCCCAGGCGGAGCGACGGGTCGCGTGGGTGTTTGGCGCCACGGCCTTGTTGTGGGTCGCACGCCGTGCGCTTGTGACCCATTTGGGCATTCCGCTCAACGACACCACAATCGCCATGGCGGCTGGCCTGGCGTTGTTCGTCTTGCCGTCGGGGGCAGAACGGGAAGGGGCCCTGCTTGCGTGGACCGACACGGCACGCTTGCCATGGGACATCCTGCTGCTTTTTGGCGGGGGGCTGACCCTGGCTGGACAACTCAGGGACGCTGGGGTGTTGGATGCGGTCGCCGAGGCTGTGTCGTCCTTGCCGGCCATGTCGCCGAGCTTGCTCATCGCAGGGTTTGTGCTTGTGTCGCTGTTCCTGACGGAGGTGATGAGCAACCTGGCGTTGACCGTGGTGATGGTGCCTGTGGTGGCCCAAATCGCGTTGTCATGGGACATGAATCCCTTGCTCCTCGTGGTGCCCGTCACCATGGCGAGCAGTTGTGCCTTCATGCTGCCGATGGCCACGCCGCCCAACGCCATCGTGTTTGGCAGCGGACGCCTGCGCATGTCCACCATGGTTCGGGTGGGGGTGGTGCTCAACTTGGTGGCTGCCGCCATGGCTTGGTTGTGGGCGTGCTGGATTTTGCCGAGCTGGGTGCAACTGTTGTGACGTCAGCGCATTTTCCCCTCTCTGTCGCTGGGAATGGCGACACAGGCTGGAACTTTGTGGGCATGAATAGGAAGTTTGCCT
>CAJWII010000146.1 GCA_913041065.1 uncultured Flavobacteriales bacterium
GCTGGCCTTGGGCAACATGCCGCCCAAGGCACAAGCCTGGCCATGATGTTGCCGCCCGTGGGCATTTTGGCCGTCATGCAATACCACAAAGCGGGCGAGGTGCACTGGGCGTATGCGTTGGTGCTGTGCGTCACCTTTGTGGCCGGCGCATGGAGCGGGTCTAAAATGAGCCTCAAGCTTCCGGAAGCTTGGGTGAAGCTCGTGTTTGGCCTGGTCATGCTGTACGCCTCCATTCGCATGCTGTTTCACGCGTGGACCCAACTCAAACCCACCCTCTTCCCATGAGCCTTCTTGCACGCATTCAAGCCTTGGCGGCAGAGCACCACGCGGAATGGGTGGGCATTCGACGCCACTTGCACGCCCACCCGGAATTGTCCTTTGAGGAACACCAAACGATGGCTTTCGTGTCCGCCACCCTTACCTCGTGGGGGGTGGACCACCAAACCCACGTGACGGGCACGGGCATTGTCGCACACGTCCACGGCCAACAACCAGAAACTCGGACTGTGGCTTTGCGGGCCGACATGGATGCCCTACCCATCACGGAGGCCAACGCTGTCGACTACGCGTCCACCAAACCAGGCGTCATGCACGCCTGCGGACACGACGTCCACACCACCTCGCTGCTTGGGGCGTTGCGCATCCTTCAACTGACTTCTGACGGTTGGACAGGCACCGTGCGCTGCATCTTCCAACCTGGAGAAGAGCGCATCCCCGGTGGGGCGAAAGGCATGGTCGCCGCCGGTGTGTTGAAGAACCCTGAGCCGGTGGGCATTTTTGGGCAACACGTGTTCCCAGACCTTCCTGCAGGAGACGTGGGGGTGCGCGGCGGGGCTTACATGGCGTCGGCCGACGAGATTCACCTCACCGTCAAAGGACAAGGAGGCCATGCGGCCTTGCCTCATATGTGCCGAGATGCGGTGTTGGCGGCGTCCAATGTGGTCGTGGCCGCCCAGCAACTCGTGGCCCGCTTGTGCCCCCCAGGCCAACCCTCCGTCTTGTCGTTTGGATTCATGGAGGCGTTGGGGGCCACCAACGTCTTGCCCAACGAGGTCAGGTTGCAGGGAACCTTCAGGGCCATGGACGAAACCTGGCGCACCCAGGCTCACGAGGCCTTGTCAGCCATGATTCATGCGACATGCAAGGCCCACGGCTGCGAGGCCGACCTGGACATCCGCCATGGCTACCCTGCCGTGAACAACCACGTGGGCATGGCCGCCGCATTCAAGGCTGTGGCCTGCGAATACCTCGGGGCAGAGCACGTGCACGACCTTGACATCCGCATGACTGGCGAGGACTTCAGCCACTTCGCCAACGAAATCCCTGGATGCTTCTACCGGCTGGGCACCGCCTCGCCTGAGCCTGAACACGACTTGGGCACGCACGGGTTGCACACGCCGAGGTTTGACGTGGACGAAGAAGCGCTGAAAGTGGGCACGGGGTTGATGGCTTACGCTGCCGCCACCGCCTTGTGGTGAGGTCAGTGGGCGATCTCTGACATGAATTTGATCTTGGCGAGCCGCAGCTCTTCCTCGGAGTATGCGTCGTCGAATTCCTCCAGCGCCGAAGCCAAGCCGTCGTCTTCCGATTCTGAAAAGAAGTCGAACAACTCCTCCAGGCACTCCTCGTCCAACGACTCTTCCAAAATGTGGTCGAGGTTCAGCTTGGTGCCTGCCCCCACGATCTTTTCAATCTCGTCCAGCACCATGTCTCGGTTGCCGTGGATGCCTGCGGCGATGTCGGTGAGGCCCAACTTGCGGTCGAGCAGTTGGATGATGGTGACTTTGTGCTTGGACTTGGCGGCGCTGCTTCGAACAAGCATGGCCTCGGACTTCTCGATGCCTTCTGCCTCCACATGCTCGGCAATCAATGCCAAAAAGGGAGCCCCGTACTTGGCGGCCTTGCCTGAGCCTACCCCTGTGATGCGAAGCAGTTCATCAGGTGTGGTGGGATAATGCGTGGCCATCTCGTCCAAACTGACGTCCTGGAAGATGACGTAAGGTGGCAACTCTTTCTCTGCGCTGACCTCCTTGCGAAGGACCGTGAGCAGGTCTCGAAGCTTGGGGTCAAGCACCCCACCGGCCGAGCCGCGCGTTTGGACCAGCGAATCGCCAGCATCGGTCTCGCTGAAATCACGCTGCTTGGCCAACATCAAGGGCTGAGGGTTGGACAGGAACGCCATGCCCTTGTCCGTCAAATGAAGGACCCCGTAGGTCTCCACTTCCTTCCTCAAGTAATTGAGCACGACCAACTGGCGGAAAATGCCCTGCCAATGGTCCAGCCCTTCCTTTTCCCCGCGGCCCCAGAACGCACTCCCAACAGCCCCGTAATCCTCCATTTGGCGGTTTTTGGTGGCGGTCAGCAGCGCGGTATAGAAGACCATGCGGTGCTTGTTCTTGTGTTCCAACACAGCACTCAACACCAAGTGGGCGTCTTCTTGACGGTCCTCCAGCGTGGGTGGGTTTTGGGTGTTGTCGCAATTCTTGGCGCCCGGGCCGTTCTCCTCGTCAAAATCCTCGCCGAAGTAGTGCAGGAGAAACTTCCGCCGGCTTGTGGCCGTTTCCGCGTAAGCCATGACTTCCTGCAACAATTGCATGCCCACTTCTTGTTCCGCAATGGGTTTGCCTTGCAGGAACTTTTCCAGCTTGTCGATGTCTTTGTGGTTGTAGAACGCGATGCAATGGCCTTCACCGCCGTCGCGTCCCGCACGTCCAGTCTCTTGGTAGTAGCTCTCCAAAGACTTGGGCATGTCGTAGTGCATCACGAAGCGGACGTCCGGCTTGTCAATGCCCATGCCGAATGCGATGGTCGCTACAATGACGTCCACATCCTGCATGAGGAATTGGTCCTGGATCTTGCTGCGCTGGTTGCTGTCCATGCCAGCGTGGTAAGCCAAGGCTTTGACGCCGTTCACACGCAAGGTCTCGGCAATCTGCTCCACTCGTTTGCGGCTCAAGCAATACACAATGCCACTTTTGCCGGCATGTTGCAGGCAGTGACGCACGATTTGTTGGAGGGCATCCTTCTTGGGGCGCACCTCGTAGAACAAATTGTCTCGGTTGAAGGACGACTTCAGCAAGACCGCGTCCGTCATGTCCAGGTTCTTCTGGATGTCCAGTTGAACTTTCGGGGTGGCCGTGGCCGTCAACGCCATGATGGGGACGTTGGCGATGTCTTTCACAATCGGCTTGATCCGGCGGTATTCAGGGCGGAAATCGTGTCCCCACTCTGAAATGCAGTGGGCCTCGTCCACCGCAACAAAGCTGATGCGCACCAAACGTAGGAACGCGATGTTCTCGGCCTTGGTCAGGCTCTCGGGGGCGACGTACAAGAGCTTGGTCCAGCCCTCCGCCACATCGCGTTTCACCTGCTCGGCGTCCGACTTGCTCAACGAGGAGTTCAAGAAGTGGGCCACTCGTCGGTCCTCGTGATGGCCGCGAATGGCGTCCACTTGGTTTTTCATCAACGCAATAAGTGGGCTGATCACCAGGGCCACCCCGTCCATCATCAGGGCCGGAAGTTGATAGCACATGGATTTGCCGCCACCGGTCGGCATGATCACAAATGTGTCACGTCCGTCCAGCACGCTGAGGATGGCATGTTCTTGCTCACCCTTGAATTCGTCGAATCCAAAAAACGTCTTCAGCGCCTCATGGGGCGCCAAATCGACCAGGCTCATCAGATGGTTTTAGCTTTGCGTTAAGAAAGATACACACCTGGGCGACTTCACCAAGCACCAGCAGCAACATTTATGTCAATATGACAAACCGCCCTGAGCCCCATTCTGGCAAACACACACTGACGTTGGCCGCCCAAGCGCTGAGCCAAGCGGCTGAGCAAATGGGGAGTGACTTCGACAAGGCGGTGAATTTGCTCGCGCAATCTGCCGGGAAAGTCGTTGTGACGGGTGTCGGAAAAAGTGCACACATCGCCGCCAAAATCGCCGCCACACTCAATTCCACAGGCAGTTCTGCCATGTTTCTGCACGCCGGCGAAGCGCTGCATGGCGACCTCGGGGCAGTGCAACAAGGGGACGTTGTGGTCTGCCTGTCCAAAAGCGGCCGTAGCGACGAAGTGACGCAGCTTCTTCCTTCCCTTGCCCAACGGGGCTGTCCCCTGGTGGCCTTGACCGCCGACACAGATTCGCCGCTGGGCCAGGCCGCCAGCGTGGTCTTGGACGTGTCTGTACCAGAAGAAGCGTGCCCGTTGGACCTGGCCCCCACCACGAGCACCACCCTTCAACTCGGCATGGGCGACGCGTTGGCCGTCGCATTGATGGCCGCGAGATCGGAAGAGCGTCGTGTAGGG
>CAJWII010000147.1 GCA_913041065.1 uncultured Flavobacteriales bacterium
CCAAGCTCCTGTTCACCGACAAGTACGAGACCACCAGCTTCTTTGAGCGGGCCGTGCTCCAAAAGCCCAAGGAGTGGATCATCGCCACCCGTTTGGAGCGGCACTACACGAAGCAAGAAATCGTCGCCTTGTACTTCAACCGCTACGACTTCATCAACCAAGCCGTGGGGGTGGAGAGCGCCGCGAACGTGTACTTCAACAAGTCCGCCTCCGACCTGAATGTCCAGGAATCGGCGATGCTGGTGGGCATGCTGAAGAACAGTGCGCTGTACAACCCCTTGCGTCGGCCAGAATTGGTGCAGGGCCGCCGGAACGTGGTGTTGGGCCAAATGGTCAAATACGGCCACCTCGAACCCGCCTTGGCCGACTCGCTGAAAGATTTGCCGTTGGGGCTGCGGTTTCAAAGGGTGAGCCACGACGAAGGGGCGGCGCCGTATTTCCGGGAGACGCTTCGGGCGGAGCTGAAGCGGATGCTGGCGGAGAAGGACTCGGACGGCAAACACGTTTTGGCCAAGGCGGACGGGTCGGCCTACGACATCTACCGGGACGGCCTTCGGGTCGTGACCACGATCGACAGCCGGATGCAGGACTACGCCGAGCAGGCGGTCCACCGTCACTTGGCGGGGGAATTGCAGGCGAGCTTCGAGCGTGATTTGAGTGACCGCCCCAAGGAGGTCGCCCCCTTCTTCGAGGACATCAACCCCGAGGCGCGTCAGGCGATCCTGGACGTGGCCATGCGCGACGCCGACCGCTATAAAATCGGCATCGGCAAGCTTTGCCCGTCCTGCAACCGCCCGGGCTTCTACATCAAGTCCACCACCTTGGAAGATGGTCGCGACGGCCACGTGTGCAGCGGCGAGAAGGGCGGGTGCGGCCACACCTGGCTGGCCCGGACCGACGAGGAGATGCGCCGCTTGTTTACTGAGCCGGTGACCATGAAGGTGTTCTCCCACCAAGGGGCCGTCGACACCGTCTTGTCGCCCATGGACAGCATCCTGCACAGGAAGGCCATTCTGCACGCGGGGTTGGTTTCCGTGGAGCCCGCCACGGGCCACATCAAAGCGTGGGTGGGCGGCATCGATTACAAGCATTTCCAATACGACAATGTGGGCCAAAGCCGGCGCCAAGTCGGCTCGACGTTCAAGCCGTTTGTGTATGCGACGGCGCTGCGTTTGGGCGCGGAGCCTTGCGACGAGTTCCCCAACCAAAAGACCTGCATCGACTTGCCTCCTGGCAGCGACCCACCTCGGTGGTGCCCCGACAACAGCTCCGAAGAATATGGAGAGATGGTGACGCTGGAATACGCGCTGGCCAACTCCATGAACACGGTGACGGCCAAGTTGATCAAGGACTACGGCACCAAGCGCGTCATCGATTTGGCCCACGCGTTGGGCATCGAGAGCGACATCCCCAACGTGCCGTCCATCGCCTTGGGTGTGGCGCAGTTGACCTTGCGCGAGTTGGTGAGCGCCAACGCCTCCATCGTGAACCACGGGGTGTACGTGGAGCCCACGTTCATCGCCCGGATTGAAGACCGTTTTGGCAACCCAGTGTACGAGCCCCAGCAGGAGATCCGGCAAGGCCTGGACGACCGCACAGCCCACCGTGTGGTGCAGATGATGAAAGGCGTGGTGGACGGCGCGTGGAACGAGGAGTCCCAAAAGCGCATGGGCACAGCCATCCGCTTGCGCTACGACAGCGATGCCCGCGACTACGACGGCCTCCGCGTGCCCATGGCTGGCAAGACCGGCACGACCCAAAACAACACGGACGGATGGTTCATGGGGCTCACCCCAGATTTGGTCACCGGCGTGTGGGTGGGCGCCCAAGACCCGACGGTCCGCTTCTCCACCACCCGCCTCGGCCAAGGGGCCAACACGGCCTTGCCCATCTACGGCTTCTTCATGAAGGACGTCTACGCCGATTCGACGCTGGCGGTGAGCCAGGAGGACTTCCTCCGGCCGGAGAGCATTGGCGGCGACACCCTGACGTGCCGGGAGGTCGCGGAACTGCGTGGACCTACCTTTGACCCGTTGGACGACGACGATTTGTTCAACTGATCAACACCTGAATCAACGCTATTCAGCATGGCTATTTCAAAAGTGGTTTCCGGTCCCGGCGCCGCCCTGGATGGGGTCGCGGACGACATGACCTTGATGCTCGGTGGGTTTGGCCTGTGTGGCATCCCGGAGCAATGCATCGCAGAATTGGTGGGGCGCGGCGTGCGCGGCCTGACGTGCATTTCCAACAACGCAGGCGTCGACGACTTTGGGCTGGGGTTGTTGCTCCAGCAGCGTCAAATCCGCAAGATGATTTCTTCCTACGTCGGCGAGAACGACGAGTTTGAACGCCAAATGCTGAGCGGCGAACTCGAAGTCGACCTCATCCCCCAAGGGTCGCTGGCCGAGCGCTGCCGGGCAGGAGGGGCAGGCATCCCCGCTTTTTTCACCCCCGCTGGGTACGGCACCGAGGTGGCGGAAGGCAAGGAGGTGCGCGAGTTCAACGGCAAGCCCCACATCTTGGAATCGGCCCTGACTGCGGACTTCGCGTTTGTGAAGGCATGGAAAGGCGACACCGCGGGCAACCTTGTGTACAAGGCCACGGCGCGCAACTTCAACCCCATGATGGCCATGGCTGGTCGCATCACGGTGGCAGAGGTGGAACAGCTGGTTCCCGAAGGCGCTCTCGACCCCAACTCGATCCACACGCCGGGCATTTTTGTCCAGCGCATCTTTCAAGGCGAGGGCTACGAGAAGCGCATCGAGCAACGCACCGTTCGCCCACAAACCCCTTCAAACTGAGCGTCATGTTGGACAAAAACGGCATCGCCAAGCGCATCGCGCAAGAGGTTCAGAACGGGTGGTATGTGAACCTGGGCATCGGCATCCCCACCCTTGTGGCCAACCACATCCCGGAAGGCATGGAGGTGGAATTTCAAAGCGAGAACGGCATCCTCGGCATGGGGCCTTTCCCGGAGGACGGCCACGAAGACGCCGACCTGATCAACGCTGGCAAGCAGACCATCACAGCCATGCCTGGGGCGGTGTTTTTCGACAGCGCCACGTCGTTCGCCATGATTCGTGGCCGTCACGTGCAGCTGACGGTGCTCGGCGCCATGGAGGTCGCCTCCAACGGGGACATCGCCAATTGGAAGATCCCGGGCAAAATGGTGAAGGGCATGGGCGGCGCCATGGACTTGGTGGCCTCTGCCGAAAACATCATTGTGGCCATGCAACACACGAACCGCGCGGGCGCGTCGAAGTTGTTGGAGGCATGCTCCTTGCCGTTGACGGGTGTGGGGTGTGTCAAGCGGGTGGTGACCAACCTCGCGGTGCTGGACATCCGCGACGGGGCGTTCCACCTGGTGGAGCGGGCGCCTGGCGTCAGCGTGGACGACATCGTCGCCGCCACGGCAGGTCCGATTGTGGTGCCGGACGACGTCCCGGAAATGGCGCTGGACTGATCACCCCTGCATGACCACCGAGATGTGGTCGCAGTCGCCGCCGATGGGCGGTTGGAATTTGGTCACCTTGACCTCGACGCGCTCGGCAAGTTTCAATTCGGCGCGCAGCCCTTTCACGATGCGGTCGCAGATCTGTTCCACGAGCTTGCTCCGCACACCCATTTCGCGTTTCACGATGCGGTACACGTCCACGTAGTCGACCGTCTTGTCGAGGTCGTCCGTGGCGGCACTCGGGCCCAAGTCGGCCCAAATGGTCACGTCGATGCGGTACTCCTGGCCGATGATGGCCTCCTCTTCCATGCAGCCGTGGTGCGCCCACATCCGCATGCCGTTCACTTCAATCTTGTTCTCAGTCATGGTTTCGCATCTCTTCCACGGCGGCCATGCCGGCACGCAAGCGTTGGAGGGTGGCCTCTTGGCCGAGGAACGCTGCAAAGTCAAACATCGACGGCCCCCCGCCTTCGCCGGTCAACGCAATCCGGAACGGCAACAGCACCTGGCCGAAGCCTAGCTCCTTCGCCTCCAAAAACGCCTTGAACCGCGTTTCGACTGCTTCGCTGCTGAAGTCCTCCAGCGCCGCAAGTTCCGAGGCCAGGTCTTCGAGGTACCCGGAGGTTTGGTCTTTCCACTTCTTCTTGACCAGCTTGGCGTTGAAATCTGAGGGCGCGGCGTGGAGCCAGGCCGTGTCGACGATGTCGTGCAAGAAGGTCACGCGCTCCAGCATCATGTCCAGCACCTGCGTGCAGGCGGCTTCGTCCCAACCCAACCCCTTGTCGGCGGCGAGTCTGTGAAGGGCGGCCACGTG
>CAJWII010000148.1 GCA_913041065.1 uncultured Flavobacteriales bacterium
GTCCGTGCTTCTGCCACGCGCTGACGTTCAGCCCGCCGCACGGCCTTGACTTCGTTCGCTGATTCCGCAAGCCACGACGCCAACTCCTCCATGAAGACCAACGTCGACTGCACCCGGTCTGCAAACGGCTTGAGCATGTGGGCCTCGGTGGTGAACCCCAACGTGCCCCACAGCGAGGCGTACCCAGTGCTGTAACGGGGCGTTTCCAAGAAACCAACGATGCCCTGGTCAGGGGTTTGACCTTTCGAGTAGACGTACGGAACCATGGGCCAGCCCCGCGCCTGCATCCGTTCGTTCAACGCCGGAGTCATTTTCTCGCGCAGATACGGACCCAAGACAGGTCCCGCCTTGTTTTCTTGCGACGTGATGAGGGTCATGGTGTAGGGATAATCCGCCCCGTTCGACGTGTGGGTGTCCACAAACACATCCGGGTCCATGCCACGGAACAATGCCACAAAGGCCTCGGCATTTCGACTGTCCATTTTGATGAAATCGCGGTTCAAGTCGAGGTTGGCCGCATTGCCACGAAATCCGTAACGCTCAGGCCCATCTTGGTTGGCCCGCGTGCAGCAATTGCGCCGGGACGCCCCACCCACGTTGTACTGCGGAATGAACACCCAACTTGAGGTGGCCAACGGATGGTTGTCGTCGGCAGGCAAGCTCAGCCACGTTTGGACCAAGGCCAAACTCGCGTTCACCCCGCACGGTTCGCCAGGGTGAATGGCATTGTTCACCAACACCTTCACCTTGTCCGAGCCGCCGTTGGCAAGACGTTGCCTCACGGCCTCCACCCCGCTGGCTCCGGATTTCAAGGCGGCTTGGTGCTCCGTGACCACCAGCGCATGAATCGGCCGACCCACGTCGCTCATCCCCACTTCATGAAGCGTCACCCGCGCATCAGTGGCCGCCAAGGATTGACACATCTCCACGGCCTGGTGCCAAGTTGGAGTGACGTTGCCCTGGGTGAGGCTGTCCACGCTCCAAAGAACATGTTCAGGATCTGGTGATGCAGGTGAAGTGCCGCACCCAGTCCATGCCAACAGGGCGCTCCCCATGCCCACCGCCCAAAAAAAGAGACATCGAACATCCGTGAACAAACTCTTGGCCTGACGTCTTAGCTTCATGTGTGCAAATGACGGAACTTTGAGTCGAGATGATTCGTTTCACCCCATCGAACAACGCCAAGCCAAAATCCGGCGACATCCTGCTGAGCGAGCCGTTTTTGGACGACCCGTATTTCGGCCGCAAAGTGGTGTTGCTCTGCGAGCACAACGACGAAGGCAGCTTTGGGTTTGTCTTGAACAACTTCATCGACATCGACGTGGATGAAGTGATGGAAGAATTGCCCAAACTCGATGCCCGCATCAGCGTAGGTGGTCCAGTGAAAAACGGCAATCTCTACTACCTGCACACCCGACAAGACATTCCTGAGAGCATTCCGGTTGTGGAAGGTGTTTGCATGGGCGGGGATTTTGACCTCATCAAAAGAATGCTGCAGCAGGGTGAATTGACCGCCAAGGACATCCGTTTTTTCATCGGCTACAGTGGCTGGTCACCCTCCCAGCTGGACCACGAAATCCAAAGCCGTTCCTGGTTTGTGTGCAAGGGTCACCAGACGAACATCATGCGCACCGACGAAGACAACGAGGTCTTTTGGAAACGACTGGTCCACGAGCTGGGCGAAGGCTACGCCCACATCGCCAACGCCCCAAGCGATCCGTCGCTCAACTGACGGAGATCTCCACGCGGCTTCCGGCGTGGGCTCGGACGTTCCATACCCGTCCATCCTCCCAAATCCAATACTGTCCTTTCACGCCCACGAGCTTGCCTGAAATGACGGGCACCTTCTCGAGCTTGGCGCTTGTGACCTTGACGGGATGATGAAGCACTGGGAAATATAGGGTGTGCACCCGGTCGTCCTCCTCAAAAAAAGGCTCGTACGTCATGCCCAACGCCTCCAAGGCATCGTCTTTGGCGTCGAGAAGCGCTTCAGAATTTGGCGAGGTGGGCTTCAACATGTTGCGCCAATGCGTGCGGTCTGAAAACACCCCTTTCAACGCCACCTCCATTTCACCTGCAAGCTGACGGTACGGCGTTTCTGCCAACACCACAGCAGCCACAGCACCTTGATCCACCCAACGGGACGGAACATTGGCTTTGCGCGTGACGCCCACCTTGATGTGGCTGGTTTGGCTCAAATAGACCACGTGTGGTGTGAGGTGGTGCTTACGTTCCCAGGCCTCGTCTCGCAACGCAATGCCTTCATGGATTCGGCTCAATTCAGGCCGAATGATGCTCGGACAAGCCAATGGGGACTTCAGAAAGGCGTCGTACGACAATCCTTCCCCGTAGGTCTTCTTGACGACTTTTCCCGTCTCCACGCAATGAATGACCCCTTCAAAGGTCACCCTAACCTCTTGTCCAATCCACTCATTTACAGAGCAAGTCGGCATGTCCTCCAACACGTCTTTGCCCCTCCACTTGTAATTCACCCTGCCCTCCGAATCCACGTCGGAGGACATTTTGCGCACATTGCCGGCCCATTTCATGGTGCAATGTTCGGGATTCATGGCGGCGCCACCTATTTTGGCAAGGAAAACCAACCTTTAGAATCCTGGATTCATGAAACACATTCTTCTTTCTGCGCTTGTTGTGTCTGCCGGTGTTGCGCACGGCCAATTGTTCACCGACGACTTCGAGTCGTACGCTGTGGGTGACGGCATTTCTGCCGTGGCCGGAGCGCCCTGGGCGTTGTGGACCGCTGGAGCCGCCGACCAAGAAGCCTTCATTTCCAACGACGTCGCCCAATCTGGAACGAACTCCCTCAAGTTGGAATCTGCATCTCCCGCTGGGGGTCCCCAAGACATCATGTTGATTGCAGGGTTGGGCAATGGCTCGTACGAAGTGACGTTCAGCCTGTTTGTGCCTGAAGGCTCCTCAGGCTACTACAATGTCCAAGAGAATCAAATTCAAGGTACGGACTGGGCCTTCGAGACCATCCTCTACGGAGACGGCAACATCACCTATGCCGTGGACGGCGCTGTCCTCTTGGCGAGCACGTACCAAACCAACAGCTGGCTGACCATTACCCACTACATCGACACAGAGTCTGATTTGATGCACGTTTACCTGAACGGGGAATTCCTTGGCCAGGTGCCATACGACGGCCTCGAAGTAGGCGGCGTGAATTTCTACGCAGCCGGAGACCAAATCAACCTCCCCCTCTACTACCTCGACGATGTGATTGTGGCTGTGGCTGATCCCGTGGTCGACAACGTGCCGTCTGTGACCGCGTTGGAGTGCACCTTCGGCCCCAACCCTACACAGGACAACATTCGCATCCAAGCCAACTTCGACCAAGCCTTGGTTCGCATCCTCGGACTCGACGGCAAGGTTGTGCTCGAGGAACGTCGCAACGACTTGGTTGCAGGCGCCCAGTTGGAGTTTGACCTCCAAAACGGCATGTACCTCGTGGAGCTTTCCAACGGAAACCAGCGCAGCACACAGCGTTTGGTGGTCCGCAAGTGATAAACACATGACTTGCTCGAAAAGGCCAGCGCATGCTGGCCTTTTTTCGTGCCCGACCATCAAGTGTGAACAAGCGTCAACTTGCCGGCCACATCCGCCCAGCCACGAGTCGTGTGCCCTGTCAGCATTGTATTTTTGGTTCAACCATTGACCATGAAGAACACCGCTTCCCACATCCTGACCTGCGCGTTGGTCGCAGCCATGTCATGCCTGCCGATTCAATCGGCCCAGGCCCAGAACGACTTGACCGTGCATGTGGAAGGACTCGGGACCGACACCGTCTACCTCGCCCACTACTACGGCGCCAAATTGTTCTACAACGACACGGCTGTTGCGAATGCCGATGGCACAGTGCGTTTTGCCGGAAAGCCTCGAAGCGAGGGCGGGAAATACGCGGTGGTCCTTCCTGGGCCCAAATTCTTTGAGTTTTTGATGGTCGAAGAGCCCATGGAATTCAGAACCACGACCGCCGACCCGGCGAAGGACCTTGAAGTGATCCAAAGCAAAGAAAACGACGTTTTCTATGGATACATGAAGTTCATTCAAGAAAAAAGAAAGGAACGAACTCCGTTTGACGCCGTCCTGCAGGACAGCGCCGCCTCTGCTCAAGACGTCGCTGCTGCGCGGGAAGGCATTCAGGCGTTGACCAACGAAGTGAACGAGTACCAACATTATTTGACCCAAGACCCTCGAGACTTTCTTTTCGGCAAGT
>CAJWII010000149.1 GCA_913041065.1 uncultured Flavobacteriales bacterium
CGACGGAGCAGCGCGCACAAGGGCCACCCAAACCACAGCTTCAGCAGCCATGGCCGGCGCCCTGGGACGGGCATGCGCTGAACCTCCACATTGGGGCCCAGCTCAAACATTTCGTCGTGGGGCTGATCCACCACGAGCAAGAACTCGTCGTGGGGCCTAAGACGCACCAGTTCTTGAAGGCACTTCCAGGTGAAGACCCCAATGCCCTCGAGCTTTCCAGGGACCAACAACCGACCGTTCAAGGCAATGCGCGCCATGCCTTCAAAGGTACCTTCTCTGCCCATTAACTTCGCGGCGGCTCAGCACCTTAAACCTCAGCACATGCCTTCTTCCAATCCCATGGAGTCGACCCATCTTTTGGTCTTCATTTCTCGGAACCTGAAAACGCTCTTGGGCGTTGGGTTTTTGGCCGCGGTGGTGGCTTCCGGGGTGTCGCTCATGATGGACGAATACTACCAGAGCACCGTGGTCATGTTTGCCACATCGCAGCACAGCATCGGGGAACAGTTTTTCGAGGAAACCAAGAAAAACGACCTCTTGGCATATGGGGAAACGGAGGATGCGGAACGGCTGTTGCAGATCCTGAATTCCCACCGCATCCGGAACCGGATCATCGAGAAATTTGACCTGTTCACCCACTACAACATCGACCCGTCTGAGCCTGGCGCCCGAGCGGACATGGCGTTGACCTACGGGAGCAACGTGAGCGCCAACTTGACGCGGTTTGGGTCGATCAGAGTGTCGGTGCTCGACACCGACCCGTTCCTGGCCCGGGACATGGCCAACGACATGGCGCATCTGGTGGACAGCATCGCCAACCGAATGAGGAACGACCGGGCGCGCGACGCGTACAACCTGGCCTTGAGCACCTTGGACCAAACCACGGTCCAAATCGCCGAAGCTGAAGACAGCCTGGCCACGTTGCACAGCCTGGGCATCTACGACTTTGAAGCTCAGGTGGAGGGGTTGACGGCGCAATACGGCATGGCACTCGCGTCCAACAACGGCGCGGCGGCGCGCACCATCCGCAAAGACTTGGAGCAACTCGGCGCCTTGGCCAACGGGTACAACAACCTCTCGGCGTACCTCGAATCGGCTTACGAGCAAAAGGCCCTGGTTCAAAAACGGGTGGACCTGATGCGCGTCGACGCCGAAACGCAGTTGCCGTCGAGCTTTGTGGTCGACTACGCCAGTGCCGCCGACAAGAAGGCCAAACCCGTGCGTTGGTTGATCGTCGTCATGACTGCCATTGTCGCTGTGGGTGCGGCCTTCCTCGGTATGCTCGCCTGGGAGACCCTGCACCGCGCCCAAGCGCCGAACACCTGACCCCAACTCGGCCGTGCCCAAGTTGAACACTACCACCGTCGGCTGGCTGGCCGGACTAGCGATGCTGCTTTTGGCGGCAGCCGGATGGTGGGTGGATGTTCCCTACGTGCTGGCCGTGCCCGTGGCCGCCCTGCTCGCCTATTGGGCGTTTGCGCGGCTGGACCTCTACATGGGCATCGTGTTGGCCCTGGTGCCACTGTCCATCAACTTGAGTGTATTGGGGTTGACGTCGGTGGGGTGGTACATGCCGACCGAGCCGATGCTGTTCGCCCTCCTGCTGCTCTCCTGCGCGCGCTGGCTGTCGGGAGAAAGGCTGGATCGGACGCTTTGGAAGCACCCTGTCACGTGGGTAATCCTGGCGGGCTTTTTGTGGATGGGGCTGACCATTTTGCCGAGCAGCCACCCCGTGGTTTCCCTCAAGGCTTGGATATCCAGGGCCTGGTTCATGGTGGCGTTCTACTTCCTGCTCGCCGCTTGGTTTCAGCATTCGCCGAAGGCCCAAACCCGCTTTTTGGCCTTGCTTCTCGTCTCCATGTGCGTGGTGGTCACGTACACCATCGTGCGTCATGCCGGCCATGGGTTCGGGAAAGGGGCAGGCCACTGGGTCATGAAGCCGTTTTTCAAAGACCACACCTCGTACGGCGCCGTGCTGGCCATGCTCCTCCCTCCTGCGATTGCCATGGTGTGGCGGAAGCACAAGACCTCTTTGGCCCGCGTGTTGTGGGGGTTTGGGGTGGTGTGGCTGAGCGTGGGGACCGTGCTGTCCTACACCCGGGCCGCCTGGGTGAGCCTGGCCGCCGTCGGCGCCTTGTGGGCCGCGATGAAACTTGGGGTCAGGCTTAAGCCGTTGCTCGCGGCCAGCGTCGTGGCGCTGGGTGGGTTGGCCTTGTCCTGGGACGCCTTGGTGGTTCAGCTCGAGCGCAACAACCAGGATTCTTCAGACAACTTCACCCAGCACATCGAAAGCATCTCCAACGTCTCCACCGACGACTCCAACTTGGAACGGCTCAACCGTTGGTCGTGCGCGTTGGCCATGTTCGAGGAGAGGCCTTTTTGGGGATGGGGTCCAGGGACGTACCAGTTTGAATACGCGCCCTTCCAAACGTCCACCCTTCGCACCCACATCAGCACCAACAACGCAGACTTGGGCAACGCCCACAGCGAATACTTGGGCCCACTCGCCGAGCAAGGCATCTTGGGTCTGTTGGCGGTCTTGGGCTTGCTTGTGGCCACTCTGCACTTGGGCTTCAAGCTTCACCGGACCCTGATTGACCCAGAGCGCAGGGCCTGGGCGATGGGGCTCTTCTTGGGCATCATGACCTACTTCGTCCACGGTGTCCTGAACAACTTCCTGGACACCGACAAGGCCAGCGCGCCCTTCTGGGGCTTCTTGGCCATCCTTGTGGTGATGGACATCCGACGGTCCAACGCAGAGGAAAAGACCTACGAGCTCACCTGAAGCGGCAACTCAACATCGCTGTGTCGTCCAACCGTGGGGTGTCCCCACGAAACGCCTCCAAGGCCTCGACAATTTCTTGGTGCACGTCTTCCAGGGCTTGGCCTTCATGTCCCTGCAACAACTTCGCCAACCGCTCGGTTCCGAAAGGCACTTCCGCGGCGTCTTCCTGTTCCACCAGCCCGTCGGTGTAGCAGCACAGCACCGATCCGGCCTTCACCTGGACTTGGCCCTCCTCCACGCTGGGGATGTCCCGAAACATGCCAAGGCCCACAGAGCCGAGTCCGAGCAACTCATGGCGTCCGCCGGGATGAAGAAACAGCGGCGGGTTGTGTCCGCAGTTGACGTAGTCCAAACGGTCGCCCTCGGCGTTGAGTTTGGCCACAAAAAACGTGATGTACTTCTCCCCTCGGGCGATGTCCATGACGCGGCGATTCAGCACGTAAAGCGTGTCCGTGAGGGTGCCTGTGTGGGCCCGGAACAACGCCCGGACTTGCGCCTGAAAATTGCTCATTAGCAGGGCCGCGCTCATGCCCTTGCCGCTCACGTCCGCCATGCAAATGACCGTCTCATTCGATTCCGTGACGAACGCGTCGTAACAATCGCCACCCACTTCGGTGTGGGGCTGGTAATGCCCCGCCACGTCCAAATCAATGTGGTCCCAGCGCTCAGGCAACAGCATGGCCTGCATCTCACCCGCGAGCTCCAACTCCCGACGCAAGGCCTCCTGCTCCAAATTGCGACGGTTCATTTGACGGTTGCGACGGGCCACCACCAAGATGTTGGTCAGTGTCACGAGGAAATTCAAATGCTTCACCACGGGACTGACGCCCCGCGAGTCCGAGGTGTCTCCCGCCAACACCACCGCTATGGCCTCGTCATGCTGGTGGATGGGCACCACCACATCGGAGGGGTGCTGGTCCCCGTCCAACGCGCCTGCAAGTCCAATCCCTTCCAAGTCCAAGGACTCAAAAAATGTGGCCGGCCGCGATGCGGGCCACGCGGAGTCAGTCCCCTCGGAGACGAGGAGCGACCAACGCTGACCGTCCAAATCTGCCGCGTACAACACCAGACGGTCAATGCCCAGGTTTTCCTTCAATGCCCCCACGTACTGGGACATCAACTCGGCTTCCGACGTCTCGCTGTTGATCGCTTGGGTGACCTGAAGCAACGCGTTCAGCTTGAAGTCTCGCAACTCGAGCTTCTCCTTGAGGCGGCGTTCCTTGCCCTGGGTCATCCCCTCGAGCTTACTTTTTGATGCGCTCCGTGTAATCACCGCTACGCGTGTCCACTTTGATCCTATCGCCGTTGTTGATGAACAAGGGCACCCGCACTTCAGCGCCTGTGTCCACCGTCGCAGGCTTGAGCGAGTTGGTGGCTGTGTCGCCCTTCACACCTGGCTCCGTGTAGGTGATTTCGAGTTCCACGTGGCTCGGCAAATCGCAGCTGATGGGGCG
>CAJWII010000150.1 GCA_913041065.1 uncultured Flavobacteriales bacterium
AAAGGGCCCAGCCGCCACGTAGCCGAAGCCAACTTCCACCGACCTGCGTCCTCCACGTGAGCGGGCATTCAGGGCCGCGAGGTCCAGATGAATTCGGGGGCCGTAGCGCACGTTGTTCCGCACCAAATCCAATTCAAGGCTCAAATCGTACGGCGCGCCATGCTGAACTTGGACGTCGACATCCATGTGCAAGGAATCGCCCTCGTCCCTCAGCGATTGTTCGACTGCCACGTGACGCACGCTGCTCAGCCGTTGAAGACGTTGAATCGACGACGTCAATGCGTTCCCTCCGTGAAGGACTCCTGGCCTCCAATCCACAACATGTCTCCACACCTCTGGTCTCAGGCCACCAATCGCTTGCTGTGTTCCCGAATCGTCGAGGCCATGGAACGTGACTTTTCCCTGCCATGTCACGGGATGCTTCGACGCAGTTGTCGCAGTCTCCGGCTTCTCGTCTACCTCAGGATTTATGGGCCTGCCCTTGGCCACCAGAACAAGATGAACTTGGTGATGCTCTGCAGCGGTTACGGTGTCGGCCTGAATGACGATCAGCCCTGAGTGAAACGTGGCATGCCCACGCCTTGCCGCCTTCTGGGCGAACTCTGATTGAACTTCACGGAGGAAGTTGTTGGAAAAGGGGGCTCCCAGAGGGAGCAACCCGACAGTCTCCGGGTGCAAATCGCCAAGCCCGGCATCGGCCAAATGCCAAGTTGCGCTTGCCACAGTCCACCTTGCGCCCGGAACCACGTCGAGTATGAGGTGGTCACCACGGGGCTTGGCCACCCACCGGGACTGGACTTGGGCCCGGAGCCAGCCTTCCAAGATCATTCTGTTGCGCAACGCCGCGGCTTGCTCCTCCCCGACCAGATCCCTTTCCTCTCTGGTCATCCATCCATTTTGGGGCTTCCAAGGAGGCCATGCCAAATTCCGTTGAGGCAACAAGGCCGACCACTCTGCGAGCGTGGTTCGATCGGGGCTGTCGAATCGCCGTTCCAGGACCTCAACGCTGGATTTTCTCAGCAAGTGCTGACCAACATCAAGGGCGGGCTGTCCCCAGGTTGCCAGGTGGACGGCATAACTTTGAAGCACCATGGCCATTCCCAAACAAGAACGCCAAGACATCCGGCTCCTCAAGCGCAAGCATGCGCGCTGGGAAAAGCGCCAGATCACCGTGGAAGGTGAAAAAGCCATTCTCGAGTTGCTGAAGAGCACGTGGATCACAGAGCGAATCTACTTCACGGCTGGGCGTATGTTGAGTGAGCAGTTGCGACAGTCGTTGTCACCCACCACGACTTTGGTGGAAGTCAGCGCCAAGGACATGGAGCTCATGACTTCTTTGAAGACCTCTCCGGGGTTGCTGGCCCTTGCCACCATGCCAGACAAAGCGGGTCGGGCAGAACACTCGGGTGGCGTTTGGCTCTACTTGGACCGCATGAATGATCCTGGCAACGTGGGAACGCTTGTACGTGTGGCCGATTGGTTTGGGATGGCTGGGGTGGTGATGAGCTCCGACTCTGCAGATCCCTTCGGCCCCAAAGCCGTGCAAAGTGCCATGGGTTCAGCCTTTCATACGCCCATTCGAATTCAAAACTTCAAGGACTTGCCGTCTCGATGGACAACCCGCGTGGTGGGCTTGGACGCAGGTGGGCAAAACCTGTTTGAGTTGCCCACATCCGAAGCGCCAACGTTGCTCGTGGTGGGGTCCGAATCGCACGGCGTCTCAGAGGACATATGCAGTGCATGTCACGTCATGGCTTCCATCCCAGGTGCGGGCCGGGCAGAGTCTCTTAATGCTTCCGTCGCCGGCGCCATTGCTGCCGCCTCACTTGTGCAACAGGGCGTGCCGATGGGTCAAGGGGGCTGACGTGATCTCGCACCACTTGCGAGACACCTGTTCCACACTCCACCCCTCAGCTTCCAGTTGTCCAGAAATGGCCGACAATCTGGTTTGCCATGCCTGGCGTTCTGCCTGGGTGGGCTCGGGTGCCGGCGCCAAGACTTCTGGTTCCAGTCCCAGCCATTCCCCGCAAAGCCGCTGGTTGGGCCAAAAGCGCATCCCCGTCATCAACACTTCATCCACCTTGGTGGCCATGTGTTGCTCAGCTCTAAAACCCTCCGTCGGGTCCTCCCACGGCACCGAAGCGTTGAAGTGAAAATGCACGCGCCCTTTGTCGCCGATCATCCCGAGGAGCATGGATCGCTGGTCTTCCCCTCCCGCTTTGGTGTAGTCCCCGTCGCGTTCTCGCATCAAAAGCTCACGGACCTTCATGCCGTCGCAGGGATCCCACTCGTAACTCAGCGAGACTGGGCTCACGTGGAGTGCATTCCACATTTGAGGCTGACTGTTGTCTGAGAGTGTGCGGATCAAGGCAGGCGCCGTGGCGTCCACCCCATCCTTGGCCCTGCCCTCTCTGTGGGCCAGCCAGACGGGTTGACCTTGGGCCGTGATGTGATGGATGTAGGCCGCGGTCCGCAAGCTGTGTTGGTAGCGGTCCCGCGCGGAGCCTGAACGTTCGACCACAAAGCAACGGTTGAGTCTGACCAAGGCGTTCACCCAAGGCGACGAGAGCAGGTTGGAGCCGATGCCAATTTCAGTGGCGGGCAATCCCTGCTCGAGCAAGACCACGTTCAAAAAGGAGGGGTCAAGCACAATGTCCTTGTGGTTGGTCAAAAAGAGCAGACTCGATTTCAACGACGCCAAATCGCCACTCCATGTGAATCCGGAGGTCGTTTTTTCGGCAAGGGCTTCAAGGAACGGCTTGACCACATTCAATTGGAAGCCTTCCACGTCTTCAACATGCGTCCACGCCGCCAGAAGTCTTTGGGCTTGTTCGTGAGAGAGAACCTTTCCGAGTTGACGGACCCAATCCGTGCCTTCTCTCAAGGCTACCAAGGCCTTGGCCGCTTCCTCTCCTTTCAGTGGAGCCATGTCCTCAAACCCCGTGTGATTCACCTCTGCCTTGGGCATGCCGCAAGATACGTTGGGGAGTACCTTTGGAAGCATGGGCTTTGAAGCACTGAAACTCAAAAGACAATTTTTGAGGGCGCTGGACGACATGGGCTTCAGCAAACCGACGCCCATCCAGGAAAAGGCGATTCCACGTATCCTTGCTGGCCAAGACCTCATCGGCGTGGCCCAGACGGGCACAGGCAAAACCGCCGCATTTGTCTTGCCCCTTCTTCAGCAAATTCAAGGTCGTCATGAAGGCGCGCCTCGCATGGCGATTTTGGTGCCTACCAAGGAACTCGCACTTCAGGTTCACCAGGCCGTGGAGAATTTTGCCAGCCACACAGACATGCGTGCCCTGGCGTTGGTCGGTGGTGTGGGCCCCAAGACCCAAATTGCAGCGTTGGTCGAAGGGGCTGAAGTTGTGGTGGCGACACCTGGCAGGTTCATGGAGCTGTACTTGAAAGGTGCGTTGGTGGTCAACAAGTTGCAAGCCATGGTGCTGGACGAAGCGGACCGGATGATGGACATGGGCTTCATGCCTCAGCTTAGAGACATCTTGGAAGTGGTGCCTAGGAAGCGCCAGAACCTTTTGTTCAGCGCCACCTTCCCTTCGCGGGTCGAGCGCTTGGCCGATGAGTTCTTGCTTTGGCCCACAAGGATTGAGGTTGCCCCCGAAGGGACCCCAGTCTCGACGGTGGACCAACACATGGTGAAAGTGCCCAATCTCCAGACCAAGTTGAATTTGCTGTCGTTTTGGTTGACAGGCAAGCACCAAGATTCGCGTGCACTGGTGTTCGTGCGCACGAAGGAAGATGCCCGAAAAATTCGCCAAGCCCTTGAAGCGGTCATGCCTGGACTGGTTGGAGAAATCCATTCCAACAAAGCCCAACACACGCGGTTGGCCGCCATGAACCAATTCAGGCAAGGCGATGTGCACGTTTTGGTCAGCACCGACGTGAGCAGCCGTGGCATCGACGTGCCTGAGACAGAGGTTGTGGTGAACTTCACAGTTCCCAGGATGTCGGACGACTACGTGCACCGCATTGGAAGGACGGGCCGGGCCAATCGGTCGGGCATCGCATACACGTTCGTGGACCCGACAGACATGGTGGCGCTCGAGCGTGTCCTGGAGAGGCTGCCCAAAGACGGCAGGCCTGCCTGGAAGGAGTTCCCCTCACAAGTCGAAGTGACCG
>CAJWII010000151.1 GCA_913041065.1 uncultured Flavobacteriales bacterium
AGGAGGCCCCTGCTGCTGAGGAAGCTCCTGCTGAAGAAGAAAAGAAGGACGACGCCGAAGCGTGATTTGTCTGAATGGATACGAAAGGGCCGCCTCCGCGGCCCTTTCTTTTTGCCCCAAATCCTGACCTTTGCACCATGACCCAGGACAACTGCTTTTTGCTTGGCAAAATCACCAAACCCTACAGCTTCAAAGGTGAAGTGGTCCTTTGGATGGATGTGGACGATTCTGAGCCGTACGAAGACGTGGACACCTTGTGGCTTCCCCAACAAAGCATCTTGGTCCCCTACGCCGTGGAGTCCCTGCGCCGAAACAAGGACCGATTTGTGGTGCGACTTGCCGATGTGAATACGGAAGCAGCGGCCAAACAGCTGGCAGGTAAAGACGTTTGGCTGCCCTTGGCTGAGATGGCTCCCATGGAAGATGGGAAGTTCTACTTCCATGAAGTGCAAGGCTGGTCGGCCATCGACCGAAGTACAGGCGAAGCGGTGGCCACGATCGTCCATGTCGTGGACCAAGGCGCCTACCCCATGTTGGAGGTTGAATTTGGCAACGGCAACCAAGGATTCATCCCCTTGCCTGACCATGTAAAGGTCGACGTCAAGAGAGAAGAACAACAACTCATTCTGGATCTCCCCGAGGGCCTGCTGGATGTGTACCTCTCCAACGACCTCGACCAGGACGGCGACAAGGGCGGCGAGTTCGGATGGAACGAAGAAGACTGACGTCGCCATCATCCACAGCCAAGAGGATTTTCGTGTGAACAAGTGGCTGCTGCCTGTCCAAGGTTTCATGGATTTTCGCGGCTAGCTTGACTGCATGGCCACACCTCCAGCACCTAAACCATTCCCAAAGAAATCCTCATCCCAACCGTCACCTTCTGCAGAGGCCAAGCGAAGGCCTCAACCTTCGGGCAAAGTGAAGACAAAGATCTTCGTGTTGGACACGTGCGTGTTGTTGTTTGACCACACAGCGCTGAAGAACTTTGAAGACAACAAAGTGGCCTTGCCGATCACCGTCTTGGAAGAACTGGACCGGTTCAAAGTGGGGAACGAGTCCAAACATTTTGAGGCACGGGCATGCATCCGGTCGTTGGACAAACTCATTCAAGACCATGCGGTGCACGAATGGGTCCCCCTCGACAACGGCCAAAATGGGGCGTTGAAAATTGTCATGGATCACGGCTGTGCGGGGGCGGTGACTGACACCGTGTTCTCAGAGCGCACGAACGACCACAAGATCCTTGACGCGGCGTTGTGCTTGCAGGCCCAAGAGCCGGATTCCAAAGTGGTCCTCGTGTCCAAGGACATCAACCTCCGGTTGAAGGCCAAGGCGTTGAATTTGCCTGCTGATGATTACCAAACCGGTAAAGTCAAGGACAACCGGCACATGTTCACGGGCAGGACCACACTTGAGAACATCGATTGCGACGTCATCCGACGAATGCATGTCGACGGGCAAAGCCGCAAAGTGTCTGCGTTGGGCGACGCCAAAGAAAACAACCACTTCTACGTGCTGAAAGACGGTTCCGCCTCAGCCATGGCCTATTTCAACGAACAGAAACGCGCTATCACGAGGGTGGACAAGGCGTACGCCTTTGGGATCAAGCCGAGGAATGCGGAACAAGCTTTCGCTCTCCACGCCATTCAAAACCCCAACGTCAACCTTGTAACGGTGTGCGGGGTCGCCGGGACAGGCAAGACGCTTTTGGCCTTGGCCGGCGCCCTGGAGCAACACAAGCGCTACGACCAAATCATCTTGGCCAGGCCGATTGTGGCGCTGAGCAACAAGGATTTGGGCTTTCTTCCAGGCGATGCCGAGGAGAAAATCAACCCGTACATGCAGCCGCTGTTCGACAACTTGAAATTCATCCAGGCGCAATTCGGACCCAACGAACGGAAGTACCGCCTCATTGAGGACATGAAGAAGGATGGCAAAATCACGATTTCACCCCTCGCCTACATTCGAGGTCGTTCGCTGTCCAACGTCGTGTTCATTGTCGATGAAGCCCAAAACCTGACGCCGCATGAGGTGAAAACCATTGTGACGCGCGCCGGCGAGAACACCAAAATCATTCTGACTGGAGACATCCGTCAGATCGACACGCCCTACCTCGACGAGCAATCCAACGGACTCACGTACCTGATTGACAGGCTTCGGGGCAAGGACCTCTACTGCCACATCACGTTGGAAAAAGGAGAGCGGTCTGCGTTGGCCAATTTGGCCAACGACCACCTTTGACGCTCAGCGACGTACGACGCGTCGCACCCAAGGCGCGCCATCTCCGTGGGCTTTGAAGACGTACGTACCGCGCACAGGGGGCAATTCCAAAAACAACCTCGCTTCACATGCCCCGTGGTCGATGCGTGAACCGTCAGGGGAATAGAGTTCCCACATGCCGTTGGTCAAATGGGCAGGCACCTGCACCGACACAAGGCCGTCCACCGTCGGGTTGGGGTACAGCCGTCCTCCGGACAGCGAAGACTCCTGCACGTTGGACGTGACTGGGATGGTCAAGGACAATTCCGACACCAGCTCAGGTGCCGCACCTTGGGCTTCGAACAGGCCTTGGAAAGCCTGGATGATGCTGTCCTGAAAGGCGAACATCGGATTGACCCAACGTGGAGGCATCGCCTGGTACCACACCCGCACGTCGACGTCCACATTCGAGCCAAGCGGCAGGTCTGCCACCATGTCGTAGGTCACACGGTCTTTGCCCTCCCCTGCATTCTCGGTGAAGTCGGCATCGGACAACGCTTGCCCCTCGACCCTCGTGGTGTCGTACACCGCATGGTCGAATGAGAAACCCAGCGGCAGCAGCCGGTTGTCTTTGGCAGAGCCTGCAGCACGCTCCAATACGTTGGTGGGGGCGCCTGTGACGTCCACCGCCACCAACTCATACACCTGCACGTCGTCCTCCTGGGAAATGACGTCGAAGTGGGGCTCGTACATCGCCAATCCACCTTCATCCACCCCGTGAAGGAATCCGCCTTGGGACCATCGTCCGTTGTGCCAAAGGGTGTCGCTGCCCTGTTTGGCCACCACTTCAATCCACGCACGGCGGGCCGGGTAGCCAGACGGGAATTTGTGCCCCGCCTTGTTCTCCACCTCCAAGGTCAACGTGCCCGAACCGTCCACCCACTCTGCTTGGAGGGCCTGAAGACCCACAGTTTCCTGACGAAGCAACTGACGGGTCCACGCCAAGGTGCTGTCAAATTGGGCTTGCGTTGCGGCAAGCCCAAGCTGATCCGTGTTGTCGCGCATGATTTCCAGCATTTGGGCATTGCCCCCCACGAGAATGTGTTTCCGGTAAGGTGCACGAGGACCCAAGGACGCTTGCCCAGAAGCGATGATCACGCCTCCGTCCACCAGCGGCATGTGACAGTCCTGGCAGTCTTTGGGCGTGTCCCCATCGTCGGCAAACGCAGAATTCAACCACTCGTGGTAGGTGGCCTGCTCGACGTAGTCTTGCCCCGTCAAGTTGCCCTCCATGTCAGCTGTGTGGGTGACCAAAGAGTGGCAACCTGCGCAAGCTTCCGACCCGTCAAGGTGCGCGCCGTATTGGATGTTTTGATACGGCGTATACAACTGCATGGGCGCTTGTTGAAGCGGCGCATCGTCTTTCCCTGCGCCGTATGGGCCGTAGATGGTCAGCGAATCAAACACGAGTTCACCGCTGAAGGCGTTGCCTGCGGTGGTCGCCTGTTGGTGGCATGCCACGCAACTCACGCCGTCCAAAGCCAGACTGTCTTGAAACACCTGGGCCATGCTGTAATGTTCTTCCCCGAGGTGGTGTGCATTGAAGTGCCCCAACGGCGCATGGCAGGATGTGCATTTGTCTTCGAGTTCCAACTGGTGGCTCGGGTTGATGGCCACCTCGTGCGCCACTTTGGCACGCCAGAAGGGATCCTTGGCGCTGTTGCCCATGAGCGAGCTCATCCACTGATCTGTGGGGTTCACATCTTCCCCTGCTGAACTCACATTGGCCAGGCCCGCTTGGTCATGACCATGGCATCCCGCGCACACCCCACTACCAGTGAACAAGGCGTTGGACGAATCCGGCAGCGCCGCGTAAGCCGTCAAAAAAGCACGGGTGTGGTAAGGGTTGCCCTGCTCGTGCAAGCCCTCT
>CAJWII010000152.1 GCA_913041065.1 uncultured Flavobacteriales bacterium
AGGAAATGACACGCCGTACAGAAGTACCTTAGCTTCACCCATGAAGAACTTGGCGTCAAACCTCACCCACCCCGTTTTCAAGCGGGTCGGAGAACTCGCCGACGAGCGCGGGCAACGTGCATTCGTGATTGGCGGATTTGTGCGTGACCTTCTGTTGGACCGTCCTTGCAAAGACATCGACATCGTGACTGAAGGCAGCGGAATTGAATTGGCCAGGGCCACCGCCCAATCCATGGGCATCCGCCAAGTCCACGTATTCAAGAATTTCGGGACCGCGATGTTCAAAGCGCGCGATCACGAGGTGGAATTTGTGGGGGCGCGGAAGGAAAGCTACTCGCGCGGAAGCAGAAAGCCTGTCGTCGAAGACGGCACGCTGGAAGACGATCAAAACCGCCGGGACTTCACCATCAACGCCATGGCCATCAGCCTGAATTCCGACACGTTTGGCAAGCTAGTGGACCCATTTGGCGGCGTGGATGACTTGAACCGCAAATGGATACGCACTCCTTTGGATCCCGACGTGACGTACAGCGACGACCCGTTGCGCATGCTTCGGGCCGTGCGTTTTGCATCGCAATTGGGCTTTCGGATTGAGGAGGGCAGCTTGGCTGCGATTCGGCGCAATGCGAAGCGGCTGGATATCATCTCGGCTGAACGCATCCACACCGAGGTGAACAAGATCATCTTGTCGCCCCGTCCGTCACGCGGATTCAAGTTGCTCTTCAAAACCAAGTTGCTGCACAAATTCTTTCCTGAAATGGCTGCTTTGCAAGGGGTGGAATGGCGAAAAGGCGTGGGCCACAAAGACAATTTCTACCACACCTTGGAAGTGTTGGACAATGTGGCCGAGCACAGCGACTCCTTGTGGTTGCGGTGGGCGGCCATCATGCATGACATCGCCAAGCCCCCCACCAAGCGGTTCGACACCAGATCGGGTTGGACGTTTCATGGGCATGAAGACCGAGGGGCCCGCATGGTGCCCAAGATTTTTGCGCGCATGAAACTGCCCATGGACGCCAAGATGAAGTACGTCCAAAAGCTGGTCCTGCTTCACCTACGCCCCATCGCACTCACCAAGGACGTGGTGACTGACAGCGCGGTGCGGCGGTTGCTGTTTGAGGCTGGCGACGACATCGACGACCTGATGATCTTGTGCCGCGCCGACATCACTTCCAAAAACGAGGCCAAGGTGGAACGGTACCTCAAGAACTACGATGTGGTGGTCGAAAAGCTTCGTGAAGTGGAAGAGAAAGACCACATTCGCAACTTCCAACCCCCTGTTTCTGGGGAGGAAATCATGGAGGCGTTTGGCATTCCACCCTCAAGGCCTGTGGGCGACATCAAAAACGCCATCAAAGAGGCCATCCTGGATGGAGACATCCGAAACGACGTGGTCGAGGCGAAGCGATTGATGCTTGAACTGGGGACCCAAATGGGGCTCACCCCTTCCCCTTCCAGCCGTCCTTGAGGGTCACGGCTCGGTTGAACACCGGCCGGCCTTCTCGGCTGTACTTCGAATCCGCGGCAAAATACCCCAGTCTGGTGAATTGCCAGGTTTGACCAGGCTTCGCAGAGGCCAGCACGGGCTCCACCTTGCAACCCTGCAAGATCTCCAAGGAATCTGGGTTCAAGAACTCCATGAAATCTTGCCCCTTGTGCCCGTCGGGGCTCGGGTCGTTGAACAAGCGCTCATACAAGCGCACCTCGACGTCTTGGGCGTGCGTGCACTCGACCCAATGCAGGGTGCCTTTGGCCTTGATTCCACTGGTGTCTGACCCTGACTTGCTTTTGGCGTGGTATTCGACGTGTACTTCGGTCACGTTGCCAGCCTTGTCGGTTTTGTGATCCACGTAGGTCACGATGTAAGCGCTCTTCAACCGAACCGACCTACCTGGCGCCAGACGGAACCACTTCTTGTTGACCCCTTCCACCTTGAAATCCTCCGCCTCGATGTAGAGCTCTCGGCCAAACGGAATGTCACGGGTCCCCTCTTCAGGATTTTCTGGATTGTTGACTGTGGGCAACATGTCCACCTGACCTTCCGGGTAGTTGACGATCACCATCTTGATGGGGCGCAACACGGCCATGGCGCGTGCGGCGGTGGCGTTCAGGTGATCTCGGAGTGCAAACTCCAACAACCCCACGTCGATGACGTTGTTCCGCTTGGCCACGCCCACCCGATCGCAAAAATCTCGGACGCTTTTGGGCGAATACCCCCTCCGTCGCAACCCGCTGAGCGTCGGCATGCGCGGGTCATCCCACCCATCCACAACACCTTCCTCCACGAGACGGAGCAGCTTCCGCTTGGACATGATGGTGTAATTGAGGTTGAGCCGCGCGAATTCACGCTGTTTGGACGGGAAAATCCCCAGCTTCTCAATGTACCATTCGTACAACGGGCGATGCACCTCGAATTCAAGCGAGCACAGGCTGTGGGTGATGCCTTCGATGCTGTCCGATTGGCCGTGCGCAAAGTCGTACATGGGGTAAATGCACCACGCATCGCCCGTTCGGTGGTGCATTGCGAATTTGATGCGGTACATCAAAGGGTCACGCATGTGCATGTTGGCGTGGGACATGTCAACTTTGGCCCGGAGCACCATGCTGCCCTCGGGATGTTTGCCCTCTCGCATTTCTTGAAACAACCTCAAATTCTCCTCCAACGGTCGGTCCCGGAAGGGGCTTGCTTTTCCAGGCTCCGTGGGTGTCCCCTTCTGGGCGGCAATGTCTTCCGCCGATTGTGCGTCAACGTAAGCGTCGCCAGACTTGATCAATTGGACAGCATACCCAAACAACGTCTCGAAGTAGTCTGAGGTGTAAAACTCGCCCCCATTCCACTCGAAGCCCAACCACGCAATGTCTTCTCGGATGGCGTTCACGTACGCGGTGTCCTCCTTGACCGGGTTGGTGTCGTCAAAGCGCAGGTTGACTTGGCCTCTGTATTCAGCCGCCAAACCGAAGTTGACGCATATCGCCTTGGCATGCCCGATGTGAAGAAAACCATTGGGCTCTGGTGGAAACCGCATGTGCACACGGCCGCCGTACACGTTGGCTTCACGGTCCGCATCAATGATCTGTTGAATGAAATGGCGCCGTGTCGTACCTCCCCCATTGCCTTCTGCGCCCTTGTCAAGTCCAGCGTGTTCCATGACCCAAAATTACATTGCACCTTCGCGCTGATGACCAATGCACCTGAGATTCGATGGCGTCTGCGAAATGAAGATCAAATCGTGGGCTACGAGCGGCACTTGGGATCACGCGTTTGGTCAAGCAATGACGGCCTCTGGTGGCGAGGACAACGGTTGGCGCACTCCGCCAAAGACCGATGCTTGGGCCTCAAAGACCTCAACAACCAATGGCTTTACGAGCACGATGTGGTGACGTGCAAGGACCAGGATGGAGCATGGCTCGTGGTGCACTTCTCAAACCAATGGGCCTTGGTCAAGGAAGACACGATGGCGTCTGTACCCACGACTCACCGACAACTCAAAAGGATCGGATTCAGGTTCCCAGAAAACTAGGATTTACCTCAAATCAGGTTGATGTGACGCATCAGCTCTTCCTTGTAGGTTCGGCTGATGGGAATTTCCAGATCGCCCACCTTCACGGTGTACTGAAACGTGTCGATGTGCTGAATTTGGTTCAGGTTCACCACGAAGTTGCGGCTCACTCGGACGAAACGATCTGAAGGCAGTTTGTGCAACAAATCCTTCAGGGATGCCTTCACATTGTATTTCCGCTCCCTCACCTGCAACGCGCTGTATTTGCCCTCAACCTCAATGAACAGGATGTCATCAAGCGACACCTTGCGCAATTTGTTGCCCACCTTCGTGTAGATGTAGTCCTGCACTTCGTATTGGGTGCTTGCCCGACGTTGGATCAGCTCAACCACTTCCATGATGGTCATGCCCACCTCAGCATGCTCGTCGCCGGGCACAAGGTGGTTGGGAAGACCGTTGCCGTTGCCGTTGCCGTTGCCATTACCGTTTGAACGAAGGCCATTGGCAAGCGCAGTAGGGATGGCAATGAGAGACTCCACGGACACAAGTTTGCCCGTGGCGAAAGCCGCATCGGTAAAATCATTCCACGACTCGTCCTG
>CAJWII010000153.1 GCA_913041065.1 uncultured Flavobacteriales bacterium
TTGTTTCTCGAATCGATGGACCAGCAGTTTTGGGTCGTCGGTGGGGACCGCATCCACGTGGGGACGGCGTCCAAGACCCTTGTGTTTGGCAAGCAACTGGAAGCCAAAGACGCGTCGCAGCTGGTGACGCTTTTCAACAAGCACCTGGCTCAGTTGAAGAAGGCCTGACCCGTCTGCCAACCCAACACCCACGGCCGTCCAATGGGCTGGGTACGACATTCAGAAGGTGTCGACCCTTGCGTCATGAACGTCTTATCAACCAGGCCATTCAGCATCGATTCTCTGCTTGGTCCTCGCTTCCTGTCACCCAATCACCTCTTCTGACCCCCACATCAAAACCGTAGTGTGGGACATCCACGGCGCCCAGCCGGCGTCAGGACGTGCTTTTCTGGTTCAACTTGCTGCACCCGAAGATGGCATGTGGCCTAATCCGTGGACCCTGCTCAGCGACACCCTGAGTTGGGACCCCTCGACTGGCGAAATTGAATGGCCCCATGTTCCTTTGGATGCGTGGTGGCACATTGAATCCAGCGCCCCGTGCCAAGCTGGCACAACCCGGGTTGACCGGTTTCCAGCCAACACCGACACATGTCGCATGACCAGCCAGACCAAGCTGCACCTGTCTGGCAAAATGCACCGAACGTTGGGCATCCCAGTGACAGGCTACCAATTGGAGTTCAAGGCTCCAGGCGTCGAGGATTGGCAAACGGCAGAAACGTGGAACATGAACCACGGGGTGATTCAGCGTGTCCTGCACCTTCCGCTGGGCGGAGGTACCTTCCTCACTTTCAGGCCCGTCGGATGGAAGTGGTGTCGGTGCGAACATCCCCGTTTTCGCCTCCGATCCCAGACCGCGTTCGCCTTGCAAGTCGGCTCCGGCTCCTGTCAAACCACCGAAGAAATCTCAACCCTCTGGATTGTGGAATTTGTTGGGGCAGGAACTTCGAATCAATCAGCAATCCAACAGCGCTTCCAAGGCAGACAAATAACCCCGGAGGCCCAACCCTGAAATGCAAGCCTTCGCGGCCGCAGCCGTCAAGCTGGTGCGACGAAAGTGCTCTCTTCCGTGAATGTTGGAAATGTGCACCTCGATCACTGGGACTTGAATGGCCTCCACGGCGTCGCGCAGCGCGACAGATGTGTGCGAGAAGCCGCCGGGGTTGAATACCACGCCTTGGCAGGATTTGCCAGCGGCGTGAAGCGCGTCAATCAGTTCGCCTTCGTGGTTGCTCTGGAAAGCTTGAACCTCAGCCCCGAGCTCGGCCGCACGTGCCGCCACGGCGGCCTCAAGCTTCTCCAGCGTCAAGTCGCCGTACACCTCAGGGTTGCGTTGGCCCAAGAGGTTCAGGTTGGGGCCGTGGATGAGGGCAACTTTGGACATCACTGAATGGCGAGGGGTTTCATCCCGTGGACAAACATCACTTCTCCCAAGCCATTGAATCGCTCAAAGGCGTCCTCGCCCATGGTTTCGATGTAGGACACTTGGAATCCAAGAATGACAAGGTCTGCACCGCCCGACTTGTTCTTGATGGTCTGCACCGAACTGGAGTAATGGGTGATGTGCTCAATGTTTTGCTCCGAAATGGGCAAGCGTCCCTCAACGATGCTTGCGCGCAAGGTTTCCTCTTCTTCTGCATTTTCTCCGTCGTGAAGAAAGAACACGCTGATGCTCGCGTCGCTCCAATCTGGGTGCCCTTGCAAGATGTAGGCAAGCAAAATCATCAGGCTTGAGTTGATGCTGTCTTCAGGCGTGATCCACAAATGGATGTCGTGCCTGTTGCCAAACTTCCGACCGCTGCTCCGCAACAACACCAGGTCCAATCCAGACGCCGCCAACAGCCCAAAGTTGTCCATGAGTTGGTCGCGGTTGGCCGGCTGGTCCGGCGAATATTCCATCAAGAACAGATTGTTCCCCTTGCCTGAAATGCCAGGAAGCTGGATGCATTGGGCGATCGCCGACGTGTAGGAAGGGCTGATGATGGTGTCCAGGTGAACGCGACTGCGGTTGCCGCGGGCGCGCTTGACCAATTGAGCTTGAGCCTTCCTGGCTTCCGCCTGGGTCTGTTGGGACAAGAACCCTTTGACGAAGTGCATGTACGTGCCAAATCCATGCCGGTAGGCCACCCATCGCACCATGTCAAACCCTTCCTGGCGGTCAAACGTGTCGGGGGAAATGGCCAACACAAACGGCCGCCAGCCCGTGGACTCTTCGAGGTCGTCGTCGTCGCTCATTTGCAACGCCAACTGAAGGAAGCGCTGGACTTGGAAGATGACTCCACGGAACAACCGAACCATCCCGCGCTGGCCACCACCGAGGCGGGACACCCATGCGTGGATGAGCACCATGATGATCAAGCTCGCCGTGGCGTAAGTCGGGTTCATGCCAAACATCAGCACGACACACAACACCGCACCCATTAGGCTGATGGACCAGTGGGACCGGAAGGTGGGGCGATAACTCGGGTCCGCCGCCATGTGTTCCAAAAATGACACCAAGCAAATGGCCCCGTAGGTCACCATGAAGAACATGGAGATGATCTCGGCCACGGCGTTGATGTCGCCCATCAGGACAAACACAAACGCAATGGCGCATGTGGCCAAGGATGCACGCACCGGTTCGTTTTGAGAACCCCTGCCCTTCTTCAGCCAGGCCGACATGCCGGCCGGAAAGATCTCGTCCGCGGCGATCGCCTGCAACGTCCGCGGCGCCACCATCACACTGCCCAAGGCCGAGCTCATCGCCGCAGCGGCCAATCCAATGGGAATGATGGGGCCCCACAGGGCGATGTTTTCCATGAACAGCTCGTCCGCCGCCAGGGCTTCGAGTGGGGCGCTCAACCACAACTTGATGGCCACGGCGATGTAGATCACAATGCCCACCACGGTGGCCCAAATGGTGCCTTTGGGAATGCTGGAACGTGGGTCTTTCAAATCCCCACTGAGCCCAAGCCCTGCAGCGATGCCTGTAAACGCGGGAAAAATGAAAGTGAACACTTCGAAAAACGAAAACCGGTTCACGGTTTCGCCCGACGCGGTGGTCAACACATCAGGGATGGTCGCAAGTGGACTCAGATTGGGGTTCCCTGGCCCACTCCCCAGGAAGAACAAGACCAAAGCCGAGAACAACAGCACAACCACAATGTATAGGGCCTTCACACCAAGGTTGGCCCCCTTGCCCACCATCAATACGGTGAGCAGCGCCATCACCCCCAGGTTGACCCACATCGGATCGATGGCCACGCCATGGGCCATGTCCGTCCAATGCAACAAATCGCGGCAAGCCACGGTGAATGCGATGACGTAGAACGCCACACTGATCGCCTGGGACAAGTACAGCGCCAGTCCAATGGCACCTCCAATGTTTAACCCAAAAGACCTGGAAATCATGTAATAAGCCCCTCCTCCCTCAACCTTTTGATTCGTGGCAATCTCGGCCACAGCGAGGGCTGTGGGCACCGTCACCAAATGGCCCACGAAGACGATCATCAACGTGGAGAACAAGCCGACGTGGGCGACGGCGTACCCAAATCGCAAAAACAAAATCGCCCCCAAAATGGTGGAGATGGCCGTCAAAAACACCGGCCACGTGCCCATCGTTTTGAGGTTTTCCTTCGGGGTCATGGACGGCCGTTGTCGTTGGGGGTCCACTTGACCACGGCATGTACGGGCATGTGGTCGCTGATGAAGACGCCTTTGACGATCACTTCGTCGACGCACGTCCAGGTGGCCTCCAGCCCTTTGACGTAGACGGCGTCAATGCGAGGCCCGCCTGCCGAACCCTCAGGCTTGAATGTGGTGTAAGTGGGGAATTCGCGTCGGCACCGGACTTTGGGGTTGTCGTAGGTGTTCACAAAGCCCGCCTCGGACAGGGCCATCCGACCTGGAGAAGACTGCACTTCGTTGAAATCCCCAAGCAGCGCCGTGGCGTCCGCATCGCATGCCGCGTCGAGCACAGCGAGGAAGTCCCCAGCGAATTCCCGCGCACCCACCGACACGTGGCTCCAATGCGTGTTGTACACTCGCAACGTCTTGCCGTCGGCTTTGTGGTGCAGCGTGGCCACCGTCACAATGCGCGGCAAATCCGCGGCCGGGTGAA
>CAJWII010000154.1 GCA_913041065.1 uncultured Flavobacteriales bacterium
GCGTGCGAGGGCTTTGATGGCTTTGCGTCCAGTATCCATGACGGCCCCAAAATAGCCAAGCCAAAACGATTCAACCCCGCAGCGCCGACAAAATGCACTGCCTTGTCCCGTCAGGAAGCTCCTCAATGTGGAGCAAGTGCGCGTCGTCGGGCATCAACCCGGGCACACGCTCTGGCCACTCCACGAGGGTGAGCACCTCTTCCAGCAACATGTCTGCAATTCCGGCGCGTTCAGCTTCTTCCTCGTGTTCCAACCGGTACAAGTCCATGTGTCGAACTTGGCACGTGTCACCTTGACGCGACACCGTGTGGTGGTGCACCAACCCAAACGTCGGGCTCGCCCCTTCCTCTTCAGTGCCCCATGCCTGCAACACGGCACGCACCAAGGTGGTCTTTCCCGCGCCCATGGTGCCATGAACGGCCACGACCCCGGTCATGGGCAAGACCTCGGCCACTTCCGAAGCCACCCTGCGCAAGTCTTCCATGCCATAGCCTTTCCAGGCTGCAATTCGGGTCAATGTGGGCATGTCATGGGGTGTTTTTGGGATCCAAGACCACCCATGGAATGATCATCTCTTCCATGCTTACGCCCCCGTGCTGGAACGAATTTCGGAATGTCTTGACGTAACGAGAAGCGTTGTTGGGGTACACCAAAAAATCCCTCGTCTTGGCGAAGATGTAGGTGCTCGACACGTTGGGTTTGGGAAGCCCCACTTTGTCTGGCTGCTTCACCTCCATCACGTCCTCGGCATTGTACCCCAAGTTCCTGCCAACCTTGTAGCGCAGGTTGGCGTTGGTCGCACGGTCACCGCGCACCTCCACCGGGTGGTCCACCCGCATTGTCCCGTGGTCTGTAGTCAACACCACGCGTGCACCCATCTCAGCCATGGCGTCGAGCATGTCCTTCAAGGGGCTGTGGACAAACCAAGAGTGTGTCAAGCTTCGGTACGCTGCTTCGTCGTCAGCCAACTCCTTGATCACCTCCATTTCCGAGCGCGCATGGCTCAGCATGTCCACGAAATTGTAAACCACCGTCGTCACGGATTGGCCTTTTTGCTCGTGGAATCGGTCGGCCAAACGTTTGCCCGCCTCCAGGCTGGTGATCTTGTGGTACGCCGTTTTTCCCTTGATGCCCATGCGTTCAAAGAGCGCTTGCTGCAGCGTGGCCTCGTGGGCGTTCTTGGAGCCTTCGGCGGATTCGTCGACCCAACAATCGGGCATTGTCCTGGAAATGTCGGCGGGGGTCATTCCTGCGAAGAAGGCGTTGCGCGCGTACTGCGTGGCCGTAGGCAACAGGCTGAAATACGTCTTCTCTTCCGCGATGTTCCAGTCGTCCGACAAGACAGGCGCAATGGCACGCCACTGGTCCCAACGCAAGTTGTCAATGACCACCAGAAACAGCGGACGTCCCTCCGACCCAGCCACCGCGTCAGGCAGCCATGTCGGCAGCACTTGGTGGGACATCACGGGGCCCTGCTCCATGCCCGTCATCCAATGTTCGTAGTGGTCTTCGATGAACCGCGCAAACTGATGGTTGGCTTCGGCATGTTGGTTTTCCAAAATCTCCAACATGCCACCGTCGCCAGAATCTCCCAACGTGAGGTGCCAATGGCACAGCCGACGGTAGATTTCAGACCATTCCTCTGCGTTCAACCGCCCGCCCAACTGCATGGCCAACTCGCGGAATTCCCGCATGTAGGCCGACTGGGCCTGCTCGCCTTGGATCCGACGGTTGTCCAGAATCTTCTTGACGGCCATCAAGATTTGGTTGGGATTCACTGGCTTGATCAGATAATCGCTGATTTTGGAACCAATGGCTTCCTCCATGATGCGCTCCTCCTCGCTCTTGGTGATCATGATGACCGGCAACTCAGGTCGCTTGGCCTTGATGCGCTGAAGCGTCTCGATCCCATTCAAGCCCGGCATGTTCTCGTCCAAAAACACCACGTCGTACGCGTGCGCCTCCACCCGTTCAAGCGCCTCCACCCCGCTGTTGACTCCAGTCACGTCGTACCCCTTCTCGTCGAGGAACAGCATGTGGGGCCGAAGCAATTCGATTTCGTCGTCAGCCCAAAGAATGTGTGGTCGTGCCATGCGCGTTTGTGTTCGAGCAAAACAGGCCGCCGCAAGCGTTCTCGGCACCCGTATCTTGCGACAAAGTAACGCCGAGACGCGCGACATCGTATGCCAGCAAGCAAGGTCAACCGACACAAAATCCTGAACGATCCGGTCTACGGATTTGTCACCCTGCGCCACGCCCGTGCGCTGGACCTCATGGACCACCGCTACATGCAGCGTCTGCGCCGCATTTCACAACTGGGCTTGTCCCATTTGGTCTACCCTGGGGCCGTCCACAACCGCTTCCACCACGCCGTGGGATGCATGCACCTCATGCAGGAAGCCATCGACAGCCTCCGGAACAAGGGGGTCGACATCAGCGAAGCAGAAGCGGAGGGGGCGTGCTTGGCCATCTTGCTTCACGACGTGGGCCACGGCCCCTTCAGCCATGCCTTGGAGCACAGCATCGTCCAAGGGGTGCATCACGAAGACGTAAGCGCCTTGATCATGGGACGGCTGAACGAGGAGTTTGGCGGAGCTTTGGATTTGGCGATTGAGATCTTCAACGATTACCATCCCAAGACATTCCTGCACCAGCTCGTCAGCAGCCAGCTGGACATGGACCGACTGGACTACCTCGCCCGAGACAGCTTCTACAGCGGCGTCACAGAAGGCAAAGTGGGCAGCGAGCGCATCCTGAAAATGCTGGACGTGGTGGACGGTCAGTTGGTGGTCGAGGAAAAAGCCATCTACTCCATCGAGAAATTCGTGGTGGCGCGACGCCTGATGTACTGGCAGGTCTACCTGCACCGCACCGTGCTCAGCGCCGAGCACATGCTGATGCTCGTCCTTCGCCGGGCCAAACACCTGGCCCGTAAGGGGGTGGATGTGTTCGCCTCTCCAGCATTGTCGCTGTTCCTTCACGACGACTTGGACAGAGCCAAGTTTTTGGCCGACCCCGTGGTGTTGGAGCGGTTCTGCGAACTCGACGACTCCGACATTTTCGTGGCCATGAAAGCCTGGCGCCATCACGACGACAAGGTGCTGTCCATGCTCAGCACCAGGCTACTCGACCGAGGATTGTTCCGCATCGAGCTCAGGCCTGAGCCCTTCACAGACGAGGAGGTGCAAGAGCGTGTGGCGGCCACTGCAGCCCACTTCAACTTGAGTGAAGCAGATGCCCAGTTCCTCGTCAACAACGCCATGATCGACAACAAGGCGTACGTGCCCCGAGGAATCTTGGTCCACTACAAAGACGGGTCCATCCGCGACTTCGCCGAAGCCAACGACCACCTCAACCTTCAGCTGTTGAGCAAGCCGGTAGAGAAAAGCTTTTTGTGCTACCCGAAGGAACTCACCCCGCCGACGCGGTCGTGAGTCTTCAGGTCAATCCGGGGTGATGTCTTCGCCCAGGGCGTTGTACATGTGGTACTCCAAGAATTCGAGGTTGGAATTGGATTCCACCGCAAGTTTGATGGCGAATTCCTTCTCCCACGACCGTCGTCTGGATTTCCACCAGCCCTGCAACAAATAAGCCTCCAACACAGGGTGCACCATCAGCGTCATGCGCTTGCGGTTTTCTCCCTCTGCGAGGTACTTGAGGGCCGAGGCAATCTTGTCTGTGATCAGGATACTGGCCTCCACTTTGCCAGTCCCGTTGCACGACGGACAGGCATCGGTCGTCACAACTTCAGCCACGTCGCGCACACGCTGCCGCGTCATTTCCACGACGCCAAATCGGCTCGGTGAGGAGATGTTGTGCTTGGCCTTGTCGCACTTCATGGCCTCCTTGAGCGAGTCGGTCAACTGCTTGTTATGCTCGCGCTTGGCCATGTCAATGAAGTCGATGGCGATGATGCCGCCCATGTCGCGCAAGCGCAACACCCTGGCGATCTCTGGGACCACGTCCAAGTTGGTCAGCAAGGCATTCTCCTCCTGGCTCGACGCGCCTTTCTT
>CAJWII010000155.1 GCA_913041065.1 uncultured Flavobacteriales bacterium
CAATTTCAAACGCAACCTCAGGAAGCCCTCGTTCGTAACGGGGGCTTCTTTTTTATTCGATTTTCCGATGACCGCCACACTTCATGACTCCAGACTTTCCGCCCTCGACGAATTGCGTTGGCAAGTCGGCAACACCCCGTTGCACCGCATCGTGCACCTGAGCCCCAAGCCCGGGGTGGAGGTGTATGCCAAATTGGAGTGGCAACAATTCGGCGGAAGCGTGAAGGCACGCCCTGCGTACAACATCCTTTGGAATGCCTTGGCCTCTGGAGCCCTCAAAGGTCGCCGCCTGTTGGACGCCTCGTCTGGCAACACCGGCATCGCCTACGCCATCTTCGCCGCGGCGGCAGGCATCCCAGTGACGCTGTGTGTTCCTGAAAACGCCTCGAAAGAGCGCAAGCAAATCCTTCGCTCGTTGGGCGTGGAACTCGTGCTGACCAGCCCGTATGAGGGGACCGACGGCGCCCAGGAAGTGGCGCGGGCCATGTCTTTGGCCCACCCGGAGAAATACCACTACGTGGACCAATACAGCAACGAAGCCAACTGGAAGGCGCACTTCGAACACACGGCGCCTGAAATCTGGAACGAGACCCGCGGTGAAATCACGCACTTCGTGGCAGGCCTCGGCACCACCGGCACATTCACCGGGACAGGCCGAAGGCTGAAGAAATTCAACCCCGACATTGAATTGGTCGCCTTGCAGCCTGAGACGGCCCTGCACGGGCTGGAAGGTTGGAAGCACCTGGAAACCGCCCGCGTGCCCAAGATCTACGACAACACAGTCCAAAACCGCACCATGATGGTGTCGACCAGCGAGAGCTACGACATGATCGTGCGCGCGGCCAAAGAAGAAGGCCTGCTCCTGAGCCCGTCTGCGGCGGCCAACCTCGCCGGAGCCCTTCGAGTGGCCGAGTCGCTGGAAGAAGGGGTCGTGGTGACTGTCTTGGCCGACGACGCGTCCAAGTACAGCGAAGTGATGGACCAACTGATGCCCTGAACATGTTGCCGCTTGAGATCCAACCAGATGTGCTGAAGCGCATGACTTCCCGCGCGGAAGCGGCCTTCCCAAACGAATGCTGCGGCTTCTTTTATGGCGCCGAGGGAGAAGTCAAGCGGGCCATTACGGCGACCACGGCAGTGGACAACCACAAAGAAGGCGACCAGCGCAGGCGGTTCGAGATCTCCGATTTGGACTACATGAAAGCGGAGCGGCACGCGGCCAAGGAAGGCCTGACTCTGTTGGGTGTGTACCACAGCCACCCCCTGCATCCTGCCATTCCGAGCGAATACGATAACGCCGTAGCCATGCCCTTTTTCAGCTACCTCATCGTCAGCGTGCAACCGGAGGGCACCGCCCACGTGCGCAGCTGGCAACTCGACGACTCCCGTTGCTTTCAAGAAGAATCCCTGGTGACGCTGCCCGAAGCATGGCGCGTTTGACCTGCAACACCATCTCTGACAACCCATCCACCATGCCCACCCTGATCATCCCCACCCCTTTGCGCAAATTCACCGACGGCCAAGGCACCTTTTCGGCGCCGGCGGACACCGTCAAATCACTGCTTGCAAGCCTTGCGGAGGCGCACCCAGGACTCAAGCCGCACGTCTTTGAAGACTCTGGTGTGCTGCGCAGTTTCATCCGTGTCTATGTCGGCGACGAAGACATTCGCGCCCTTCAAGGGGAAGACACCCCGCTGGTCGAGCGGGACGACGTGAGCATCATCCCTGCCATTGCCGGCGGATTGTGCGGTTCCACCCTTTGACCTGACCGCGATGGACCACGTGCAATTCAGCAAAGAAGAGCTCGAGCGTTACAGCAGGCACCTCATCATTCCCGAGTTCAACATTGAAGGACAACGCAAGCTGAAGTCCTCCAGCGTGCTGGTGATTGGATCTGGCGGGTTGGGCTCCCCACTGCTGCTCTACCTGGCCGCTGCCGGAGTGGGACGCATTGGGGTGGTGGACTTCGACACCGTCGACACCAGCAACCTGCAACGCCAGGTCCTCTTCGGGGTTCCGTCTTTGGGCCAGCCCAAGGTGGATGCCGCCAAAGCGCGGTTGGCCTCCTTGAATCCGCACATCGAAATCGAGGTGCACAACACCAAATTCACAAGTGACAACGCCCGTGAATTGGTCCGACATTACGACGTTGTGGCTGATGGGACGGACAACTTTCCGACACGCTACCTCGTGAACGACGCGTGCGTGCTGGAAGGCAAGGTGAACGTGTACGCCAGCATTTATCGATTTGAGGGACAAGCCTCGGTGTTCAACCAACTCCTGCCTGACGGGAGTCGGGGACCCAACTACAGGGACCTCTTTCCCTCGCCTCCCCCTCCCGGCCTTGTGCCAAGCTGCGCAGAAGGTGGCGTAATCGGTGTGCTGCCAGGCATCTTGGGCTCGCTCCAAGCCTTGGAAGTGCTGAAGGTGATTTCCGGCGTGGGCGACACGCTGAGCGGCCGGCTGTTTTTGTTTGACGCCACCACCTTCACCACACGAACGATGAAGGTGCGGAAGGACCCGCGCAACCCGTTGAACGGTGAGAACCCCACCCAAACCGACCTGATCGACTACGAGCAATTCTGCGGCGCGGGGGCGCCAGCCGCCCAAGAACGCAACGTGCAAGAGATCGACGTGCACACCCTGAAGGCATGGCAAGACGAAGGCAAAGCGCATGTCCTCATTGACGTGCGGGAACCTTACGAATTTGGCATTGCCGAAATGGGAGGAGAATTGGTGCCCCTCGCCACCGTGGCCGAAAGCACCGCCCGGATTCCCAAGGACGTGCCCGTGGTCGTTCATTGCCGCTCGGGCATACGGAGCGCCAAGGCCATCCGGCAACTTGAGGACGCCCACGGCTACACCAACCTGGTCAACCTCCAAGGGGGCATCCTGGGTTGGCAAGAACACATTGATCCGTCGCTCGCCCGCTATTGAGCGGAGTTTGGCACGGTCTATGACTTGAAGAGAAAAGCGTCGCGAGAAGGTTTTGGTTTGACGACGCTTCAGGTTGAAGCAAGCGGGGGCCCACCTAGGAGCCCCGCTTTGTTGTGCTGAAGGTGTTGAATATCAGAGACCGAGCAAGACTTCGGTAGGGGTCTTTCCCCCAAAGAGCATGCGCTCCGGGTTCTCGATCATCTCCTTCACCATGTACAAGAAACCGACGCTTTCCTTGCCGTCCACAATGCGGTGGTCGTAGCTGAGTGCGACGTACATGATGGGACGGATTTCAACTTTGCCGTCGATGGCCACAGGGCGTTCCACAATGTTGTGCATGCCCAAAATGGCACTTTGCGGCGGGTTGATGATGGGCGTCGACAACATCGAGCCAAACACCCCACCGTTGGTGATGGTGAAAGTCCCGCCTTGCATTTCATCCACAGTCAACTCCCCGTCTCGCGCCCGAATCGCCAAACGCTTGATTTCCGCCTCGATTTCTGACAGGCTCATGGTCTCGGCATTGCGAACCACGGGCACCATCAAACCTTTGGGTGAACTCACCGCGATGCAGATGTCTGCGTAATCGTGATAGATGAGCTCCTTGCTGTCAATCTGGGCGTTGATCGCAGGGAACTCGGCCAACGCCGTGGTCACCGCCTTGGTGAAGAAGCCCATGAATCCAAGACCCACGCCAAACTGCTCCTTGAAGGCATCCTTGTGCTTCTTGCGCAAGTCCATGACCGGCTTCATGTCCACTTCATTGAACGTGGTCAACATCGCGGTCTCGTTCTTCACAGAAACCAAACGTTCGGCCACCTTCCGGCGCAACATGCTCATCTTCTCCCGACGCGTCTCTCGGCTGCCTTCCCAGCTCGAGCGGACGTTCGATGCATCGAAGCCCGCGGCCAAAGCCGCAAGCACGTCTTGCTTCAACACGCGGCCGTCGCGACCAGTGCCCTGAACAGATCCCGCGGGCAATCCCACGTCTGCCATGGCCTTGCGCGCCGCAGGAGAGGCGTGTCCCGCCGCGTGGC
>CAJWII010000156.1 GCA_913041065.1 uncultured Flavobacteriales bacterium
CTTGAACACCGGCGCCATGGTCCAAGCCATGCGGGCAGGGCTTGAGCGGGCGAGCGTGGCGTGGTGGCCTGGCCTCAAGGTTGAAGATGTGACCGATGCCCACGGGATCTGGACCGCTTCTGCCGGGCCGCTGTCCGTCTCAGCCCGACATGTGTTGCTGGCCACCAACGCCTTCGCCCAAGACCTCATCGACGTCGATGTGCGCCCTGTGGCCAACCAGGTGCTGGTCAGCCAGGTTATGCCAGGACTGAAGCTGGACCATACAGTGCACCACGACCGCGGCTACGTATACGTCCGTGAAATCGAGGGACGCCTGCTCATCGGCGGAGGACGTCAATGGGACTGCCGAGACGACGACGAGGTGGCTGACCGCCTGACCGCATGGACCCAAAGGCATGTGGTGGGCTGCGACCCTTTTCAGGTGGCCCATCGATGGACTGGGCAGTTGGGCATCGGCCGCTCCCGCCGCCCCGAAGTCAAGACCCTAAAACCGGGTCTTCATGCAGGCGTGAGGCTGGGCGGCATGGGCGTCGCCATCGGCACCACCGTGGGACGCATGCTGGCGGATTTGGCCATGCGCAATCCAGCGTAACCTTTCTCGGCGAGGTCACGTAACGGGGGGGAAAGACCCCTTTCATGTTGATTCCACGTCTCCCATCGCGTTGGGCCAAACCAGGCCTCGCCCTTTGTACCATCCTCTTGTCCACCGCATGCTTGGCCCAAGGCCACAAGCCTGGGTTTGAATGGGTGGCTGGCACGGCCAAGGCCAACAGCTTGTACACAGGCTCAAGCATGGGCTTCACCATGTCCCAGCAACTTCACGAAGGGTTGAGCATGGACTTGACGGTCTTGGGCGGCAACGCCGAATTTGACAACGGCTCCTTCGCCCACAACTCCCGCATGCGTGTTTACGGTGCTGTATTCAATTACACCCCGTTCCACAGGCACACCCACGCGGTTCGGCCATGGATCGGAAGCGGCATCGGATGGATCAGCATGGTCCGCCAGGAATACGCCGTGCAACAGCAAGAAGTCACAGCACCCCAAATGTCCGACGACATCCCGCCCATGGTGCGGAATTTCACTGCCGAGTTGCCTTCCGAGCGAATGAGGCGGCTGGCCATGCCCGTGCGGGCAGGCATCGACGTGCAGCTGACGCGTCGGTTCCAAGTCACGCTGGGCGTGACCTTCGTGCCAGATCGCGACATTTTGTGGAGCATGACCCAAGTGGGCTTTGGATTCCAATTGGGACGCCCCCGCAACTCCGTCAGGCCATTGCTGTCTCCTCGGTTCTTGATCTGAGGACACCCTCAGCTTCGGCGCGGAAGCATCGCCTCCACGGCGGCACGCGCCACCCGACGGCCATCCATGGCCGCCGACAAAATCCCCCCTGCATACCCCCCGCCTTCTCCGGTCGGGTACAACCCATCGAGCCCTGGATGCACCAACGCATCCGGGGTTCTTGGGATTCGGACGGGGCTGCTTGTGCGCGACTCTGGACCGATGACCACCGCTTCTGGGTGGAGAAACCCCTTCATTTTCCGTCCAAACGTCTTGAACCCTTCTCTCAAGCTGTGCGAGACCACGTCAGGCAAAACTTGGTCCAAGCGGGCAGGAACGACACCGGGGAGGTACGAGGTTTTGGGGAGGTCTTGCGAAGGCCGGCCGTGCACGAAGTCCTTGAGGCGCTGGGCGGGGGCGGCTTGGGTTTGGCCTGCTTCACGCCAACACGCTTGCTCCACGGCCTGTTGGAATTGCAGTCCACCCAAGGGGCCTTCAAAGCCGAGTGGCCCCCAATCTTCCGGCCCCACTTGGACCACCATGCCTGAATTGGCGTACGGGTTGTTGCGCTTGGACGGCGACCACCCGTTGGTCACGACTTCGCCAGGAGATGTGGCGCACGGCGCCACGATGCCTCCAGGGCACATGCAAAAACTGTGCACCCCGCGCCCCTCCACTTGGCACACCAAGCTGTAGCTGGCAGGCGGCACTCAACCGTCTCTCCGTGGTATTGCACCTCGTCCACCCATCCCTGCGGATGCTCAACGCGCACCCCTAGTGCAAAGGGTTTGGCTTCCACCTCGAGTCCTTCCTCGACCATCATGTGAAAGACGTCTCGGGCGCTGTGGCCCGTCGCCAACACCACCGCTTCGCCACGGAAAATGTGGTCCCCAGCCTTGACCCCGGCGCAACGACCCTTCTCTCGGACGAGGCCGGTCACACGGGTGTCGAAATGCACCACACCACCGGAGGCTTCCACGGTCTCGCGCATGGCCGTGACCACCGCTGGCAACCGATTGGTGCCAATGTGTGGATGAGATTCCACCAAAATGTGTGGATCTGCCCCGTGGGCGACCAGCCATTCAAGCGCTTCCCGGATGTCGCCGCGCTTCTTGCTCCTGGTGTAAAGCTTGCCGTCGCTGTACGTGCCCGCGCCACCTTCTCCGAAGCAATAGTTGGATTCTGGGTTCACAAGGTGCTCTCTGTTGAGCTTGGCCAAATCCCTACGGCGCGCCCGCACGTCCTTCCCTCGCTCCAACACCACCGGCCGAACCCCCAATTGGATGCACTCCAATGCGGCGTACAGACCCGCAGGTCCAGCCCCCACCACGACCACGCTCGGCGCGTCGTCGGGCAACTTGGACCACGACCACGTGGAAGGCACCTTTTCTTCTCCCCAATCGACCAGCAACTGGGCCTGGACAGGCCGACGTCGGGCGTCCCAACTTTGGCGCAGGATGCGAGGCTCATCTTCTTGACCCAACGGCGCCTTGCCTTGCTTGCGCAATTGCCGATTGACCGCGGCACGCAACACCTCCGGATCGCCAACTTCTTCCGGCAACACCCGGACCTGGATTTGTGAAGAACTGCTGCTCATGCGTGAATCGCAAAGGTACCTCCTGCGTCTACCTTCGGGGCCATGTCGGAAATGTTCCCACACAACCCCCTGAAGTTTGACGCCCGAGGCCTGTCGACGAACGAACAGCGCGACCTCTACGCCAAGCTGCTTCTTCCCAGGATGATTGAGGAGAAGATGATGTCGCAGCTCCGCCAAGGCAAAATCAGCAAGTGGTTCAGCGGCCTGGGTCAAGAGGCCATTTCTGTGGGGGTGGCGGCAGCCATGCCGCGCGACAAATTCATCTTTCCAATGCACCGCAACCTCGGCATCTTCACCACCCGTGAGGTGCCGCTGGACCGGTTGTTTGCCCAATTCCAAGGCAAGGACCACGGGTTCACCAAGGGGCGCGACAGGAGTTTTCACTTTGGCAGCCCTGAGCACCACATCGTGGGCATGATCAGCCACCTCGGTCCCCAGTTGGGGCTTGCCGATGGGGTGGCCCTTGCTGAGAAGCTGGACAACACCGGTGGATGTTCGTTCGTGTTTACCGGCGACGGCGGCGCGTCCGAGGGCGACTTCCACGAAGCAGTCAACGTCGCAGCCGTGTGGCAACTTCCTGTCATCATCGGCATCGAAAACAACGCTTGGGGATTGTCCACACCGAGCGAGCAGCAATTCCGTTGCACCCATTTCACCGACAAAGCGGTGGGTTACGGCATCCCTCAAGAGGACGCCATTCAAGTCGATGGAAACGACCTCTTCGACGTGTACCACAAGGTGCGCGACGCGTCTGAATCATTGCGTGAAAAACCAAGGCCTATCATCTTGGAATTCAAGACATTCAGAATCAGAGGACATGAAGAGGCGTCCGGCACCAAGTACTACCCAGAGGGCCTGATTGAACGCTGGTCAGAGGTGGATCCGGTGACCCGCATTCAAGCCCATTTGCGCACGGCGGGCATCTTGGACGAGGCCTTTGAGGAAACCTTGGCCGCGGAGCACAAGGCGCGGATGCAAGACGGACTGGAGGAGG
>CAJWII010000157.1 GCA_913041065.1 uncultured Flavobacteriales bacterium
CGTGCGGGCCAGTTCCCGCATGTTGGCATTCACGAAGGGGTCTTTGGTGCGCCCCTCCTTCCACGCCTCGAAGGCGTGCCGTTGGGTGCCGCGGTTGGGGCTGTCGGGCTTGAGGGCCTTCTTGTGAAAGATCTTGGCCCCGTACTTCATGGCCACGAAGCGAAAGTAATCGCGCCAAATCAACTCGAAGACCAGCCAATATGTGCTGTCGTTGGATTCCACGGTGTCCTCAAAACGGGCCACCTCGCTGGCGATTCGACGAGGGCTGATGCACCCGTTCGCCAGCCAAGGGCTGAACTTACTGCTGTAGTCTGCGCCCACCAAGCCATTGCGGGTCTTCTTGTACACGGCCAGTTTTTCCGTGTCCCAGAAATAGTGCTTCAGTCGGGCCCTCGCCTCGCTCGAGCCACCTCGGAAGGGCAACACGGCGCGCGCGTCGTCCACCGGAAGCGACATGCCGTGACGCTTGAGAAAAGACGCCAGTTCTGGCAGCTCGCCCAGATTGTCCGCCTCCAAACACGTCATGGATTCCGGGGCCGGATCAGGCATGCGCACGTCGCTTCCTTTCTCCACCTTTTTCCGGAATTGGGTGAAGATGTCGGGCAACGCCTCCAAGGACATCGGGATGTCTTTTGGATGGTACAACGTCAGGCCTTCCACCCAACGGCAATGTCCGCCCAACTCCGCCACGGCGCGTTCTACCGCCAACTCGGTCTCGAGCTCTTCTGGGGTGTGCTCGGCCTGGGCGGTCAGGCCCTTGCATCCAAGGTCGGACATCAAGGCAGGGAGCACTTGTTGCGGTGCACCTTCCAAGATGTGCAAGCAACCGCCCACGTTTTCAATGGCACGTTGCAAATCGGCCAAGCTTTCCCAGAGAAAACGGGTGCGGAAGGGTCCGGTTTTGCAGTGGCCCCAACGGTCTTCTTGCCAAAATGCGGGGTCAATCACATAAGCGAGCGCCAAGTTTCCCCCTTGAAGGGCCTCCTGCAAAGCGGGGTTGTCGTCGAGGCGAAGGTCGTTTCGGAACCAATGAAGGGTGGCCATGTCAAAGTTGTTCGAGGTTGTGAAGGACCGCATCCCCGCGGTCGAGAAGGGCTTGTTGTTTGGCAGGGTCCATCTTGTCCCAAGTCCGGTAGACCATACCAATGCGTGGGTTTTTCTCCAGCAGGTGGCGGTTCCGTGCATGGAAGTGCCAATAGAGGCTGTTGAAGGGGCAAGCGTCGTCTTCGGTCTTGCCTTGGCGGTTGTAGCGACACGCCGCGCAGTGGGGACCCATCTTGTGCATGTAATTGGCGGAGGACACGTAGGGCTTGGTCCCCACAATCCCGCCGTCCGCGAACTGGCTCATGCCGCGTGTGTTCGTGATCTCCACCCACTCAATGGCGTCGATGTACACCCCCAAATACCATCCATCCACGTCGTCCGGATCGATGCCGGCCAACAACGCGAAGTTGCCGGTCACCATGAGGCGCTGGATGTGGTGGGCGTAGGCGTGGTCAAGGGTTTGGGTGATCGCGTGCTGCAAGCAGCGCATGCCCGTGTCCCCAGTCCAAAACCATCCTGGCAGCGGCCTGTCGTGCTCAAAGAAGTTCTTCTCGGCATACCCGGGCATGTGGGCCCAGTAGACGCCTCGCATGTACTCCCGCCAACCGAGGATTTGACGGATGAAGCCCTCCACTTGCTCGATGCTCGCATGGGAAGGCGCCTCTCTCCACTTCTGCTCCACCGCCTCGATGACTTCGAGCGGACTCAGCATCTTGACGTTCATGGCGAAGCTCAAGCGGCTGTGGTACACCGTCCAGCTGTCCTCCGTCAGGGCGTCTTGGAAGTCGCCAAACCATGGAAGGAGCTCGTTCACAAACACGTCCAACAATTCCAAACTTTCCTCTCGGGTCACAGGCCACCCGAACGCGGTCGGATCCACTCGGCCCACGGTTTGGACCCCAGCTTCGTCGAGCTGGCCCATCAAGGCCTCCACGTCACGCGGCCACAGCTTGGGCTGAGGCGGTACGTGACCTTTGGGCAACTTCTTTCGGTTGTTGGCGTCGTAGTTCCACCTTCCTCCCTCTGGCTGGCCGGCGACGTCAAGCAACACGGCATGGCGCTTCCGCATCATCCGGTAAAACGACTCCATCAAATATTGCTTCTTGCCCTTGAAGTGGGTCGCCAAATCCTCCCGTTGGGTCAAGAAATGGTGCGTGTCGCAGGGCACCACCTCGACGCCCCAATCGGCTGTGCCGCTGCGGAGCAACTCATCCAGACGCCACTCGTCCGGCAGTTGGTGCTCGAAGCGCGTCGCCCCGGTGGCCACCACCACGTCGTGCACCACCTCCAACATCGGCCTCAAGGCTTCAGGTCGGTCGATGGTCACGTGGTGCATGCGGTGCCCCTCCTCTGCGCGGGCCGCTGAAAATCCACGCATGGCCAGGAAAAATGCCAGCACCTTTTGGATGTGGTGCTTGGCGTAGTCGGTTTCTTGACGGCACTCCACGAGCACCGTGACCACGCCTGGGTCGACCGTCGACCACCATGGGTGCGCCGCGTTCAATTGGTCCCCGAGCACGAGTCGCACCGTGTGCGCTGAACCCAAAGCGTCGGTGGGTGGGAGTGTTGACATGAGGGAAAACCAACACCCCACAGCCCGTCATGTTCGCTGCTTTTGCCGACGGCAGCGCTCGCTGCAATGTTTCACCTCGTCCCAACAACGGGCCCATTTTTTGCGCCAAGTGAACGGCCTTCCGCAGGTCGCGCAGCCCTTCTCTGGCAAATGTGGCTTTTTGTGGGCCATGTCAGCCACTGGGGTGCTGGAGGGCCTTCAACGCGGACCAAGACATCGGCACAGGGGTCGCCGTAACCCGTTGCGGGAACTCCGCCCCTTCAAGAAACTTGAGCACCAATTCGTTGAACAACTCAGGCGCCTCAATGCTGCACACGTGACCACAATTCTCGATGACGCTCAACCTCACATTGCGGTGCACTTCTGCAAACTGCTCGGCCGCCTTGAAGAAAATGTGGTCCTGGTCGCCCATGACAACCAGGGACGGCTTGGCCACGTGGCGCGACATGACGTCTTTCACCAACTTGAAGAACGGCTTGTACAGCTCCACCCATTTCAGGTATTCCAGTTGCGTCAAACGCCGGCTCTGCCGTCTGAAAATCCACCGGCTCATGCGGTGGTTCCTTCGTGGCAACACGATGAAGGAAAACATCCAGTAGATGGCTTGGAAGGGCAAGACGTGGTTCAGCACGCGCGCGCTGTGCACGAACAAATGCATCACCCAACTCCCGTCGAAAATGGCCCCCGCCATGACCATGCGGTCGACCAATTCAGGGCGCAGCATGTCGATTTTTTGAAGAATCACACTGCCAATGCTCAGGCTGACGAAGTGCGCTTCTTCGATGCCCAGGTGGTCGAGCACCTTCAAGATGTCTTGCGCCACGATGTCGAAGTCGTAGGCGGGAAATTCTGGGAGGATGTCCTTGCTCAACCCGTGGTCTCGCAAGTCGAGCAAAAGCAACCGGTAATGAGGCGCAAAGGCATCGGTCTGAAACTTCCACGTGCGAATCGACCCCCCAGCTCCGTGGATGAAGACCATCCAAGGTAAATCGGGGTTGTCTCCCACAACTTCATGGTGAAGCAAGGTTGTCTCGGCCATGGGTCAAAGTTCGCGCATTCGGCCTTTCGTTTGGACCGAAGGCGGCACCACGTGGCGGGCCAAGATCCTCCGTCCCTCTGCTTTGACTTCAGGACGTTTGCAGAACGCCCACATCCGATCTCGGGCCGCCCGGGCCGCCTCAGTCACATCGACTACAGGGTCCGGATAGGCCTCCATCCCCCATCCGGCC
>CAJWII010000158.1 GCA_913041065.1 uncultured Flavobacteriales bacterium
CAACCTGTGGTGTCGCTTCGCCACGCCACGTTGCGCCTGCCGTAGTTCTGGAGTTCATTCGCTTCGCGTCGGATTTCGGTGCCCAAAGAATCGCTGGTCTGGGCCAGTTCCGCCAAGGTCATGCGCTCGTAGGAACGCCTGAACAAATCTTCGTTGGCCATGGAGAAATCCAAGCTGTGCAAGGGGATGCTCAGGGTCTGCCGCTGAAAGGTGCTTCGAACGTGAGGGTACACCCTTTCCTTGGACCGGGACATGGTCTCTTGGTGTTCTTCATAGCTGACACCGTCTTCCAGCTCAATGACCAAATGGCCGTCGGATTCGGTCATCTTTCCGCGCTCGGCTTGCACCACAAGGACGCGTTCTCCTTTGGAATCTCTGTGGTCGTGAACCAAAAGTTCTTCCAGCCTTCCGTCCGCATGCTTGGTGCCCACCCGGATGGAGAAGCCGTCGATGCCGTTGTAGAAGACGCCCTCACGGAGGTTGAAGGCGGGCTTTTGTTTGGTCACTGAGTAGAGGAGGGCCCTGAATTTCATGTTGGCTGCCGGCCAACCTGTATTGCTGAACCACAAGGCGCCGCCGCAGAGAAGGATCATGCAGGCGACCAGGGGCCGCAGGATGCGCAGGAACGACATGCCGGAGGCTTTCATGGCGGTCAGTTCGTTTCGCTCGGCGAGGTTGCCCAGGGCCATGATGGAGGCCACCAACACGGCCAAGGGCAGGGCCAAATTGACCAGCCGGGCGGAGGCGAAGACCATGAGTTTGAAAACGACCCACAATTCCAGGCCTTTGCCAATCATGTCGTCGGCGTAAACCCAGAGGAATTGCATGTCCAAAATGAACAGTGCGACGGGCAAGGTCACTGCGAAGGGACCAAGGAAAGCGCGCAACATGAGACGTGAGGTCCGCACGCCTCGAAGATACTCTTGGAATGTCCTTTACCTTGAGCGGCAAATGACATCAACCATGCGACCATTCTCTTCTTTTGTGGGCACGACCGCGTGTGTCACGGCCCTGTTGACGTTCCTGGCTGGCTGCTTAGGGCCAGCGCCTTCTGGGCCGGATTTTGAAGCCGCTCCTGCCGTGGAGTCTACTGCAAGTGCCCCCGACAAAGCGGGATTCGTGTGGAAGACAGAGCAGTTCGCGGACTTGAAAATTGTCCGGTATCAAATTCCAGGATGGGACAAGCTCTCGGACAAACAACAGGCTTTGGTGTACTGCCTCAACATGGCAGGACTGAGCGGTCGTGACATCATGTACGACCAAAACAACCGTTACAATTTGCGCATCCGCCGCCTCTTGGAGGACATCTACATCGGCTACGAGGGTGACCGAGGCACGGTGGGCTGGCAAGCTTTCGAGGTGTACCTGAAGCGCATTTGGTTCTCCAACGGCATTCACCACCACTACGCCAACACCAAGCACCTTCCCGCGTTCAGCGAGGCTTACTTTGACCACCTCTTGGCGGAGACGGGCAACAACATTGATTCAGAATTGCGTACGGTGGTGTTTGACCCCACTGTTGAGGCCAAAAAAGTGGAACAGGACGGCGCCAAAGGACTGGTGGAAAGTTCTGCAGTGAACTTTTACGCGCCAGACGTGACCACCGACGAGGCCAAGGCCTACTTCGAGAGCATCGTGGATAAGGGCAGTCGAAGCCCCGTGGAGTACGGGCTGAACAGCCGTTTGGAAAAAGACGCGGAAGGTCAGGTGTATGAGAATGTGTACAAGGTCGGTGGCCTTTACGGCGAGAGCATTTCCGAAATCGTGAAATGGCTCAACGAAGCCATCCAGTATGCGGAAAACGACAAGCAAGCTGCGGCGTTGCGCAACCTTGTGGCGTACTATGAGACTGGCGACCTCGAAAAGTGGAGCCTATACAACATCAACTGGGTGCAGGACACCGAAGGCGACGTGGATTACATCAACGGCTTTGTGGAGGTGTACAACGACCCCCTCGGCTACACAGGCAGCTACGAGACCATCGTGGAAATCAAGGACTTTGACGCCAGTGCGCGCATGGCCACGTTGATGGAGAACGCCCAATGGTTTGAGGACCATATGCCCTTCATGGATTCGCACAAGAAAAAGGAGGTGGTCGGCATCACCTACAACGTTGTGAACGTGGCGGGAGAAGCGGGGGACGCGTCGCCCAGCACCCCCATCGGAGTGAACCTTCCCAACAGCAACTGGATTCGCCAAGTCCACGGCTCCAAGTCGGTCTCGCTGGGCAACATCGTGAATGCCTACGACAAGGCTGCAGGCGGAGGGGTGCTGGCGGAATTCACCCACGATGAGCTCGAGCTTTTGCGTACCCAAGCGCACGCTGAACTGGCCGGCAAGCTTCACACTGCCATGCACGAGGTGATTGGTCACGCGTCTGGTCAATTGGAACCCGGCGTGGGCACCCCCAAAGAAACCATCGCGGAGTACAGCTCCACGCTCGAAGAGGGCCGCGCAGACTTGGTGGCCTTGTACTTCTTGCTCGACCCCAAAATGGTGGAACTCGGGCTGATGAAGAATTTGGACGTGGGCCGAGCCAAGTACGACAGCTACTTGCGCAACGGCATGTTGACCCAGTTGCAGCGCCTGGAGCTGGGAGCCGACATTGAAGAGGCCCACATGCGAAACCGCGCTTGGGTGAGCAACTGGTGCTTTGAGAAGGCGGAGCCAGAAGGAGCTGTGGTCAAAGTCGTTCGCGACGACAAGACCTTCATCGACATCAAGGACTACGACCGGTTGCGTGAGTTGTTTGGCGAGCTGTTGCGGGAAGTCCAGCGAATCAAGTCTCGAGGTGATTACGACGCCGCCAAGGCGCTTGTGGAGGGCTACGGCGTGAAAGTTGACCCCACCGTGCATCAAGAAGTGTTGGACCGCGTGGCGGTCTTGGGTGTGGCTCCTTACGGTGGCTTTATCAACCCTGAAATGTCGGCCACACGCGACGCCGCTGGCAAAATTGTGTCCGTGGAGGTGTCCTATCCCGACGATTTCACAAATCAAATGCTCCGCTACAGCGAGCAATTCAGCTTCCTGCCAGACGCGAACTGATTGGGCCTTCTCGCCATGTGAACCGCCCCGTTGTGCAACATCACGGCGGGGCGGTTTGTTGTTCCTTTGCACTCACTGCGTTTGAACATGATGAAACACCTCCTTTCGGCGGCCAGCTTAGGTCTGGCCATTTCAGCCTTCGCCCAAACCCCTTGCGTCGATGGTTTTGCAGACGGTTACCCTTGCTCCGGACTTGATTTGCTTTCGGTGCGTACCCTCGAGGAATTGGGGGGTGGGGCCAACGGCAACGATTGTTGGGGATGGGTGGATCCGTCGTCCCAGCGCGAGTTTGTGCTGTTTGGACGCCACGACGGGTTGACCATTGTGGACGTCACGGATGCGGTTAATCCCATGTTTGTAGGACGTGTCCCAACGGCCACAACGCCCAGCCTTTGGCGCGACGTCAAGGTGCACAACAACCACGCGTTCATCGTAAGCGAAGCCTCCAACCACGGCATGCAGGTGGTGGATTTGACTCAAGTGTTGGAGGTCACGGAAGGCCCTGTGGTGCTCACGCCCGTGGCGAGTTACATCGGATTTGGCAACGCACACAACATCGCCATCAACGATCAGACTGGTTTCGCTTACGCGGTGGGGACGAACACGGCTGGCGGCGGGCTGCACGCCGTCGACATTTCCAATCCCGCTGCCCCTTCTGTGGCTGGCACCAACGACGGCCCCTACACCCACGACGCCCAGGTGGTGCTTTACGACGGCCCGGACACGGATTACGCAGGCAAGGAAGTGGCGTTTTGTTTCAACGGCAGGGGTGG
>CAJWII010000159.1 GCA_913041065.1 uncultured Flavobacteriales bacterium
CCAGGAAGGGATTCAGCCAAAGCCAGTGGGTTGCGCAGGGCCAAAAGGAATCTGGCCACCCCAGGTGGTGGCATCACGCCGAAGAAGAATGAGGACGTGGGTTCGCCCACGGGGCCTGTCATCGACGAGTCGTGGTCTGACAAAGTGGACGAAGCCGGGGTTCTGAAAGCTTGGGGTGCCTTTGTGCAGCGATTGAGAGACGAAGATCGAATTTCTGTGGTGGCGACAATGGTCCAGGAACAGCCTACGCTGCAGGGGTTGGTGGTGACGTTCCCTGTGCAGAACCCACTTCAGCGGGAGCAAGTGGACGACTTGAAAACTGAGATGCTCGTGCACCTGAAGACGACCTTGAAGAATGCAGGGCTTCAGTTGCAGGTGGAGATGAAGGAAACGCCAGCCGACGAGAAGAAAGCGTTTTTGTCGGACCGGGAGAGGTACGACATGATGGTGGAGAAAAATCCCCAGCTCGACAAGTTGCGGCAAGCCCTGGATTTGGACTTGGGTTGAGCGAACAAAAGGGGAAGAGGTGAGGTTCGTAGGGTGCATCTCTGAAACCTTTCCAAACCGTGAAAAAAGTCGTTCAAGCCTCAATATTTGCGTTCTGCGCCTTGTTTGGGGTGAAAAGTGCATGGTCGCAAGACCGCCCGGCCATGGGATGTGTGATTTTGGGGAAGGTTGTCGACGCCACCACCAATGAAGCGTTGCCATTTGCCTCGGTGGTGCTTCAAGGCAATGTCACTGGCACCACCACAGATTTCGAAGGCAACTACACCTTGACGGGCATCGCGCCGGGGGTCCACAACGTGGTCGTTTCGTTCCTCGGGTACGCCACGTACACGGCCTTCGAAGTGGAGACCACGCCGGCACGACCTGCGGTGGTGAACGCGGCACTGGTGGAGTCCGCCGTGGCAGTGGAGGCGGCGGAAGTTGTGGTGGAATCTCGCGGAGCGGTGGAGGAAGCCCCGTTAAGCGTGCGCAGCATCGGCACCAACGAAATCAAGCGGAACCCCGGCGGCGGTCGGGACATCAGCCGAGCCCTGCGGTCGTTGCCTGGCGTGGCGGCCATCCCCAGTTTTCGAAACGACATTGTCATCCGCGGGGGTGCGCCCAACGAGAATCGGTTTTACCTCGACGGCATTGAAATCCCCAACATCAACCACTTCGCGACCCAAGGGGCCAGTGGAGGGCCAGTGGGCATGATCAACGTGGATTTGGTGGAAGGGGTGGACTTCTACTCCGGAGCTTTTCCAGCGGCAAGGGGCAATGCCCTGAGCAGCGTGATGGAATTCAGGTTCAAGGAGCCCCGCACCGACCAATGGACGGCGAACGCAGTGGTCGGGACCAGCGATTTGGGGATGACGTTTGAAGGGCCGACGGGCGACAACAGCAGTTTGATTTTCAGCCTGCGTCGGAGTTACCTGCAGCTGCTCTTTCGGGCCATTGGGTTGCCGTTCTTGCCCACCTACAACGATTACCAATACAAGTGGGTCTGGCGGCCTGACGACAAGAACGCCATCACGTTCCTCGGGCTGGGGGCTTTGGACGACTTTGAGTTGAACACAGGGTTGGCGGACGATCCGTCGGCGCCGGATTACCTCAACCAAGTGGCGATTTTGGACGTGCTGCCCATTTCAGAGCAATGGAATTACATGCAAGGTGTCAAGTGGGATCGGTACAAGAACGACGGCAAATGGACGTTTGTGTTGAGCAGAAACATGCTCAACAACACCGCCTTCAAGCACATCGACAACGACGAAACCTTGGACAGGACGTTGGATTACGTGAGTCAGGAAATCGAGAACAAATTCCGGGCGGAGCGCGCCAGAACCCTTGCGCCCGGTTGGAAGATGACTGCTGGCATTTCTGGGGAGTACGCGAAGTACAACAACAGCACCGAGAGCGTCGTCTTCGTGCCGGGGTTGGGCAGTGCGACGGTGATCTACAGCTCGGCGTTCAAGATGGCGAAATATGGGGCTTTTGTGCAGTCGTCCAAAGCCATGCTGGAGAACCGGTTGACATTGTCAGGCGGCCTGCGTGTGGATGGAGCCTCGTTGCTTTCTGTGCAGGACGGCCTCGAGATGCCGGACAACGACATGGCCCTCGCCAATCCGCTTGACCAGTTCAGTCCGAGGGCTTCAGCCAGTTGGAGTTTTGCCCCGGGGTGGACGTGGAATGCCAATGCGGGATTTTACCACCAATTGCCGGCGTACACGGTGGTGGGTTACGCGGCTTCGGTTGACACTGCGCGGGCCACGCTGGTCAATTGGCATTCGGGGATGACGTACACGACCAACCGGCAGTTGGTCATGGGGTTCAAACGGGAGATCGCCAGCCGCAACGCGGCCGTGTCGCTCGAAGGATTCTACAAAGGCTACTCGGGAACGCCGGCCAGCTCAATCTCGGGCATTGCCCTGGCGAACCTTGGGGCGGACTTCGGGGTTGTGGGCAACGAGCAAGTGACGTTCGATGCGGAGGGTCGGGCGTACGGCATGGAAGTCTTGCTGCAACAACGCCTGTACAAGGGGTACTACGGCCTGCTCGCCTACACGCTCGTGCGCAGCGAGTACATCAATCCAGGAGAGGATTTGGCGTTGTTGGGGTGGACGCCCAGTTCGTGGGACAACCGTCACATCGTCAGCTTCACCGGGGGCAAGAAGTGGGACAACGGGTGGGAGTTGGGTGCCCGCGTTTTGTCCAGCGGTGGCTTGCCGTACACGCCTTACGACGTAGGTCAGAGCTTGCTCATTGCCAATTGGGAAGCGTTCAATGGGCCGTTGTTGGACTACGCCCAACTCAACGGGGCCCGCAATGGCAACTTTCACCAGGTCGACATCCGATTGGACCGCAAATGGTTCTTCGACACCTGGTCGCTGGACGTGTTCATGGACATCCAGAACTTGACAGGCGCCACTCCACCCCAGCAAGTCCAATTGGACGTTCAACGCAATCCCGAGACCGGCGCTCCCATTCCCTCTGTGGACACACCAGGTTCGTTCGACCCTCGGTACATCACGGCCAACGCAGGCGTAGTCTTGCCAGCCATCGGGTTGATCGTGGAGCTGTGAGCCAAATCCTGGGGTTACCTTCGTGGAGTGACACACTTGGATCTGGGCAGACAGTATGAGAGCTTGCCATACGCGGGGATGCTCTTTTTTGCGGCCGTCTTAGGCGCCCATGTTCACATCATTTCCCTTCCCATTGGGGTGTTGGCGGGCGTGGCGCTGTTGTTGCTCGAAACCACCGTCAGTGTGACTTCCCGGGGGTTGTCCGTGGTCAAGCGCCTGGGGCGGATTCCACTGCGTCGCGACCATTGGGCCAAGGACCAAATCCTGGGAGCCTCACTCCAGGAGCATCGTGACGTCACCACGTACACGAGTTGGTCCCAGCGGAACACGGTTCGGGCGCACAGTTTCATTTTGACCTTGCGTGTGGATCGCGGAAAGAAAGGGGTAGAGGACCTTGAGGTGTACGAGTTTGCCAAACGCGCAGACGGGAAACAGGTGGTCGACGCCCTGAAATCGCTGCACATTCCATTGGCATGAGGGTGGACAAATTTCTTTGGGCGATTCGGGTCTTCAAAACCCGTTCCATGGCCAGCCAGCATTGCCGGGAAGGCAAGGTGTCGGTGGCCGACAAAGCCGTCAAGCCCGCCCGAGAAATGAAGGTGGGCGAGGTGGTGGAGGTGAGGAAAGGGGCGGTCCGATTTCGATACGAGGTGCTGTCCTTTCCCCGGAGCCGGGTAGGCGCCGCCCTTGTGGCCGACCCCTTGCGGGACGTCCCTGAACAAAAGGAGCTTG
>CAJWII010000160.1 GCA_913041065.1 uncultured Flavobacteriales bacterium
GTTCGGGTCGCCCCGCTTCCCTGGCAAACCCCTGGCCCAGGTGGCCGGCGTACCCATGATCCAACGCGTCTACGAGCGCGTGGCAAGCGCGGGACATGAAGCCTGCGCCAAGGTGGTGGTCGCCACGGACGACGCCCGCATCGCCGAAGTGGTGCGCGGCTTCGGCGGCGAGGCAGTCATGACCTCGGAGGATTGCCCCAACGGCACGGTCCGCTGTCATCAAGCTGTCGTGGCGATGGAAGAGAAAGGAGAGCAGTTCGACGGGGTCCTCAACGTGCAGGGCGACGAGCCCTTCGTTCATCCAGACCAAATCGCCCAGCTCGCCGAGATGCTTCGAAAGCCCGACGCGGCGGTGGTGACCCTGGCCAAATCCATGCCCGGCGACCCAGAAATCCACTCGCCCCACCGCGTCAAGGTGGTGCGGGACTTGGCCGGGCGCGCCCAAATGTTCAGCCGCAGGCCCATCCCTCATGGCGATGGGCCTTGGATGCAGCACGTAGGCCTGTATGGATTCACGCGGACGGCCTTGGAGGCCTTGGTGCAACTCAGCCCCACGCCGCTGGAGCTGCGTGAGAAGTTGGAGCAGCTTCGCTGGTTGGACCACGGTTGGCGCATCGACGTGGGCACCACCACGCACCTGACCCCATCGGTGGACACGCCTGAGGATTTGGCGGCGATTGAGGGGTTAATTGCCGACGGAAATTTGGACGTCTGACGCCTCGGAATCAGGCGAAAGCACGACGTACCTTCGCGGTCCGCACGCGTTGTGCGGGACTGAATCTGCTGAAATGAACGCACGACTGATGGGCGGCGCATGCGCCGCTGTTTTGGCCCTCGCCATGGGCTGCAACCCCTCCACTGACATGAAGACCGACTACGTGACCCAAGCCTCGGAGCTCCCCACACCTCCGGACGCGGCAAAAAAGCCGCACACCACCGACATCCACGGCCTGCAACTTCAGGACGACTACTTCTGGATGCGCTTGAGCGACGCTCAAAAAGAAGCCAAGCAGTCCGACACCCAGACCGAGGAAGTGGTGGCCTACCTCAAGGCCGAAAACGCCTACACAAAGACTGTGATGGCCCCCACGGAGGCCTTGCAGACCAAGATTTACGATGAGATTGTCGGGCGCATCAAGAAAGACGACGAAAGCGTGCCCGTCTTGGACAAGGGCTACTGGTACTACTCTCGGTACGAGGAGGGCAAAGAGTACGCCTTCTCCTGCCGCAAGAAAGGCTCCATGGACGCGGAGGAAGAAGTGATGCTCGACCAGCCTGCCATGGCCGAGGGCCACAACTACTTCGCCATCGGCGGACGCAGCGTGAGCCCCAACAACAACTTGCTCGTGTATGGCGTCGACACCGTCAGCCGACGCGAGTACACGCTGTACGCCAAAGACTTGAGCACAGGCGAAGTGCTGGCGGACCGCATCCCCAAGACCACGGGCGGCGCGACTTGGGCCAACGACAACAAGACCCTCTTTTACACCAAGAAGGACCCCGTGACCTTGCGCTCGTCGCAGATTTACAAGCACGTGCTGGGCACGGACGTGAGCGAGGATGTGCTGGTGTTTGAGGAGAAGGACGAGACCTTCTCGTGCAGCGTGGGCAAAACCAAGAGCGAGGCTTACCTCGTCATCGCCAGCTGCGCGACAGTCAGCACCGAGTACCGTTTCTTGGACGCCAACATGCCCAACGGCGAGTGGAAGGTCATCCAGCCGCGCGAGCGCGATTTGGAATACAGCGTGAGCCACTTCGGCGACCACTTCTACTTGGTGACCAACAAGGACGCCAAAAACTTCAAGGTGGTCAAAACCCCTGTGTCGGCCACAACGAAGGAAAACTGGGAGGACGTGATCGCACACCGCGACGACGTGTTGCTCGAGGGGATTGACATCTTCAACGACTGGCTCGTCGTGGACGAGCGCAAGGAAGGTTTGACCCACCTGCGCCTCATCCGCTGGGACGGGAGCGCAGACAAGCACATCCCTTTCAACGATCCGGCCTACTCCGCCGGTGTGGGCGCCAACCCCGACTTCAACGCCAAAAAGCTCCGCTACAGCTATACCTCGATGACCACGCCGAGCTCCGTGTTGGAGTACGACTTCGAAACGGGCGACATCGACTTGTTGAAGCAACAGGAAGTGTTGGGCGAAACGTTTGACCCCGCCAACTACGTGAGCGAACGCCTCATGGTGGAAGCCCGCGACGGCGCCAAGGTGCCGGTGAGCATCGTCTACCGCAAAGGCACCGAGCGCAACGGCAAGAATCCTTTGCTCCTTTACGCCTACGGCAGCTACGGCTACAGCATGGACGCCGGGTTCTCGGTGGGACGCTTGAGCATGCTCGACCGCGGGTTTGTGTACGCCATGGCCCACATCCGCGGTGGAAGCGAGATGGGACGTCACTGGTACGAGGACGGCAAGCTGTTCAACAAGATGAACACGTTCACCGACTTCATCGACTGCGGACAAGCCATGGTGGACGAAGGGTTCACCACGCCCGACCACATGTACGCCATGGGCGGCAGCGCCGGCGGATTGCTGATGGGTGCCGTGATGAATATGGCGCCAAGCCTGTTCAACGGCGTCATCGCCGCCGTGCCATTTGTGGACGTCATCAACACCATGCTCGACGAAAGCATTCCATTGACCACCGGCGAATTTGACGAGTGGGGCAACCCCAAGGACAAGGCCTACTTCGACTACATCATGCAGTACAGCCCCTACGACAACGTCGCCGCTTTGGAGTACCCGCACACCCTCATCACCACAGGATACTGGGACAGCCAAGTGCAGTACTGGGAGCCTGCGAAGTGGATCGCCAAACTGCGCGACGTCAAAACCGACGACAACCTCCTCATCATGGACTGCAACATGGAGACCGGCCACGGCGGGGCTTCCGGCCGGTTCGAGCGCATCAAAGAAGTCGCCCTCGAGTACGCGTTCATGTTCATGCTTGAAGGCATCGACGAGTGAGCGACGTTCGACGCTACCGCGCCCTGACGCGCGAAGAACTGGAAGGCCTGGAGCTGGAATTTGCCCGCTTCTTGGCCTCCCAGGGCATGCCTGCCACCGAGTGGGCCAGGGTGTCTTCTGAGGAGCCTGGCAAAGTGGAGGCGCTCATTTGGGAGTTCAGCACCATGTTTTGGGAAACCACCACGTCACGACTCACCTACCTCGAGCGCAACGACGGCGGGGACCAGTGGTACTTCAAGTTTGGGGAGGACACCGCACAACTGTTGCGCATCGATCCCGAGGGAACCCAATTCCGGGGGGCCAAATCCTACCCCCAAGAAGCCCGAGGCCAAGAAGTGTTCCTCATCCTGGAGCAAGGCGCCACGCCTGTGCCAGGCGAGCGCCACGACCGCCTCGACGAGCTGTTCGCAGCGGCCCACTGACCTGAAGGTCAGCCCCGACGCTTCAACGCCAACCCATCTGGGCCATCCACAAGGCGAAATCCCCTTGGCTGAGGTCGAGGTGGTGGGCCACCAACCCTGCCTCCTCGGCGCCCCGGACGTGTTGGATGCTGTCGTCCAAGAACAAGGTGTTGGTCGGATTCAACCCGTGCAATTCGCAGACGTGCAAGAACGTGGCGGGGTCTGGCTTTTTCACGCCCAAATCGTGGCTGTAGTGCGCCACTTCAAACGCGCCCCAAAACCGCGACGCGTCAGGCAGCGTGCGTTGCAAATCCTGCTCAAACTCGGCCGCGTGAATGGCATTGGTGTTGCTCAGAAGAAACAACC
>CAJWII010000161.1 GCA_913041065.1 uncultured Flavobacteriales bacterium
CCAGAGGTCGCCACACCCCAAGTCGTTCCAAGCCGCTGCCTCACCCCTTCTGCCATGGCCAACACCACCGCTTCGCTCACCGCGCCGTGGTCGTCGAAGGCAGACTCAGGTACGCCCAGGACCTCGTGCTTCACCCGGTTGTCGTAGGCCACCACAGACCCCAAGTAAGAGGCGCTGGCCCCAGGCACCGCAGTGAGCATTTGGGCGACGGTCCCTCCGGTGCACGACTCCGCGGTGGCGACGGATTGGCCATGCGCTTCGAGGAGCTTCAAGACCGCCCCATCAATGTCGATGTTGCCCCGCCCAACCGCATGGGGCCCGATGAGCTCCAACAACGTTTCTGTTTCCGATGCGATCAGGGCTTCCAACTTCGTCCGATCTGTCGCCGGACCATGGACGCCCAACCGCATTTTCACTTGCCCTGGGGAGGGCAGATACGCCAGTGACACGCCCTTTTCTGGCAAGCCATCTTCCCACGACGCCACCAACGCCGCCAGGGAGCTCTCCCCAATGCCGGCCGTGACCACCGTTTCGTACAGGGTCGTGGGCAACTCAAAGTGCGCCCTCAGGCGAGGCATCACTTCTTGGGTCATCAACCCCTCCATCTCGTAAGGCACCCCAGGCATGCTCACCACCACCTTGCCCCCGCGTTCAAACCACATCCCAGAAGCCGTACCCAAGGGGTTGGGCAGCACCGTGCAAGCCTCAGGCAACATGGCCTGAAGCCGGTTCACTTCCAAAAAGGGCACGTTCCGCGAATTGAACCACGCTTCAATCGCCTTGGCGATGGGTTCATACATGACCAACGGAGTGTCGAAATACGACGCCAATACGTGTTTGGTGACGTCGTCCTTGGTCGGCCCCAACCCGCCTGTGATCAACACTGCTTCCGCGGAGGCGAGGCCTCGGTCAAGCGCATCAACGATGTCCTTGGGCTTGTCTGCGGTGACCTCTGTTCCGGACACAACCCACCCTTCCATGGTGAGTTTCCGCCCCATCCAAGCAGCGTTGGTGTTGACGGTTTGGCCAATCAACAACTCGTCTCCGATGGAAATCAAATGAATGCGCATGGGCTTGGAATGAAAAAGCGGCACCCGAGGGCGCCGCTTTCAAAGGTCGGGACAACGTCCCTCAATTCAAGCATGCATCATTGCACCGCGAGGCGCACAACCGTACGGGCGGTGCCTTGACCGAGCTCCACGAAGTACAAGCCTGCAGGCAGAGTTCGCACGTCCACTTTCTCCACCAATCCTGTGGTGGTCCAAGCCATGTGCTCACGGCCTTCCACGTCCACCACGCGCACCTCGTGCGCTCCAGGGCGGTCGATCACGAGCTCCACCATGGTGTTGGCCGGATTGGGGAACAACTGCACTTGGCCTGCTTGGAAGGCTTCTGCAACGCCTACCCAATCTTCGAAGTCGATGTCCGCGCACTCGCCCAAATCCGCGATTGGCACCCGCAGGTGTACGATGTCGTTCACATCCATGGGGTCCTCGTCGCCGCGGATATGCAAGCCTGGTTCAAAGTCCCTCTGGTAAATCAGCTCGATGTGCTCGTCCACACGCGGCGGCATCGAGGCGAAGATGGCTTCGTACCCATCGAAGTCGACGTCCGGAGTCAAGTCACACGCTTCCTCGCTGTTCCAAGAGTCTCCGTTGTCCTCTGAATTCACCACGTACACGTGGCGGAAGTTCTGCAGGCCTGAAGAGTAGTTCTCCATGATGGCGCTGTAGCTCACGTAGAGGTTGGCGTCCTCGTCCGACGACATGCTGGGGATGCCCGCCAGGTTCACGAAGTAGGCGGCGATGTCGTCTTCCAAGTCCAACCCTCCGCTCTCGTCAATGTCGTACGCGTATGCGATGGTCACGCTGCTGTCTGGGCCAAAGTCCTCCCTCCAGTATTGCAAGCCGTTGGTGCCTGGGAAGTAGCTGAAGTTGTCGTCGATGGTGTCTGCGTCGGCGTAGTACATGCCGCCGTACACGCAGTGCACGGTGCCTTCCACGTCCACATGGACGTCCCCTGCGCCGTCGGAGTTGAAGTACTCCTGGGCAATGCCGTCGGCGTCAAAGTCGTACCCAAGGGAGTCAGGCAAGCCCGCGTCAACCTCGTACAAGTCCACAGGGAAGTCCGCCAAAATGTGGTATTCCCAGGTGTCCCCAGCGTCTTCCGAAATCATGATGAAACTGTCGCTCAAGTCGTTGAACACGGCAAACGCCACAACACCGCCTTCGGCGTGTATGCTGTAGGCGTCTGCACTCATGTTGACGAAGTTGGACGAGTCCAACTCGGGGAAGGTTTGCATTTCCCAGGTGTCTCCGGAGTCCATGGAACGGTAGTACAACAACGCCCCGTCTTGGCCTAGGTATTCCGCACCGCCGTTGGCAATGGGTGTGGAAATGCAAATGACGTGGAGGATTTCATCGTTCAATCCACCCACTGCCGCGCGTGGCCAGAGGTTGCCGACTGTGGTCACCCCGTCGTCAAGCACGGCGTAGTTGGGCAAGTCGGAGCCCTCCCACGTGGCTGTGCCTGCATCACGGCGCACCATGTGAAGGGGCGTGTCGATGCCAGCGTGGCTGATGACCACCTCACGGCCGTCACCAAGGTGGTTGATGGAAGGCCAGCCTATGCGCACGTTTTCAATGCGCTCATAGGGCTGCTCGCCCCACACCTCGCCGTCGTAGAAATTGTAGCCTGTGCCGCGGTCTTCAAACGGCGTCACGTCCAAGGACATGGTCCAGGCTGCGCTGACGGCGTCTCCGTTGCCTGCCATGCGGTCGTCGATGGCGGCGTTCGATTGCAAGTCGTACTGCGTGATGCCGAGCACTTGACGTTCCACAACGAGGTCACGCACCTGGATGTGGTCGGCAGATGGGGTGTGCTCGGAAGAGACCGGTGTCTCGGGACGGTGGTCGATGTCGAGCACGGCATGCGTCGGCATGGGTGCTTTCACCCGCGCATCTGCGGGGAGTTGAGGTGCTTGGCCCAGGTCGTGCTTCTGGGCAAGCGCGGGCGCCGCGGCCAACAGACCGAGCGCGAGAAAGGCAAATTGTTTCATGAATCAGGTGATTTTTCGGCAAAATACCTCCCGCACTTGGGAGAACCAAACCCCCTGTCACTTCAGGACTTGGGCAACGTGGCCAGGACGGTTTCGCGTCCCTTCACTTTTTGGTCCAGGCCCACATGGATGTCGGTCCCCAACGGCAAAAACACGTCAATCCGAGATCCGAACTTGATGAAGCCCACCTCTTCACCAAGGACCACGACTTGGCCAGGCTTGATGTAGTGCTTGATGCGTCGCGCCACAGCCCCGGCGATTTGACGGAACAGCACAGGACCATGGTCCCCTTCGATCACAAGGGTGGTACGTTCGTTTTCCGTGCTGCTCTTGGGGTGCCATGCGACGAGGTATTTCCCAGCGTGGTACACAGCGTGGGTCACTTTGCCCGCCATGGGGGCCCATTGCACATGCACGTTCAGAGGGCTCATGAAAATGCTCACCTGAATGCGTTTGTCCCCAAACACCTCGGGCTCGTCCACCTCCTCAATGACCACCACCTTGCCGTCGGAGGGGCAAAGAATTTGGCCTTCAGTCGCCACAGGGGTGCGCTTGGGAACCCGGAAAAATTGGGCCACCAAAGTGAAATCGATCAAGGCCAACAAGGCGACCAACTGGACCACCCACGTCGCCGCGTTCAACTGCCATGCCAAGGTCACGGCCCCTCCTCAGAT
>CAJWII010000162.1 GCA_913041065.1 uncultured Flavobacteriales bacterium
AAACTTCAGGTAGAGCGGGCCGCTGACCACCTTGTCGTTGGGCACCATGATGGCCTTGGACAAGTGAAAATGAAAGTGTGGATCCTCGGCGTCGCACGTGGTGAACTTGCCGCTCCTGACGTGGACCGTTTCGTCAGGCTGACGCTTGGCCTTCTCCGCATGGAACACCGTACCTTGATCTTGGGTCACGGCGTGCGTACTCAATCCCTTGCCAGTACTGAAATTGTAGCACAATTGATCTTGGCTGAACGACTGTCCGTTGTCCTCGAAAACAGGCCGACCCACCCAAGCCCCGAGGCTGTCCCGCGTCCCAAAGGCACACACCTCTTCGTCATCCAACCTCAGCACAATGCGGTGTGCCGTCAAGGTCATGGAGCCGCTCTTCACCCAAGCGCTTCCCGTGAGATACCCCACAGTGCTGTCCACCCGAAAATAAATGTGGTCGGCGCGGTAATCGACTGGATCGTCTTGGGCTGCAACTCGTGGACTTATCAACACACAAAAAAGAACAATCAAGACGCGCTGCATCGCACGTCTGCAGGGCCTTGAGGTATGTTTGAGTACTGGCATGAAGCAGCGTCCAAAAGTAGCCAAACAACGCGTGATTGCAGGGTGCATTGCCCTGGTGACCTTCTGCGCGGCGTTCGCACCGGCCCCACCCACCCTCACGGTGGTTCTGGATGCAGGTCACGGCGGCAAGGACCCCGGCAACCTCGGGACGGGACGCTACAGCACGACGGAAAAGGACATCACCCTCGATGTCACGCTCCGAATCGGCAAGTACATCGAAGAAAATCTGCCCGAGGTTGAGGTGATTTACACCCGCAAAGACGACAGCTTTCCTGGGCTTCGTGACCGCGTGCGCATCGCCAACGAAGCCCAGGCCGACCTCTTCATTTCCATCCACTGCGACGCATTTGACAACGCTGGGGCTCGGGGAGCTGGCACGTACGTGATGGGCATGCACAAATCGGAAGAGAGCCTGCGGGTGGCCATGCGCGAGAATGCCTCCATGTTCAACGAGGAGGGCTACGAGCGGAATTACGACGGATTCAACCCCAACGACCCCGACACCTACATCGCGCTCTCGCTGCGCCAAAACGTCAACCTCGACGCCAGCCTCACCTTGGGCGCCGCCATTCAATCCCAGTTTCGGGAGCGGGTCGGCCGGAAAGACCGTGGTGTGAAGCAAGCAGGCTTCTACGTGATTTCCTACACCACGATGCCGAGTGCCTTGGTGGAACTCGGGTTCCTGACGAACCCAGACGAGGAGGACTTTCTTCGCTCAGAGAACGGCAAATCCTACATGGCTTCGGCCGTGTACCGGGCCTTCCGCGACACCTACCTCGCCACCCGAGCGAAAGCCAATCCGCCGCCGCCAACGCCTCCTGTGGCGCCATCCCAAGAAGACCAGCAGGACGAGGAATCAGTTCAGTCTGAGCACCACGTGTGGTTTGGCGTTCAAATCTGCACGGTTGGCGAGTCCCTCAAGGCAGATTCTCCTGAATTGCGCGGCCGCACAGACGCCAAGGCGTACATTCGTCATGGCATGCACAAGTACATCCTTGGCCACCATTCCACCCCTGAAGCCGCCCACAAGGCCAAGGTTGCTTTGCGCGCCGACGGCTTTGAAGGGGCCTTTGTGGTGGCGTTCGATGGAGAAGCCCAAATCCCCATGTCGCAAGCCCGCGGCATGACCAATCCCCAAACGCCGTGAACACCTTGCGTTCAGAATTTAAAGTGGGGGTGCTCGCTGTGGCGGGCATTGTCCTTCTTGTGCTTGGGGTGAACTACCTCAAGGGGTTCAATCCCCTGTCGCGGTCCAAGAACTTTTACGCCGTGTACGACAACGTGTCGGGCCTGGCCACGGGAAATCCCGTGCTCATCAACGGCTTTCAAGTCGGACAGATTAAGCGCATCGAATTCCTGCCCGACGGGAGCGGGAACCTGCTTGTGGAGTTCTCCGTCAACCACCCTGACCTGACGTTTGCCAAGAATTCCGTGGCCATGATCCACAGCTCGGACCTTTTTGGCACCAAGGCCATCCGCATCGAACAAGGCGACTCTCAGAAATTGGCCATGCCGGGAGACACCCTCATCGACAACATCGAAGACGACATCGCAGCCCAGGTCCAAAAGCAGATTGAGCCGCTTCAGCGAAAGACAACGGACCTGATCAAAGGCGTGGAGAAGGTCATCGAAAATATCGAGAGCATCTTCAACAGCGATGCGACAGACAAACTGCCTGCGGCGCTCGAAAGCATGGAGCGCACCGTGAATTCGTTGGAGCGCACCGCCGCCAACTTGGACAGCACTGTGACCGAAAACCGAACCAACCTCAGGTTGATCATGTCCAACGTGGAGAGCCTGACGGGAACGTTGCGCGCGAGCAGCGGGGACCTCACCAACGCCATCGAAAACTTCTCAGACGTCAGCGATTCGTTGGCCAACGTCGAGTTCGCGGCCACCATGGCCCGGGCCAACGAAGCCCTCACCCACGTCAGTCAAATCACCAAGGGCCTCACCGAAGGAGAAGGCTCGTTGGGCAAGCTGCTCAAAAGCGACAGCCTTCACGACGGGCTCGTTGCCACCAACTTGGAATTGCAGCTGTTGTTGGACGACCTTCAGTTGAATCCTTGGAAGTATGTGAAAGTTAGCGTGTTTGGCGGCAAGCGTTCCAAGTCGGAACTCAGCAAAAAAGACCTGCAACGTTTGAAAGGCCTGATTCAGGAAGAACTTGAAGCCGTGGAGGGCGGTTCTTCTCCAAACCCGTGACACCATGATTGCCCAACTCCTCTTTGCGTTGTGTTTGGCCGCAGGCATGGGCCTTTTTGCCAAGCGCATCGGGTTCATTCGACGGAACATCTTGCAAGGCCAAGGCGTGGACCGCTCTGACCAGGCTGCAGACCGTTGGAAAGTGATGGCCCGCGTGGCCCTGGGCCAAGGCAAAATGGTGGCCCGACCTGTGGCCGGCGTCATGCACATCTTGATATACGTGGGCTTCGTGGTCATCAACATCGAATTGCTCGAGATCGTGATCGACGGTCTGTTTGGCACCCACCGCGTTTTCGCCTTTTTGGGCTCGCTGTACGACGTCCTCATCGGCACGTTCGAGGTGCTTGCAGCCCTGGTGGTGCTGGCATGCGTGGTCTTTTTCGTTCGACGCAACGGCATGGCGATTGCCAGGTTCCGCAGCCCTGAAATGGGAGGATGGCCTTCGCTGGACGCCAATTTGATCTTGGTCGCGGAAGTGCTCTTGATGTTCGCCTTCCTCAGCATGAATGCGGCAGACCACATTGCCCAAACCCGCGGCTTGGACCACTACACCGTCGCTGGGTCCTTTCCGGTCAGCCAATGGCTTGTGCCCTTGTATGAGGGGTTGACCGACGCTGGAGTGGTGGCTGTGGAGCGCAGCATGTGGTGGTTTCACATCTTGGGCATCCTCTGCTTTCTTGTGTATGTGACCTACTCTAAGCACTTCCACATTTTGTTGGCCTTCCCCAACACCTACTACAGCGACTTGACGGCCCAGGGCGCCATGGACAACATGGCAGCCGTGAAGAAGGAAGTGGACCTCATGATGGACCCCAACGCCGACCCATTCGCCGCACCGGCGCCCGACCCAGATGCCTCACCTGTCAAGTTTGGGGCGAAGGACGCTCCTGATTTGAGCTGGAAACAACTGATGGAA
>CAJWII010000163.1 GCA_913041065.1 uncultured Flavobacteriales bacterium
ACACGGGGGCCAAGGCCACCGCCTCTGCGAACACCGCCTCGGTGAATGTGCTGGTCGGCTCATCGCCTCCCACCAACACCAAGGCAGGACGGACGTCCTCCGCCACCGGGTCCAAAAACGCGTCGCGCGAACCAAAAGACCGACGGGCTGCATCGCCGTGCAACCATCCGTCGAGGGCACCCTGGTCGGTGGCTTCTCCGTTGGCGCCAGCCATGTTCAACACCCCCACGAGGTGGTCGATTTCAGGGTGGTCCAACAGTCCGTCCAGCACAGCCACGTCGCTCCAAGACCGAATGACATCGCCCGAAAGGGCCGTCCGCCAAATGCGGAAGGCCGCAATGCCCCCGTAGTAGTCCACGTCCCCGTAACCAGAACCGCCAAGGTTCATCCGCACAATCTCTCCAATCACATTGTCTTTGCCAGACCCTGAATGGAAGAGGTTGCCGTTGACAAACATCTTCATGGAGCCCGAAGCCGCGTCTTTGGTGAACGCCCAGTGCATCCATTGGCCTTCGTATTGAGATTCACTCGCGGCCTGGTCGATTCGGTCGTACCCGCCCTCGAACCCTGCGTCCCAGTACATGCGGCCGTTGCTCCACGGCGCATGCACGTTGAGTTCGCGCTGGTTGATCGCGTTGAGCCCTTCAAACAACGTGGTGTTGGCCGGAAGAATGGCTTCGTCGCCTCGGATCCAACATTCGAGCGTCACCGTGGTGTCCACATCAAACAAGGCAGCGGGATTCAATTCCATGCGGTCGTTCCCATCCATGTCCACCCACTGGGCCGCGCCGGATGCCCCAGGGCGACAAGTTTGGCCCAAGCTGTCGGCACCGACGGGACCAAGCCACTCCAGCGCACTCTCCGCAGGACCTTCCACCCCTTCCAACACCAGGTCCAACGCGAGGTTGCCCGTTTCTGGTCGCACCCAGGGCTGGTTGAAGTCGAGGTGCCATTCGCCCATGAAGTCGGCCACAGATGCGGGGCCGTCCACAAGGGTGGTCCATCCAGAAGTCAACATGCCGTCTAGGGCGTCGGTGTCTGTCCAACGGGCACGCAAAGTTAACCGGCCCACAGAAGAGGCGTTCAACGCCCCTGCGCGAGGCACTGCCCAGCGCCACGCCGAGTCGCCCACGACCCAGCCCAAGTTGTCCAATTCCGAGGCGCGCCACAACCATTGATGGCGCACACCTTCTTCTCCAGCGACGGTGACCAGTTCAGATTGCGGGACGCCTGCAAGAGAACTCCACATCGACGGGGCGTTGTCCCAAGCGTGCGTCACCCCTTCCAATCCGTGCAACACCGTGTCGTGAGGCACGCCCCCCTCAGGATTGAGGATGAGGTCAGCCATGTCAAAATCCGCGTCGTTGATCAAGTACTTCGGGTGGGTCAGCGCCGTGCTGTCCAATTCTCCTGTGTGGTCGAACAAGTAGTTGTACGTCAAATAATCCCACTCCCCGCAAGGGAACCCCAGGTTGCCTGCGGTTCCATTTTCAAAACACTTCAGGCGGTGGTACATCAAAATCTTGCGGTACGTCGTGTCCCCAGAAGGAAACTCGAACCACCTCCGACCCGGGCTGTCGTAAGCTGTGGCAGGATTGTCCTGGGCTTCCCAGGTGTAGGTTTGGACCCACGTGGTGTCCCCAGGTTCAGCGACAGCTGTTGCGGAAATCACACAAGCCAGAGCGGCGAGAAGCAAGCTATTGGTCAATGTCATTTGAATCGATTTTGAAGGTGGAATTTAACGCCTCCTCCTTCCGATTCAAACCTCGCGGCGCCTAGGATAAGCGCCCAACGCCGCGCGCAGGCACTCTACGGCGCGCTCGATCAGCGGCAAGTCCAGGACGTACGCAATGCGCACCTGGCGGATTCCTGCACCAGGGGTGGCGTAAAAACCGGTGGCTGGCGCCATCATGACCGTGTCTCCGTCTAGGTCAAAGTGCTCCAACATCCATTGACAAAACGCGTCGGCGTTGTCGATTGGCAACTCGCACAAGGCGTAAAATGCCCCGCCTGGGTTGGGCACTGTCACCCCTGGGATGTTCCTGAGCCCTTCGACCAAGGCGTCCCGTCGGGTCACGTAGCGGTTGCGCACCTGCTCGAAATACGAATCCGAGGTGTTCAGGGCGGCTTCGGATGCGATTTGGGCCAACGTTGGGGGAGAGAGCCGAGCCATGGCGAATTTCATCGCAGCCTTGCGTACCGCGGTGTTTTTGGTCACCATGGCGCCAATGCGTGCACCACACATGCTGTAGCGCTTGGACACGCTGTCAACCAGAATCACGTGCTGCTCCAAAACAGGCAACTGAAGCACAGATTTGGGCTGGGCCCCGTCGTAGCAAAATTCACGATACACCTCGTCGGCAAAGAGGTACAGGTCGTGGTCACGCACCAATTGGGCCAAGGCGTCCAGCGACTCCGGGGCGTAGACCGTCCCCGTGGGGTTGCCGGGATTGCACAACAGGATGGCCTTCGTCTTGTCGTTGATTTTGCCGGCAAAGTCGGAAATGGGAGGCAAGGCGAACCCGTCTTCAATCCTCGCCGTCACAGGCACAATTTGCACCCCCGCCATTTGGGCGAAGCCGTTGTAGTTGGCGTAAAACGGCTCAGGAACAATGACTTGGTCACCTGGGTCCAAACACGACATGAACGCAAACACCAAGGCCTCCGACCCTCCAGTGGTGATCAGAATGTCGTCGGCCTCCACATCCAAACCTGCCCCTTGGTAGTAAGCTGCAAGTCCGTGGCGGTACGAAGCAAAGCCTTCACTCGGGCTGTACTCGATGACTGTCCGGGTGTCCTGACGAACCGCATCCAGCGCCACCTGAGGGGTCTCGATGTCCGGCTGACCGATGTTCAAATGAATCACGCGCTTGCCCGCCGACTTGGCCGCAGTGGCAAATGGGGCGAGTTTGCGAATGGGGCTGTCGGGCATGGACTGCCCTTTTTGGCTGATGCTTGGCATGGTTCCGTCAATTGCGCGGTGAAGATAGGACCAGCGCCATGGTGCGATGAGGCCCCACGTCCGGCAAGTCGTACATCTCGCTCATGAAGCCAAACCCCAGGCGCTCGTAAAACCCAAAGGCCACCTCGCGCGCGTCGCACCACAGCACGGATTTGCCACGCCGCACCACCTCGTCGCGGGCCCTGGCGATCAGCGCCGCGCCCGCACCCTGGCCTCGAACTTCAGGCAAAGTGCCCATCACCCGCAACCTCAAGACATCCTCCCCCCCCCATGGCAGCGCACAGCGCGTGCAAGGCTGATCGAACAACGAACACACCCCGACGAGCACACCTTCGCGTCCCTCGAGAACCACCCCCCAAGGCATGGATTCCGCCATGAACACCCCAAGGTGGGTGGCGTGGTCGGCTTCGTCGACGTCAATTACACATTCCTCGGCAGAAGACTTGTGGGGCCAAAGCACGCGGTGCCGCAGCTCCCTGGTCTCCTCCGGCCTCAGCACATGCACCTCAAAAGCCGAATCCAACGACGTCCTCACGACTTGAACGCTTTTTCCCAATCCCGCCGGTCACGCTTGGTGGGGCGTCCAACGCCTTTGGGTCGGTCTTGCTGGGCCAGGCGGATCATCTCCAACTTGTCAAGCTCCTTTTGTTCAGTGACGTCCCGCAAGTGGTCGGCCACAAGGGCG
>CAJWII010000164.1 GCA_913041065.1 uncultured Flavobacteriales bacterium
GATCCACGCGCTCCTTGACGGACAGGTCTTGGAAGTACACCGCCATGGCGAAGGCCGCGATTTGGGCTTCACTTACGGCGCCGGAGTTGACGCCTTCCACAAATGCATGGAGCTCTGCAGAGGATAGTTCATGTCCGTCGCGTTTTCTTCGGATCCACTCCTGCGGCAAGCCAACCGTCCCTTCGTTGCGCCCGCTCATCCAAGCGCGACGAACAAGCCGGCAATGGTGCCCGACATCAGGTTGGACATGGTTCCGGCCATCACCGCCAGCAAGCCAAACTTGGCGATGTCTTTCCGCCGAGAAGGTGCCATTCCACCAAGACCGCCCAACAAAATGGCGATTGAGCTCAAGTTGGCGAAACCGCACAATGCAAACGAGACAATGGCCGCCGTTTTGGGCGACAACGCTCCCACAGCACCCTCCACCAGGTAAGGCGCCAAATTCAAGTAGGCGACGAATTCGTTGACGACCAGTTTCTGACCAATGAACGACCCCGCGGTGACCGCTTCCGACCATGGCACCCCCAACAAGAAGGCCAAGGGACTGAACACCCAGCCCAACATCAACTCCAAGGTGAGGTCCGGCTGTCCCACCCATGCACCGATGCCGCCCAACACGCCGTTGAGCAACGCAATGAGCGCCACAAAGGCCAACAACATCGCCCCCACGTTCAAAGCCAACTGCAAGCCCGACGAAGCGCCGCCGGCCGCAGCGTCGATGACGTTCACAGGCGCTTCGTCATTGGACTGGTCTGGCAATTCCGACTTGGGCTCTTCGGTTTCAGGCATGAGCATTTTGGCGAACAACAATCCGCCAGGGGCCGACATGAAGCAAGCCGCAATCAGGTAATCCACGGGCACCCCAATCATGGCGTACCCGCCCAAAGCAGACCCCGCAACGGAGGCCAGGCCACCCACCATTACCGCGAACAGTTCAGACTGGGTCATGGACGCGATGTAGGGCTTGACTACCAGCGGGGCTTCGGTTTGCCCCACGAAGATGTTGGCCGTGGCGCTCATGGACTCGGCCTTGGAGGTCCCCAGGACGCGTTGCAAGGCACCGCCAACGATGCGAATCACCCACTTCATGATGCCCACGTGGTACAAGACGGCGATGAGCGACGCGAAAAAGACGATGATGGGCAGCACCTTGAAGGCAAACGTGAAGCCGATGCTGTCTCCCACGATTTCTCCAAACAAGAAGGAGATCCCTTCGTTGGCGTAGTTCAACAGGCCGTTGACACCGTCGGTCATGCTGGACAACAAACGTTGTCCCCAAGGCACGCGCAACACGAATGCCCCAAGGCCAAATTGCAAAGCAAACGCCCCTGCAACCGTGCGCCAAGCGATTGCGCTTCTGTTCCTGGAAAAGGCATACGCCAAGCCCAACAGGACCGCCATGCCAACAACACTCATCAACATGCCAGAAAGCTAGACCTGAATCGGCCGGCCTCGACGCACGTCGCAGGGAAGCTTATTGACAAACCACCCCGAAGACCGAGAGCACCAGCAAGATGTCGTCCACCACCACCAAACCGTCGCCAGTCACGTCCGCCGTACACTCGGACTGACACCCAAATTCGGAAAGTACGAGCAACACGTCGCCCACGTCCACCGCCCCGTTGGCATTGAGATCCTCCAAGCAAAGCGGCGATCCGTCGCAGTTGTAACCTTCGTCAGGGTAAAAGCACGTACCAGGATCCGTGGCCGCCTCGTCGTAATTGCACGCCGTGTCGTCTTGGCAACCGGCCACCTCCAACTGGTTGCACACCCCGTCGCCGTCGTCGTCCGAAATGCAATCGTCGTCGCAGGTGTAATACTGCACAGGGAATTGACACGATCCGTCTTCCACGTTCGCAGCGGGGTTGTAATTGCATGCAGCCGGGGTGGTGCACCCCTCCACCGAGGCCACACAGGACCCGTCGTCCACTGTGGCCGCCGCATTGTAATTCGCAGCATTTGGATCGGTGCACCCGGCAACTTCAGGTGATTCCAAGCAGAAGTCAAGGCTCACGGTCGAGCCAAATTCGCCGCCTGCCACAAGCACCTCGCCACCCGAGGACAACTCAAAACTGCCCTGCCCGAATCCGCAACAAATGCCGTCGCCATAGCTGTCGTTGACGGTCAAGGTGTAGCAGCCTGTCGACAAGCAGGTCGTCTCGGAATACGACGTACCCGAGGCACCGTAAGGGCCTCCAGACCAGACCGTGGCACCGGACGCATCCGAGACTGTCCAGGTGGTTTCTCCCGGGTAGTTGTCCGTCAAAATGGTCCACGTCACGTCAGCCCCACCCGTGGTTTCGAAGGATGTGTTGAAACTGTCGTTCAAGTCGTTCTCGTCCTCGGCACTTGTGAGGGTCAACTGCACCGAGGCGTCGTGCAAACCATCGACCAGGGCCAAGCACGCTTCGCCCTCGCAGAACGGCACGTCTACGCTTTGTCCACTTGCCAGGTTGCCGGTCCAACTCACGAGCAAAGGGTCTCCCCCATCCACGGTCAACGACAGGTTGAAACTGCTCGCAGGCTGCAAACCGACGTTGAAAACAGTGACGACTGGATCGAGGACGCTTTCGCATGCCCCAGGATTCAGGCCGACCACGTTGGAAATGCCCAAATCGTGGTCGATGTCGGCTCCTGGAATGATGCCAAAATTGTTGTTGCTGATGTCGAAAAACACATGGTTGCTACCCTTCACTTTGATTCGTGCTTGGCCCGTGGACACGTTGGGCAGCAACACGGTTGTGCTGCCGTCGTTGGGCGTGCCGGCCACAAGAAGCGTTGGGAAGGTGTACCCCCCGTCGGTGCTTAGGTAAATGTCCACGGAACTGCAGTCGACCCCGTTGCCGTCGGTGCCTGCCACGTCCCAGGTCACCTCCAGGTTGGTGTTCCCCACCAAGGTGCCTCCCCCGTTGGGAGATTGAACCAAAAATGGACCTGCGTTGGCGGTGACGCTCATCGTTTTCAAGTCGTCGCTGAATCCGCCGCCCCCAGAACGGTTGTCGCGGATGGAACATTTAAAATTCAACTGACGGTTGTAGGTCGGCAAGTGCTCGCCCATGGTGGTCGAATTGTTCACGAGATCCTGAACCCGAGGCAGGGTCCGGATGGGCGACGTCGTGGACGAGAAAGACCTGAAGATCGGCTGGTTGCCTGATGGGTTCGTGAGGTTGTTGTCCCCCGATGCGGTGGCCGGCCCGAGATCGTATTCCTCCCAATTGTAGGTCACCGCATCGCCGTCGGGATCCGACCCTGTCGCGGTCAATTCCAGCGGCGTGGACACTGGCACCACCAGCCCATCTGCCCCCGCGTCGACCGTGGGCACCCCGTTGCCGGTGTTGGTGATGGACGCGCACGTGTTGCCGTTGCCATTCACGGTGAACGCAATCATCTCGTTGATGCTGTGGTTGTGGAAATGGTCGTCCGAGTTGCTCTGCAAGTTGGGAGAACAAATGCCGGCATACCCCATGATGGTGGACGCGGAACCAGGCTCGAAGGCAGCCGAACTTGCGCGGTTACAGCCGTTGTTTTGGGTGTGGTTGCCGCCATATTGGTGCCCCATTTCATGAGCCACGTAGTCCACGTCGAACGGAGATCGG
>CAJWII010000165.1 GCA_913041065.1 uncultured Flavobacteriales bacterium
CGTTCAGCAACGTGCGCGGCAAGACGCCGGCACGCACCAACGAGTCGAGGACCTCGTCCGCCCCCCAGTCCACCCCAAAGTTGGAGGTCGCAGGGTCGACCACATTTTGGCCGTCGTGCATGACAAGGACCCTTCCAATGGGGGTGGGCGGTGCGGTTTGGGGCGGGGTCCACACCCACACCTCGCGTGGCAACAACCCCTCGGCGCGCTGCACCCCGAGGCTTTCGAATTGGCCTGTGACCTGGCCCACGACACGGCGGGCCGTGTTGGCGTCGCTCCACGCCAGCACCGTGTCATGCACATGGACAGGGCCCGCGACGTTCAGGGCGGCGTTGGGGCGTTTTTGGCCTGCGGCATCCAAGGCTTCGTGCGCCCACGCGCCCAGAGTGAACTTGTATTCCAGGGACTGTGGCGACAAGGGTGCCGTGCCTTCCCATCGGTCGTCGCCCATGTAGGTCAACGCCAACCCACAAGGTTTCCAGGGACCCCACGCCTCGGCGCTCCCCGCCACACACAGCGAGGAGTCTGGGGACAACCCCGGGGCCACCACGGTGAACGCCAACTGGGTGTTTGGTGAATCGGTTTGGGGTCCCGCACACGCCACCCCGAGCAGGGTGCATCCCAAGAAAGCCAATCGTCGCATGGGGCGAATCTACGCCTGGTCGGGCTCCGCGAGCCGCGCTCGAACTTCCGGAGACCAAGCACAAGATTCACGCGTGCCAAACCATGCCGTGCGGTTCCTCGCCACCCAAGCGTAGCCCCAGCCAGGCACCGCGCGACAAAGCCAAGACCAAGGGGCTTTCATGAATGGCACCAAGGCACGCAACGCGTCCCCCGCCACCCAAACCTCGTCGACCTGCCAAAAGACCACCCCCGGCAGCGGGGCGGTGCGCAAGTGTTCCGGCAACAGGCGCGAGGCCATCTCTCCTTGGAGGGAGGCGAATGTCAAGGCATGCTCCGGAACGTCTTTGCGCAAGCGTCCTGCCATCCACTTCACGCTTCGCTGACACAGCACGCAAGGGCCATCAAAGAACACCACCGCCGAGGTCAAGTCCGCATTCATCTGTCCAAAGATGCGACACGTGTACCTTCGCAGCGTGGAAGGTGCATTGGATTGGTTGAAGGCCCTCGGTGTGGCAGGATTTTTGTTCTTCTTGGGCAAAGGCATATTGTGGCTCGTGGTGTTCTGGCTCGTCTCCAAAGGCGTCATCCCCAAGGAGCGCATGGACGCCCTGAGGGCGAAAATTTCCAGGAAGCCACGAGCATGAGCTACGCCGTCCTCAAAGCCTTGCACATTGTGTTTGTGGTCACCTGGTTTGCGGGGTTGTTTTACATCGTTCGGCTGCTCATTTACATTCAGGAGGCGCACGACAAACCGGCGAACGAGCGCGACGTGCTCTTGCCCCAATTGAAGCTGATGAGTCGTCGGCTCTGGAAAGGGATCACGTGGCCCTCGGCCATCCTCACAGCCATTCTGGGCACCTCGCTGGTGTGGAGCATTCCTGGCTATTTGCAAGCGCCGTGGATGCACTTGAAGCTCACCTTGGTCGCCTTGCTGTTTGCCTACCACGGATGGACCCACGTGCTGGTGGGGCAATGCGACCGGGACACCTGCACGTGGTCGTCCCAAGCTTTGCGCATGTGGAATGAACTGGCCACGCTGTTTTTGTTTGGAATCGTGTTCCTGGTGGTGCTGAAAAGCGCCACGAATTGGGTCTACTTTGGGGTGGGCCTGCTGCTGTTGACTGTCGGATTGGCCTACGCCATTCAAGTCTACAAGAAGCGAAGGAAGTCCTGACCTCAGACCGTCATCGAGAACACCCGGGTCGTGGGGGCTTTCCGCAAGAGTCGCAGGTCGAGAGCCATGCACACGTTTCGCACAAATGGCCTGCCCTTGTCGGTCACCCGAAGTCGCCATCCTTCTCGGACCACCAGCCCATCTGACTCCATTTCTGCAAGCTTCGCAAGGCACTCCTCGAGCTCTGGGAATCGATCCAACGGGTCTTCGAACGACGTTGTGAATTGGCACATCAGATTGAGGATGTGCTTCCGCACCAGCAGGTCTTCGTGGTGGAGCATGTGGCCGCGAAACACGGGGATCTCACCTTTCATGGCCCGCGCCTCGTATTCTCCCACCGTCTTCACGTTTTGTGCAAATCCCCCCCACGAATCGCTGATGGCCGACATGCCCAATCCCACCATCAGCTGGGTTTTGCCAGAGGTGTAGCCCATGAAATTGCGATGCAGGGAACCGTCGTGGAAGGCCTTCGCCAAGTCGTCGGACGGCAGCGCAAAGTGGTCCATGCCAATTTCCTCGTAGCCCAGCTCCAAGAAGCGCTGCTTGCCCATCTCGTAGAGGTTGCGCTTGCCCTCGTTGCTGGGGAGGTCTTTCTCGTCGTACCCTCGCTGGCCCGTGCCCTTGATCCATGGCACGTGGGCGTAGCTGTAGAACGCAATCCGATCGGGCTTGAGCTCGGCTGTTTTGTCGATGGTGTGGGCCATGGCCTCCAGGCTTTGGTGCGGCAGGCCAAACACCAAATCGTGGCTCACCGACGTGTACCCCACCTCCCGGCTTTCGTCTGTCACACGCTTCACGTCCTCAAACGACTGGATGCGGTTGATGGCCTTTTGCACGACAGGATCGTAGTCTTGGATCCCAAAGCTGTTGCGCCTGAAACCCAAATCGTGCAGCACCTCCAAGTGCGCACGCGTCGTGTTGTTGGGATGGGCCTCGAAACTGAGGAGTGGCGTGTCGCACAACTCCGCATGTTCGAAGATGCCCTCGAGGAGATCGCGCAGGTGGTCTGGCGAGAAAAACGTCGGGGTGCCCCCTCCCAAGTGCAGTTCCTTGATGCGCGGCGTGCCGTCAAACAACGCCCGGTAGCTGGCCCATTCGGCAAGCACCGCCTTGACGTACGGCGACTCCACGCTGTGGCGCTTGGTGATGTGTTTGTGGCATCCACAAAACGTGCACAGCGACTCGCAAAACGGCAAGTGGATGTACACGCTGATGCCTTCGGTCGCGTTGGACGCGGAGAACGCCTCCGACACGCTGGTGCGCCAACGCGCCTCGGAAAACGTGTCCGCCTCCCAGTACGGCACCGTCGGGTAGCTCGTGTAGCGAGGCCCTGGAATGTTGTACTTGCGAATGAGTTGCTTGTCGAACGTCATGCCTGTCCGTGTTGCAGACGTGCGAAGTCCAACCCAAAATAGGTGGCCACGAGGTCGGCCCCGGCCCGTTTGAAACTGAGCAAAGATTCGAGCATCGCCGCCTCTTCGTCCACCCAGCCCTGGGCCGCCGCGGCCTTGATCATGGCGTATTCACCGCTGACCTGGTACGCCGCCACAGGCACGGATGACGCTTGCTTCACGCGATGCAAGACGTCGAGGTACGGAAGCCCTGGCTTCACCATCACGAGATCGGCACCCTCGGCGATGTCCAAGGCCACTTCCCGAAGTCCTTCCCGGACGTTGGCCGGGTCCATTTGGTACGTGCGCTTGTCGCCAAATCCCGGCGCCGAATCCAAGGCGTCCCGGAATGGGCCGTAAAA
>CAJWII010000166.1 GCA_913041065.1 uncultured Flavobacteriales bacterium
CGGTCTTCGTCCAAGACCCACCTGCCCACGCCCCACACGACAGGTGCGTCTACAGTGGTTCGGGCGCCTGGCGCGGTGAGGGGCACGTCCACCACACCCAAGACGGAGTCGCCTTGCATGGCCGAGATTTTGGCCGAAGAAGGCAAGTCGCCGACGTTTTTCACCGTCAAGCCCTTGTCTTGGGATGCCTTCACCAATGCCAAGTCGTTGCGCTTTGTGGTTTGGATCCAATCGCCAAAGAACCAACTGAGGTCTTCGCCCGTGGATTTCTCCAAGCAAAGCTGAAGGTCTTCCGGGGCAGGGTGACGGAATTTCCATTGGTCGAAGTAGAGCTGCATCGCCTTGTCGAACGCCACCTCGCCAAGGTGCGATTGCAGCATCGCGAACGCCGCCGCGGTCTTCTTGTAAATGATGGCGCCGTAGTTCAACGACGTGAGGCTGTTGCTGTGGCATTGGATGGGCTGATCCGCACCAAACCTCGCCGGGAACAAGTAGCTCAGTTCGTCGATCCACTTGTATTGGAAGTCTTCCAGATCAAAGCGTTGGGCCAGGTTGTTCTCGCCCCCAAGCAACAGGGAAATGTCTTTGTCTTCGCCGTACTTGGTCAAGAGGTACCGGGTCTCGTTGAACGAGTTGATGCCCTCGTCCATCCACGCATTTTCACGCTCGTTGCTTCCAAGGATGCCGTAGAACCAGTTGTGGCCGACTTCATGGACGATGACCGTCTCCAATCCCGCGTCGCTGCCAGCGGTGCCGATGACCGTCACGTTGGGGTATTCCATGCCGCCACCTGCAGAGATGGTGCCATCCACGGCCGTGACCTGGTTGTAAGGGTAGTTTCCGTTCCAGAGCGAGTAGTAATATGTCGCATCGTGGAGGTATTCCGGGGCCTTCTGCCAAAGCTCGCCTTCTTCTGGGGTGAACATGGCCCACGTGGCGACCTTCCTCTTGTCCCGTGGCAAGACGACGGTGCCGCGCAAGACTTTGTAGCGCTTGTCCGCAAACCACGCGAAATCGTGCACGTTGTCTTGGCGGTAGTGCAACGTTTTGGTGCGCTGGGAAGATGCCGGGAAGGTGTTGTCAGCGTCTATCCAGCCTTGGTTCTTGACCCACATCTTGGTGTCGGCCGCCAAGCTGTCCAAGCGCGACTTCTCGGCGTCGTTGTCCTCGGAACCCGGCACCAAGTCGCCTGTGGCGCCCACCGTGTAGTTGGAGGGCAAGGTGATTTTCACGTCGTAGCTGCCGTACTCGGAATAGAATTCGCCCTGGCTGAGGTAGGGCATGGGGTGCCAGCCCTCCTCGTCGTAGACCGCGGGCTTGGGGAACCATTGGGTGATTTGATACGACTCTCCAACATGTCCCAGGCGCGAAATGCTGCCGCTGGGGATGTCGACCCTGAAGGGGGTTTCGAGGACCACGCGGCCGCCGGGGGGCAAGGGCTTGTCCAACTCCACCTTGGCGATGTCGATGTGCTCCGGGTGGAAACTCCAAGTCAGAGGCCGCTTGGCGCTGGTGAACGCCAGGGAATCGATGCCTCCCAGGTCCCGGCTCATCGCGTAGAACATGAACATGTCTCCGTCGCGGTAGTGCTGCTTGGCCATCGCCGTCTTGCCATTTCGGTAGGCGTTGGGCCAAAGGTGGATCCACACATGCTCCAACGTTTCCGGGCTGTGGTTCTGGTAGGCGATGCGCACGTGACCACGCAACTCGTGGTTCACGTCGTCCAAGGTGACGGAGAGTTCGGTGTCGACGCGCTGCTGCCAGTCGGTTTGGGCTTCTGCGCCCGCAGTGAGGAAGGCCAAAAAGGCCGCGATGAATGTCTGCTTCATGGTCTTGGGTGGATCTTCTTCAGATGTGGCTCAAAATTGGTCCCAAAACAGGCCCTGAGTTCTGAAGGACCGAATGGGTTTTCGTTGTGAGGCAGGTGGTAACTTTGGGGTCCCATGCATCGAACGCACACCTGCGGAGAACTCCGCCTCGACCACGCCGGAACCCAAGTCACGCTCAGCGGATGGGTTCAGCGGACCCGCGACTTGGGCGGGATGACCTTTGTGGACCTTCGGGACCGCTACGGGTTGACCCAACTCGCCTTCAACATGGATTCCAACGTGGAGCTCTGCACGCAGGCCCGCAAGTTGGGCCGTGAGTTTGTGATCAAAGTCGAAGGGGCCGTGCGCGAGCGGGAGTCCAAGAACAACCGTGTGCCGACGGGGGACATCGAGATCGATGTGACCTCCTTGGAAGTGCTCAACGCCGCGAAGACGCCGCCGTTCACCATCGAGGACGACACCGATGGCGGGGACGACTTGCGGATGCAGTACCGGTATTTGGACTTGCGCCGGAAGCCGGTGCAAAACAACCTGTTCTTGCGCCACCGCATCGGCATCGAGACCCGGAAATACCTCGACAGCGTGGACTTCATCGACGTGGAGACCCCGTACCTCATCAAGTCCACGCCAGAAGGCGCGCGTGACTTTGTGGTGCCCAGCCGCATGAACCCCGGGCAGTTCTACGCCTTGCCGCAGAGCCCCCAAACGTTCAAGCAGCTGCTGATGGTGAGCGGCTTTGACCGGTACTACCAGATTGTGAAGTGCTTCCGCGATGAGGACTTGCGTGCCGACCGCCAGCCGGAATTCACCCAAATTGACTGCGAGATGACCTTCGTGGAGCAGGAGGACATCCTGAACACGTTCGAAGGGCTCGTGCGACACCTCTTCAAGGTGGTGCTCGACGTGGACGTGGAGGAGTTCCCCCGCATGGACTTCGACGAGGCCATGCGCCGTTACGGCAGCGACAAGCCTGACGTCCGCTTCGACATGGAGTTTGTCGACTTCGGTCCTGTGGCCCAAGGCAAGGGGTTTGGCGTGTTCGACTCGGCCGAAGCGGTGCTCGGCATCGTGGCGCCCGGCTGCGCGTCCTACACCCGCAAGCAACTCGACAAGCTCACCGATTGGGTGAAGCGTCCCCAAATCGGGGCCAAAGGCCTTGTTTACTGCAAAGTCAACGAAGACGGCACGTTCAAATCAAGCGTCGACAAGTTCTTCAGCCCTGAAGACCAAGCCGCGTGGGCCGCGCATTCAGGCGCACAACCTGGCGACCTCGTGCTCATGCTCAGCGGCGACCTCGACAAGGTGCGCAAGCAGCTGTGCGAACTCCGCCTGCACCTGGGATCGGAACTCGGGTTGCGCGACCCCAAGGTCTTCAAGCCCCTGTGGGTGGTGGACTTCCCCCTCCTCGAGTGGGACGAAGACACCGAACGCTACCACGCCATGCACCACCCGTTCACCTCGCCCAAGCCCGAGCAGATGGACATCCTCGAATCGGATCCTGGGGCAGTCAAGGCCAACGCCTACGACATGGTCATCAACGGCGTCGAGATTGGCGGCGGATCCATCCGGATCCACGACAAAGACATCCAGGCCCGCATGTTCGACTTGCTCGGCTTCAGCCCCGAGGAAGCGGAGGCGCAGTTTGGGTTCTTGATGGACGCCTTCCAATACGGGGCGCCACCGCAAGGGGGCTTGG
>CAJWII010000167.1 GCA_913041065.1 uncultured Flavobacteriales bacterium
CTACGCCGCCGCCAGCCAATTGTACCTCTCCCTGATGCAAGGGGCCGGGTTTTGGATTGTGACGTTGGCGCCGTTTGTGTTCTTGCTGGTGATGAACTTTGGGCTTCAGAAGCTCAGCGTCACCTCCCTGGCATTGTGCTTTCTCGCCTTCGCGGGAACCATGGGGCTGAGCCTCGGGGGCATCTTCTTCATCTATTCCTTGGGCAGCCTTGCCCAAGTCTTCGCCATCACGGCGGGCACCTTCGCCATCATGGCGATCGCAGGCTACACCACCAAGGTGGATTTGTCGCGCTTCGGCAGTCTGTTGTTCATGGCGCTCATAGGCATCCTGCTTGCGAGCCTGGTGAATTGGTGGATGAAGAGCCCGATGATGGATTTCATCATCAGCGCAGGCGGAGTCCTTGTTTTCACGGGACTGGTCGCTTACGACACGCAGCGTTTGAAGCGCATCGCGGCAGGGGTGGAGTTCGGAGCTTTGGCCCCCATGAAACTGGCGCTGTTGGGCGCCACCTCGCTCTACTTGGACTTCCTCAACCTGTTCCTGTTCCTGTTGCGCCTCTTGGGCCGCAAGGACTGATCAGTGCGCCACCATCCAGCGCTGCGTCCACGTTTGGCCGGACGCCGTTTGGAGGGTCAGCAAGTACGGGCCGTTGGCCAAGTCGCGTGCGTCGACAAACCAACGCTGTGTTCCTCGGCCGAGGGTTCCCTCGTGCAATTGGCGGACAGCTTGACCTAGGCCGTTGCGCAACGTCACGGTGCATTCCACCTTGGGTGGGAAGTTGACCTCGAAGCAAGAAATCTCTGACCCAGGGTTGGGGTAGGCCGCCACCCATGGCGAGAAGCCTTCTGCCCCCACGATGTGATCCGTGCCGCCCAAAACTTTAAACGACCAGTGTCCTGCTGGCGCCGGCATGGGGCGGTTGCCCGTTTTGCCACTGTTGGCTTCCGCCGACACGAAGTAGAACACCTTGTTGCCCACGGGCTGGGCAGGAATGTCCCCTGCGAACTCCCCATCCACGACGCCTTCACTCATGGACACTTCGTTCCACGGCCCGTCAGCCGACGTGGACCAGGACAGCGTGGCTGAATTGATGCCCGAGCGGTGGCTGATTTCTGCAACGACGGCGTAGGGCGTGGTGGCGTTCTCTGTGTCGTTCAGGGGAAGGTGGCTGATCATCAACGGATCCGCCACGCCCACCGATTGGGTGATGCAGTGAATGGCACCGCTCAACGCGATGATGTTGGAGTTGCCGCCGTCGCAGTCGATGCCGACGATGTTGTATCCAGGCAACGCTTCTTCCCAAATGCGAATCGCAGTGGTGTCGTACTGCTGGTAATACGTGGGCAAGATGACGGTGTTGTTGACAAACACCGCGTTGCTGTAGGTCAGGTAATCTCCGTTTTGGTTGGGGTACCCTCCGCCCTGCTCTGGGGGGCTCGGGATTCGAATGACGTCGAAGGGTGTGCCCCATTTCGTGGTGAAGTTGCTCAACACGTATTGCAGGTTGGCCTCGATTTGGGGGCCGTCGGCCACGCCCTGGGGGTACTCCGCCACCAACAGCGTCGATTCGTCCAGCAACTTCATGTGCATGTCGATGTGGTGAATGCCGTCGTAAGGGAGGTTGTCCATTTTCACGTAGGTGTCCACGCCATGGAACGCCTCCACGATTTGATCGATGTCGTCCTCCGTGTGGTCCGGGAACGTGGTCCACCAAGATTGGTCGCCGTTGTTTTCGTCAAGGATGAGTTCGGAGGCGAAGGCGGTGCCGTAGCCGTCCGACATCCAGTTCCCGCCCGTGTTCATCAAGTCGCTTGGCGATTCAATGGTGCTGTACAAGGTCAGACCCATGTGGTTGGCCAAGGCGTCTGGGATGGCGTCGTCGTCTGGGCGAGGGCGGTTGTACAACCAGTCGACCAGCACACGACCGTCGTTCCACTCGGTGTAAACCGTGTTGGCGCCGTAATCCCGAATCCAAATGCTGTTGGTAGGCACGTCGACCACCTCAATGCTGTCCATCGACAAAGGGCCGCCGCAGGATCCCCCCGTGAGGTAGGAGGTGGTTTGGTTGGGCTCCTCTGAAAAGATGACCACCCGGCATTCTTGGCTGGCAGCAGCTGTGATCTGCTTCAGAATGCATGAAAACCCTTCCCAAGTGATTGTCAAGACTTCAATCTCCTCCCATTCTGCAGCCGTTCGCAAATTGGAGCCCGGAGGCGGGGTGGGAATGCCTCGGCTCAAGGTGCCAAATTGTCCGTCAAGCGGTCGGGGCATGTCGAGCTCCCAGGGGGCAAACCCTTTTGGGAGGATGCGGTCTACTTGGCTGTCCTCTTGTCCCCACACCAACCCAGAAACAAGGGTCAACATGAGAAAGCCAGAGATGCGGGAGAATGAAGGTTTCAATTCCATGACCCGAAGGTACTGCGGCTTCCCCCTTCAAACGGCGTTCAGGGGCCTCAGAGGTCCAAGCTCACGACCTCGCCCGCTGGACACCACACAGAATCGATGGCGGTGCTGTCCAGGCCTGCGCACGCCCAATACCTGTGGTGCAAGAGCCACGTGTCCCCTGTGATGAAGCACGTGGACTGTTCGGTGCCGCCTCCTTCTACGGCGACCCAATCCGTGCCGCAGCTCCACCGCACTTCTGATGCGGCGCCTTCCACGTCCCGAGGAATCCAACGGTAAATCATGTCGCTGTTGGCGCACTCAGGCAAGGTGTTGGAGAGGGACGCGTCCACCCGGGTTTGGGTCATGACGACGACTTCTTGGTGGTTCAGTGTCTCGCCCGAGGAAAGGTCTTCGGGGTTGAACGGCACCAGCTCCTCGAAGCAGCCCTCGCGATCCACACGAAGTCGGATGGACAACACGTTGCTTCGAACCGTTTCGAGCTCCACCACACCGTCTGCGCCAGTGACGGCTTGATCCACCTCGGTGTAAAATCCGTTGAGCACCCCGTTTTCCAGGCGCTGTTCCTCCAGGGTTACCTGGACTTGGGTGGCCGGTGCGTTTGGGTCGGCCCATTCCACACAAGCCACACGGAATCGGATGGTCGAATCCTCAGGGCGACAAGACCACATGGTTCCCGCCAAAAGCAGGACCAGGACCGCGAGGCAAGCAAAGGGGCGAGCGGGTGTCATCCGACCACTTGTAGTTTGGCGAATTTGAGGAGCAGTTGCTTTTTGCCCACTGCAGGGAACGTGATCGTCGCCTTTTCATTGGGGGCGCTCCCTTCGATTTGCAGGACACGGCCTTTGCCAAACTTGGCGTGCACCACGATGTCGCCCACCGCGATGTTGGCGTCCGAACCGGCAGAACCGGCAGAAGGGGTCGAGGGCGGCGAGGCTTGGGTTGCGCCACCGCCTCCCTTCGCGGCTTCCTTCAGGCTGGACCAGTTGCCAGGCTGCGTGGGGTTGGAAGGGGTGGGTTTGGCCTTGTTCGCCAACCGACCAAACGACCTGGGCGCCGTGCCACTCGGCATGCGCTGGAATTGGCTGCGCGCTTGGGCGAAGTCGACAGGGCTT
>CAJWII010000168.1 GCA_913041065.1 uncultured Flavobacteriales bacterium
TGGCCGTGAACCGTTACCTCCACGCAGACCTCTCCAAACTTCACTGAATCGCGTCTGTGAAAGCGCCTTAATTTCGAACCATGAACGCGTCAGAACAACCCACCTCCAACTTCGCCTTTGGCCGCAGCAACTACGTGTGGCTCGGCGTGGGCATTGCGACCTTGATTTTGGGCTATGCACTCATGAGCGGAGGCGGGTCCGACGACCCCAACGTCTTCGACGAAAGCATCTTCAGCTTCCGACGCATCACGCTGGCCCCCACCGTGGTGTTGGCAGGCTACGGATTGATATTCTACGCCATCCTGAAAAAGCGGTAACGTGGAAGTCCTGCCCTACCTCTTGTTGGGATTGGTTCAAGGCCTCACGGAATTCTTGCCTGTGTCCAGTTCTGGACACTTGACCCTGGGCCAAGCCATCCTCGGTCTCGGAGAGGAAGACCTCACCTTCACAGTGCTCGTCCACGCAGCCACCGCATTGAGCACCGTCGTGGTGTTCCGGGAAGACATCCTTGGGTTGGTGCGCGACGTGTTCACGTCAGGAGAATCTGGCGCCAATGCGCGGAGCTACGGAGGCCTGTTGTTGCTCAGCGCGGTCCCCGCTGCGGTTCTCGGGCTTGGGTTCAAAGACGCCATCGAAGCCTTGGCCACCCCCAAGTTTGTGGGTGCCATGCTCTGCGTGACCGCCTTCGTGCTGCTGCTCTCGCAACGCGCCAGTGGGGGGAATCGGCCCCTGGGCGCCAGCCGGGCATTGGGCATTGGAATGGCCCAAGCCTGCGCCATGCTTCCCGGAATTTCCCGCTCTGGATCCACCATCGGGGCCGCCCTCATGCTCGGGGTTTCGCGTGAGGAGGCCGCCAAGTTTTCTTTCTTGATGGCGCTGATTCCCATTGGAGGTGCGACCCTGCTGACCCTGAAGGACTTGATGGAACAACCTGCCGCAGAGGCCGCCGGGCCCTGGCTGGGCTACGCCGTGGGCACCCTGGCCGCGTTTGCCAGCGGATGGGCGGCTTGCACATGGATGATTCGCTTGGTCAAGCGGAGCAATTTGGCCGGATTTGGCGCATACTGTTTGGTCGCTGGCATCCTCGCCCTCATTTTTGGCTGATGTCGTTGTTGAAATCCACTTCTCTGGTTCTTGGGGCGCTGTGCACGTTGGCCACCGGCTGCATTTCGGTGACGTTCCCCGAGCCCATGCCGTACAACCGGAAAGACCTCACTTCGTTCCCCAACGAGTGGCATGGCATTTGGTCCTCCCATGCCACAGGCACCGACGACACCGGGGAGGACGAGCTGCTGGTCATCTTCCCTGACCGGCTCCAGGGCCACGAAGGCGACGACCTCATCCTGGGCAAGAATTGTGTCCTGCGCAAGTGGGGCCGGAGACACGTGCTCAGCATCGACTTGGACGACAGCAACCGCAAAATGATCCTGGTGGCCCAGCGCCGTGGCAACCACCTCGACGTGTTGTCCTTCGACGCTTCCCAAGATGGGGCACTGACAAGCTGGGAGGACGTGTTGGGCAGCAAACGTGTGACCACCTTGCACAAGAACGACGACTCCACGGACAAGGTGCGGGAAGTGCAGCTCAACCCCCGCTCCAACTGCCAGTTCCGTAAGCTGGTCAAGCATGGGTCGACCGACCTCGTGACGTACACGCGGGTGGCTTCTGAATGAGCCTCGCCCGAGGATCCTTTTTACTTCACCTGGGCCATCGCGCCCTCCAATCGGGCCGCCACCGACTCCCAGTTGACCAAGCCCAAGAATGCTTGGATGTAATCCTTGCGGCGGTTTTGGTAGTTCAGGTAATACGCATGTTCCCACACGTCCATGCCCAAAACGGGGATTCCGGGTTTTTCCACGCAATTCTTCATGAGTGGGTTGTCTTGGTTGGGCGTGCTCGAGATCTCCAACTTGCCCCCGCCGTTGACCATCAGCCAAGCCCATCCGCTGCCAAATTGGGTGGCACCGGCCTTGGCGAACGCCGTCGCAAACGCCTCCAAGCCACCGAGGTCGCGGCCGATCAATTCAGCCAAATCTCCCTCCGGCGCAGATGGTCCTCCCGGACGGAGCACCTCCCAATAGAGAGTGTGGTTGAAGTGCCCTCCGCCGTTGTTCCGCAGTGCCGCATTTTCAGGTGTCACATCGGCCAACAAGGCTTCCAAACTTCCGTCCGTCGAGAACGACGTCCCGTCCAGCGCTGCATTCAGTTTCCGCACGTAGCCCGCGTGATGGCTGCCGTGGTGAATGTCCATGGTTTCTGCGTCGATCCCCGGGGCCAGGGCATCCTTGGCAAACCCCAAATCGGGAAGCTTGAACGCCTCGGGCCCGAAGGTGGTCCCTTCAGTCCTTGTGGCGTGGTCTGGGGCTTCACCTGGGGCGCACCCCAACCAGGGGCTCAACACCAGTCCTGCGCCCGCGGCGCCGGTGAGTTTCAGAAACGTTCGCTTGTCCATGACACAAAGATGGTTTGGGATTGCGTTGGGGAAGAGGCTCTTCACCGTCTCATGTGAACACTTGAATTCCAACCGTGTTCAAGCCCAAGTCCCGCCTGCGAACTTTCGTCCCTCCATGTCCGCCACTGCCCCAACCAAATTGATTCGTGTTGTGTGGATCGTGGTGGCCTTGATTGCAGGCCTTGCGGGTGCCGTGGCTGCACTGACCCAGGTGTATGGCGACACGTGGAAACAACAAGGGGTCGCTCTGCTCAACGACCAAATCAAAGGAGAGTTCGTCGTCCAAGACGTCGAGTTGTCTTGGTGGAATGGTTTTCCCAACATCAGTGTGGACCTCTGGGAGGCCTCACTCACCTTGCCCGTGTCCTCAGAAACCTTGCTCTCCGCTACGCGCATTGGGGTTGAAATGGATGTGTGGACGTTGTGGAACAACCGCTCCGTACTGTCCTCCCTGACGTGGTCAGGCGGCCACCTCAAGGTGGTGGAAGCGGCAGATGGCTCCTGGAACGTCTCGTCCGTGTTGAACTCCAACCCCGAAGACAGCACAGCGGAATTGCGCTTGGATCGGGTCTTGGTGAAGGACGTCCATGTGGAGGCCGTTTTCCGCGACGGCCAGCGCTGGAAAGGACGCCTTCGCGAGGTGAACGCCTCCCAGCAAGGGCGAGGAAATTGGTCCTGGGATGTACGTGCGTCCAAGGTCCAACTCCCCCACCACGATGCCCCCGAACTGCACCCCCTTGAAATCGAGGCCGAAGGTCAACTGACCTGGACCGACGACACCGGTTGGATGTCGCGAGGTACGGGCTCCTTGTCCGGATTGGGCATCGTCTGGAATGCATCCCAACGGCCCAACCAACCTCCTGAGATCGACGTGGCCAGCACCTTGACCCAACCGAAGTTGGAAGGCATCCTTGTAGAGATACCCTGGCGCGACATGGGGAGCTTCGGACATGCCGTCCAGGTGGACGCCACCTTCCGCAACGGAGTCTGG
>CAJWII010000169.1 GCA_913041065.1 uncultured Flavobacteriales bacterium
GCCCGTCACCCCCAAGCGATTGCGCTTCGACGTGTGGTTGGTCGAGTCTGTGGCGACAGGGTCGGCCTCCCCAAGAACCACGCATTTCCCGGACGCGTTTGACCCCCACTCCATCCAACGCGCACGCCGCCGAAGGAGGCCGTACCTTTGAGGCATCATGAAACACAACCCTGACCAAGGCCGCCGAGGAGGCGCCCGCAAGGGAAGTGCCGGACGACGCAAGTCCACCCCCGGCGCGAAACCTTCAAACTCCCGTCCCAACCGCGGACGACCCGGCGCCCAGCGCCCCAAGCTCAAGTTTGCCCCCGTGCCTGACTCGACGGCCGCGATGCGCCTCAACCGGTACATCGCCCAAGCCGGCGTCTGCTCCCGCCGGGAGGCCGACGTCATGATTGAGGCCGGAGTGGTCAGCGTGAACAACAAGGTGATCACCGAACTCGGATTCAAGGTGGACCCAACCAAAGACACCGTCAAGGTGGAAGGCGACACGATCCGCCCAGAGACCATGCGCTACGTGTTGGTCAACAAGCCAAAAAACTTCTTGGCAGTGGAGCACGACCCCAGCGGCCGGCGCACCATTGGCGACTTGATCAAAAACGCTTGCCGCGAACGCATCGCCCCTGTGGACCGCGTGGAGAAAGAGAGCACGGGCTTGATCCTGTTCACGAACGACGGTGAAATGGCCAAGCGCCTCAACCACCCCAAGGTGGCCCTTCGTGAACTGTATCATGTCACCTTGGCGAAGAAGGCCACCACTGAGGATTTGGAAAAGCTGTTGGAAGGGTTCGTGCTGGACCAAGGTTTTGTGAAGGCCAAAGAGGTCTCGTTCGTCAAAAACGACCCCCATGAAATCGGCATGGAGATCCACAGCAACCGGAGCCGAATCGTGCGTCGGATGTTTGAGCATTTGGGACACAAAGTGGTGAAGGTCGACCGCGTCGTGTACGGTCCCCTCACCAAGAAAGACCTGCCCCGCGGCCATTGGCGTCATCTGACCGACGACGAGTTGAACCTGCTGAGGATGACCACATGAACCCAAGCCTGGTCATCATTCCGACGTACAACGAGAAGGAAAACGTCGTGCGGATGTTGGACTCCGTCATGGGTCTGGCGTTCCCTTTCGACGTCCTCGTGGTGGACGACGGGTCTCCCGATGGCACAGCAGCGTTGGTCAAGGGAGCCCAAGCCAAGCACCCTGAGCGAATTCACTTGCTCGAACGGGAAGGCAAGCTCGGGCTCGGCACAGCGTACATCGCAGGGTTCAAGTGGGCCTTGGCACGCAACTACGAATTCATCTTCGAGATGGATTGCGATTTTTCGCACAACCCTGAGGACCTGTTGCGTTTGCGCGACGCATGCGGCGATGGTGGTGCGGGCATGTCGGTGGGCTCGCGCTACGTCAAAGGCGGCGGCGTGGCCAACTGGCCCCTGAACCGACTCATCCTGAGCTACGGCGCTTCGTTTTACGTGAATTTCGTCTTGGGGCTGGGCGTCCGAGACAGCACTGCAGGATTTGTGTGCTACCGCCGAGAGACCCTGGAAGCCATCGACCTCGACGCCGTGCAATTCGTCGGGTACGCCTTCCAAATTGAAATGAAGCTCCGCTCCAAGCGCAACGGCTTCAGCATCCAAGAGGTGCCCATCACCTTCGTCGACCGGGAGTTGGGCACGTCCAAAATGAGCATGAACATTTTCCGAGAAGCGCTCTTGGGGGTCCTCCAAATGCGCTTCCAACGCATCTTCTACCCTTCCGGAAAACCCTCCTGAATCCATGAGCGCCACTCTCTTCCGCCAAGCCCACGTTGTCAACGAAGGCGCCGTCAAAGTGCAGGATGTGCTCATCTCGGGAGACCGCATTGTGGCCGTGGGGGTGGATTTGGCCCAAAGTGCGAGCGACCCCGAAGTCCAAGCCCTCTCCGCGCAAGCCAAGGTGCACGACTGCACCGGCAAGTGGCTCATGCCAGGATGCATCGACGACCAGGTCCACTTTCGTGAGCCCGGGTTGACCCACAAAGCGGAAATCGCCACCGAATCCGCGGCCGCAGCGGCGGGGGGCATCACCTCGTTCATGGAGATGCCCAACACCGTCCCCCAGGCGCTGACGCAGGAGTTGCTTCAAGACAAATACGACCGGGCCGCGGAGGTCAGCCCTGTGAACTACAGCTTCTTCATGGGCGCCAGCAACCACAACTTGGACGAGGTGTTGAAGACCGACCCCACGCGTGTGTGCGGCATCAAGGTCTTCATGGGATCCTCCACCGGAGACATGTTGGTCGACGAATCCAAGGTGCTCGAAGGGATCTTCAAAGAAGCCCCCACTTTGGTGGCGACCCACTGCGAGGACGAGGCCACGGTTCGGGCCAACAGCGCCGCGGCGAAGGAGCGCCACGGCGAGCACGTTCCAATCGACCAACACCCCCTCATCCGCAGCGCCGAAGCATGCTACCGCAGCTCATCAAAGGCCGTGGAGTTGGCCACCAGGCTGAACACGCAACTGCACATTCTGCACATCAGCACGGCCCGTGAGTTGGACCTGTTCGACGGGACCAAGGAGCTAGAAGACAAGCGCATCACTGCAGAGGCGTGCATCCACCACCTTTGGTTCAGCGACGCCGACTACGCGGACAAAGGCACCCACATCAAGTGGAACCCCGCGGTCAAAACGGCCCACGATCGGGAACAGATTCGCGCGGCCATTTTGGACGGCCGCATCGATGTGGTGGCCACCGACCACGCGCCTCACACCAAAGAAGAGAAAAACAACAGCTACTTCAACACCCCCTCAGGCGGGCCACTCGTCCAGCACGCCCTCGTGGCCATGCTCGACCTGGTGCACGACGGGTTGCTCCCCGTGGAAAAGGTCGTGGACCTGATGGCGCACCGTGTGGCGCGCCTCTTCCGCATGGCAGACCGAGGCTTCATTCGTCCAGGCATGAAGGCCGACTTGGTGGTGGTGCAACCGCACGACCCTTGGACGGTCCACGAAGACAACGTGATGTCCAAGTGTGGCTGGTCGCCTTTCCAAGGCCACACGTTCAAGAGCCGCGTGCACGAGACGTGGGTGAACGGCGCCCGGGTTTGGGACGGCCAGCGCATCACAACCACCCACGGTCACCACGTGGGGGAACGCTTGACCTTCGCCCGTTGACATGGCAGGGCGTCTGATTCTGGCAACCCTGTTGGGCGCGATGGCGCTTGGCCCAGGGTGCACCATACCGCCTGTGGACGGCCACGTGGACCCTGCGCCACCTCGAGGGGTACTGCCCAAGGACAGTTTTGTCATGGTGCTCGCGGAAGTCCAGCTTGTGGAAGGCGTCGCCCAATTGCGCACCTACCGCAACGACAACGAACGGCAACGTTTGGCCGAAGCGTACAACGACGTTTGGGCCAGAACCGGCGTCAGTGCCTCGCGCTTCGAGCGCAGCCAC
>CAJWII010000170.1 GCA_913041065.1 uncultured Flavobacteriales bacterium
AACTACACCATCCAGCGCACTTGGCTCATCACAGACTGCATGGGGTTCCAAAACGAAATGACGCAGACCATTCAAGTCGTCGACAACCTCGTCCCCGTGGTTTCCAGTGGATTGGACACCTTGTTCTTGGGGTGCATCGACAACGTGGTATTTCCACCCATCGTTGCCCAAGACGAATGTGGTGGGACCGTAAGCTTGGTCAACCAGCCTGCGTTTGTGACGTTGCCAGGCACGTGCCCAAGCGAATTCACAGAGAAAAAAATCACGACGCTTACCGACGAATGTGGCAACGTCACAGAGGTGGAACAAGTGATTGTGGTGGAGGACAACGCGCCTCCCATTTGGCTCAATGCCCCGGACGAGTTGATTGTCACCGACAACATCAACGGCGAGGTCTTTGACGTGCCAGTCGCGGAGGATTTGTGTTCGGATGTGGTGGTCAATGTCACCAACACTTATGGCGACGGAAGCTGTCCGTTGTCCGTGGTGCTGACGCGCACCTTCATTGCACAAGACCAATGCGGCAACTCCTCATCGACATTCGTGCAAACCATCGAAGAGGCCACGGACCTCGACGCATCTGTCTCGGTCACAAGCGTGTCCTGTCACGGAGGCCACGACGGCATTGGAGAAGTGGTCGTCGCGGGAGGCGTCGCTCCTTATGCCTTGGATTGGGGAGGCTACAACCCCGCTGCCCTGAGCGCAGGCACCTACGCCATCCAAGTGACCGACGCCAACTTGTGCCAAGCCAATTTGTCGGTGTTTGTCTCTCAACCCGCGCCCTTCGAAGTGGCCTTGACGGCCACCACGCCATTGTGCACCGACCCGTTAAGCGGAACCCTAAGTCCCACCTTCACCGGGGGCGTCGACCCCATCTCCCTGGATTGGGGCGGCATAAATTCCGACGCGACCGAGGCTGGCGAGTACACCCTTGTGGCCACGGACGACGCCGGATGCACTGCCTCCGCGAGCGCGGTGGTGTTGGAAGCCGACATCCCAGACCCGCTGCCACTGAATGGGGCTGACGCTGTGGTTCAAGGCGACAGCGCGGCGTACTACTACGACTTCACCCTGGGAAGCGATTACGCCTGGACCTACACCGGGGCACAAACCCAACAGGTCTTCAACTCCTTCGCCATATCCCTCCAATGGGACAGCTTGGGCATGCAACAAGTGTGTGTGACCGAGACCAACGAAGACGGTTGCGTCGGCCCAGAAGTTTGTTTGGACGTTTGGGTGGAAGACGACGTGGCTCAGGTGGCGAACGTGCCTGTGGCACCTTGGCTCATGGCCTATCCCAACCCCGTGCAAGCGACGCTCACGGTCCAATGCGAGGCCTGTCAGGCCGGGGGGGAAATCCAAGTTTGGAACAACGTGGGTGCCTTGGCCTTGACCTTCACCTGGGAAGGTGGGGCCTCACAACCGTTGGACGTGAAGTCGCTGCCTGCGGGAATTCACATGCTCCAAGTTGGCACTGCCACCACGACATTCATTGTGGAGTGATTCCCCTACCTTGTTGGCAATGACCCCACGACGCACACGATCATGGACCAGCACGATGGAAGTGTTGGCCCCAAATGAGCTGACTGAAGACGACCGTACGTTGCTTGAAGCTGCCCACGATGCGGCCAGGCACGCGTACGCTCCGTACAGTGGGTTTCACGTTGGGGGCGCCGTGCGCTTGGCGTGTGGCACTGTCGTCCAAGGGAGCAACCAGGAAAACATGGCCTACCCTTCAGGCATGTGCGGTGAGCGAGTCGCCGTGTTCGCTGCAGGCGCACAACATCCCGGCAGAAAGATGACCGCCGTGGCCATCGTGTCTCCCTCTGAAAAGGCGATTCCCGAGGGCTTTATGCCGTGTGGCGGTTGCCGTCAAGTCTTGGTCGAAGCTGAACGAAGACAAGACCAACCTCTGAGAATCCTCCTCCAGGTCCGTGATGAAGATGTCATGGTGTCAGAAAGCGCCATCAACTTGATGCCATTTGCCTTCGAGGCCCTTGGACTTGGGCCGAACGTGGCCGGCATCTGACGCTGGATCAGGCCTCCTTTCGCACCAGCAATCGTTCACACACCTTGAGGCTGAAGGTTCGGGCTTCAGCGCCTTGATGTTCCACGGTCATGCTGCCGTCAAAAGGCTCTACAACCAGGATGCCGAACGTGTGGCCCAAGGCGATGCCATGGCTGTCGAGGAACGACAACAGGGACTTGGAGGACTGGGACAAGCCCACCAACGACACCTTCTCTCCCACGGCACATTCGGACAGCTTCACACAGTCGATTTCAAGAACGTTGCCATGCGCATCCGGAATGGGGGAACCGTGGGGATCCACCGTGGGAAAGCCCACAAGCTCATCCATTCGGTCAAAAAACGCCGGGGCCTTCACGTGTTCCACCTGCTCGGCGATGTCGTGAACCTCGTCCCAGCCAAACCCCATCTGCTCCACCAAAAACATCTCTGTCAACCGGTGTTTCCGGACGACCAACGCCGCGACCTTCTTCCCTTTGGAGGTCAACTTCAACGGCTTGTACTTCTCGTATTTCAGGAAGCCATCCTGCTGAAGGGCCTTGGCCATGCTGTTCACAGATGGCTTGCTTACCGCGAGGTGATCGCTCAAATCTGAAATACCGACTTCCCCAGCCTTGTTGGCCAGCGCAAACAACGCTTTCAAGTAGTTCTCGACGGTGTGGGAAGCCATGGGTGGGAATGAGATGCAAATCTAAGGTCAAAATTGACAGCCCTATGTCAATTGTTAGAATACACTAACAATGTAGTTTTGACTTCAGAACTCCATCTCATGCCCAGGTTTCTCTTTTTGCTTGCTTTCCTCTCGGGTGTCACGTTCTGTCCCTGGGCTCAAGGCACCTTGGCCGGAAGGATCACATCCCAAGGCCAAGACTTGCCCTTCGCCAGCGTGCGCATCAAGGGCACGCGCACGGGGGTGGCCGCAGACGCTCACGGCATCTACCGCATCGAAAACGTGTCTGCAGGGACCTGGACGGTTGTCGCGTCCATGGTGGGGTTTGTCCCGCTCGAGCAGCGTGTGAAGGTGCAGGCCGACGGTTTCACCGTGTTGGACTTTAACATCGAGGCGCGTCCAGAGGCGATTGAGGAAGTGGTGATCTCAGGCACCATGAAGGAGGTGTCCAAGCTGGCCAGCCCCGTGCCTGTCGAGGTGTACTCCCCGGCTTACTTCAAAGCCAACCCGACGTCTTCCATGTACGACGCATTGGAATGCGTGAACGGCGTTCGGCCCCAGATGAACTGTGCGATCTGCAACACGGGCGACATCCGCATCCAAGGCTTGGAAGGGCCGTACACCATGGTCCTCATCAACGGCATGCCCATCGTCAGCGGCTTGGGCACGGTCTACGGGCTGAACGGCATCCC
>CAJWII010000171.1 GCA_913041065.1 uncultured Flavobacteriales bacterium
GAGCGCATGAAGGCCGAGCCCATCGGAGACCGCGAGTTGCAAAAGCTGAAGAACCAAATTGAGTTCGACGCCGCCACCGGCGACCAAAGCATGGCGGGCATCGCCGAAAGTTTGGCCAACTACCACACCTACTTCGGGGACGCCAACCTCATCAACACCGAGGTGGAGCGCTACCTCGCTGTCACCCCAGAGGACATCCAACGGGTGGCCCAGAAATACTATATGCCTGAACAGCGGGTCACCCTTTACTTTCTCTACCAAGACAACTGAGCCATGAACTGCATCCCTTCCCGAACATCCCTCGCAGGCCTCGCCCAGGTCTTGATGTTGTGGACCCTGGGCTTCACCGCTTCCGCCCAGATCGACCGAAGCCAAGCCCCGAATCCAGGCCCGGCACCGGAATTGAACATCGGCACGAGCACCGAAGTCAAGCTCGCCAACGGCATGACACTTATTGTGGTGGAAAACCACAAGACTCCGTCCGTGTACTGGAGCATGACCTTGGAATTCCAACCGTTCCAAGAAGGCGACAAGGCCGGCATGATGGACGTGGCCAGCGCCATGATGTCCAGCGGTACAGAGGCCCGTAGCAAAGCCGAAATCGCTGAGGACATTGAGTTCCTCGGGGCATCGTTCAACGCCTCCGCCACAGGGTTTTCTGCGCGTTCGTTGTCCAAGCACACCGACACTTTGCTCGAAATTGTGGCGGACGCCGTCTTGAACCCCACCTTCCCGCAAGAAGAACTGGACAAGGTGAAAACCCAAATGGGTTCCAACTTGGCCAACATCGGTACTTCACCTGGCGAAATCTCCGCCAACTTGGTGGCTGCCGTCAACTACGGCGAGCTTCACCCCTACGGCGAAGTCATGACCGAAGAAAGCCTCGAAGCCATCGCCCTAGAAGACCTTCAGGCCTACCACAGAAAGTACTTCCGCCCCAACGTCGCTTACCTCATCGCCATCGGGGACATCACCCCGGAAGAGGCGCAGGCCGAGGCCTACAAGCACTTCGGCACATGGCGGCGGAGCAATATTCCTTTCGAACGCGTGTTGCCACCTGCCATGCCCAAAGGCATGGAGGTTCACTTCGCCCCAGTGGAAGGTGCGGTCCAGAGCACCATCAACGTGACCCACGCCATTCCCTTCCCTCCGGGACACCCCGACGCGGTGGCGGCACAAGTGGCCAACTCCATCCTCGGTGGCGGGGTGTTCAGCGGGCGCCTCATGCAGAACCTGCGTGAAGACAAGGCCTACACCTACGGAGCCCGCTCCAGCTTGCGGTCCGACCCAGTGATGGGCCAGTTTGCCGCCTACGCTGACGTCCGCACGGAAGTCACCGACAGCGCAGTGGTGGAATTCTTGTACGAAATCGCCCGCATCCGCAGCACGCAGCCAGACTCGACCGAAATGTTCACGGCCAAGGCATCCTTGGCCGGTGGATTTGCCCGTTCCTTGGAAAGCCCTGGCACGGTGGCACGGTTTGCCCTCAACACGTCTCGTTATCACTTGCCGGAAGATTACTACCAAACCTACCTCTCAAGACTCGACGCGGTGACCGTGGAAGATGTGCAGCGTGTGGCCCAGGAGATGATTCGATTCAACAACGTCAACATCTGTGTGGTGGGGGCGCCTGAGGTCAAGGAAAAGCTTGAGGTGTTTGACAATCACCAAGGCATCGACCTGTACGACGCGTTTGGTCGGCGTCAGATTCCCCGTGAAGACGCCCCTGAGGACTTGACCGTGGACGACGTGCTCAAGCGCCACTTCGAGGCCATCGGTGGAAAGAAGGCATGGGGCAAAGTGAAAACCATGGTGACCGAAGGGTCGGCCGAGTTTGGGGTTGGTCTGAATCTGCAATTCCGTGAGTCCATTCGCCTGGAGAAGGGCAACCGCGCAAAGCGAACGGAAATGCTCATGTCCAACCAACCCGTGATGGTACAACTCGTGACCGAAACCACGGGAAGTCAATCCGCCATGGGTGAAACCAACGCCATGGACGCCGACGAACTCGCGTTGCAGCTTTCTGACCTTTCGCCAGTCCGGTTGTTGGGCTTGAAGAAAGAAGGGTACAGCAGCCGCATTCTTGGGGTGGAGGCCTTGGATGGCATCCCTTGCACCTTGGTGGAATTCACCCGCGACGGCCTGGCAGAAACCTACTGGTTCAAGAGCGAAGATGGGTTGATGATGCAGTCGAAGAAGCCCATGGGCGACGGCACCTTCTTGGTGGAGCGGTTGGATTTGTACCTCCCCCACGGCGAAAAGGCCTTGAAAGTGCCGTCAAGCCGCAAATCGGTGGTGGACGGCCAACCCATCCACCAGCGCACCGTTCGGGTTAGTTTCGACGTGGAATTGGACGACAGCATCTTCCAACAAGACTGAACGTGGACCAGGGGGAGCCTTTGATCCAACTCACCGGAGTGGAAGTCCGGCACCACGAGCACGTCGTGTTGTCGGACATTCACCTCAAGGTGCGCCAAGGCGAATTGGTCTACCTCGTGGGACGCACAGGGAGTGGCAAGTCGAGCCTGCTGAGGACCCTCTATGGGGATTTGTCCTTGCGCTCCGGCAATGGTCGGGTGTGCGACGTCAACTTGAACAAGGTTACGTCACGCAACGTGCACGTCTTGCGTCGCAAGCTTGGCATGGTGTTTCAAGATTTTGGGCTGCTGGAAGACCGAAGCGTTGACGACAACTTGCTGTTTGCTCTGAACGCCACAGGGTGGACGGACAGCCAAGCCAAGCGCCGACGAATTGACGAAGTGCTGGCCGCAGTCGGGCTGGAGCACAAAGGGTACAAACTTCCCCATGAATTGAGTGGCGGCGAACAGCAGCGTGTGGCAATTGCACGAGCCCTGCTCAACGACCCTCCCCTCCTGCTGGCCGACGAGCCCACAGGCAACTTGGACCCAGACACCACGGAGGACATTTTGAAGTTGCTTCACGCACTTCCTGACCAAGGCAAATCGCTGGTCATGGCTACCCACGATTGGGGGTCGATAGACCAGCGTCCGGGACGTGTTTGGAGGTGTCAAGATGGCGTCGTCCACGATGAACATGCGTGACCTCACGGTCCTCATCCCCAGCTGGAACGACGCGGAAGCCCTCTCGGTCACCTTGACCGCGTTTGCCGCGCTTCCGACCGAGCTGAAAGACAGGCTGGACATTGTCGTCTCCGACGGCGCATCCAAAGACCACACCTTGAACGTTTTGGTCGCCCACACCAACCTGGTGCGCCATGTGTCTTCCAGACCTGACCACGGGGTGTACGACGCCATGAACAGAGGTCTGTCGAGTGCCACCGGCAGCCACGTTTGGGTGGTGGGCGCGGGTGATGTCCCTGATCAGGACGGCTTGGCGCACGCCTTGGCTGTCTTGGCCTCCGACGC
>CAJWII010000172.1 GCA_913041065.1 uncultured Flavobacteriales bacterium
CCTCCACCCACTCGCGCAACTCCTTGGCGACGGACCCGTGGTGCATGGCCAGCAGTCCTGCCCAGTCGGGCTTGGCAGCCAGAAGCGCTTGGTACCACACCTCGGCTTGACGGCGCGTGTTGGTGAAAATGAGGGTGCTCTGATGACGCTCCACAACGTCCACCACGCCGTCGATCAACTGCAGCCCGATGTGGCCTGCCCAAGGCAACTTCTCAAAAGCGCCTGGCATGGTGCTCTCGATGTAGATCTCCTTGGCGATGTCCGCCCGAACGATGTGGCCCAAGTCGTGGCCAATCAACGCACGCAGCGCTTCACGGGGCTGGGCCAGCGTGGCGCTTACCCCCCAAACCACGGCCTCTGGCCGGCCTGCTTTGCGCTGCAACTGCTTGATCCATGAGAGGGCGAGTTCCATTTGAACGCCGCGCTTGGAACCAATGAGCTCGTGCCATTCGTCCACCACAATGGCGTCGACGTCGGCCAGGCGGCCACCGCCCCCTTTTTGCGCCATGAGAATGTGCACAGATTCTGGGGTTGTGATGAGCACCTCAGGCAAGACCTTCTTTTGGCGGGCCTTCTCTTTCGCCGAGGTGTCGCCCGTCCTCCGACCCACGTCCCAGTCCAACCCGAGCCCATCCACCATCGCCCTCGCCGCCTCCGCGATGTCGGAAGACAATGCCCGCAGTGGGGCGATCCAAAGCAACCGCAACCGCCCCTTGCCGCGAGGCGCTCGTGACGCCTTGGCCGCAGACAACACATGGCCCATGGCGGCGTAAGTCTTGCCACTTCCTGTCGGCGCCTGCAACAACCCGTCTTCTCCCCGCCCCATGCTTTCCCACACTTCCACTTGAAACGGTTGGGGCGTCCAGCCCCGCGACGCAAACCACGCCACCGCTGGCGCATGCATGTCGGAGGCATGAACATTCTGGATTTGCGAAGTGTCCTGGTTCACGTAGGACAAAGGAACACTTGGTTCCACCTGCGGTTCAAGCTCAAACGAGCGCCCCTTCATATCTTCGGCACGGAATGTGCATTTGACACGCACACACTCAAACCCCGAACGCATGAACATCTCATTGAACCGATTCTCCCTCTGGATTGCTTTGCTGGCGACTTGCGCCTTCACCTTGGGAGCTCCCCAGACTTCTTTTGGCCAAATCCGAGGCGAGGAAGAAGAAGAGCCCATCTTGATTGAGGAAGATGATTTGAACGAGCTACTCATGTGGATCGTGGACGAGAAGTACGAGAAGGTCCTGTACAAGGCCATTCGCTACACCGAGGACGACGAGCAGAAGAAGCACCCCATGCCGTACCTGTACATGTCCAAAGCGTACATGGGCATCCACAACAGCGACGACCCCGACTTGCGCGAGTCCTTTGAAGTGGACAAGCTGAAGGCCCTCAAGAACGGATTGAAATACGCGAGCAAGTTTGTGAAGAAGGACAAGGAAATAGAGTACGTACCGCTGGAGCAGGAGTTCATCGAAGAGATCCGCAAGGAGACCATCATCGCGGCAGAGACCGAAATGGACAACGAGAAGTACACCAAGGCCAAGTCGTACTACAAGTACCTCACAAGCCTGGACAAGGAAGACCCTGCGGCATACATGATGTTTGGCACCGTGTACATGACCCTCAAGGCCCGACGCGACGCGGACGTCCAGTGGGAAAAGGCGAAGAATCTCTTGTTGGACCAACAGGCCCGTGGCCTGACCGAGTCGCAGCTCGACTTGCTTCAATACGCCTTCGTCAAAACCATCGAGACCCTCGACCAGCTCGGCGACCGCGGCAACGCCCAATCGTGGGTGGCCCTTGGCGACGACTTTGTGGGCGGCGACCGTGAATACGAAGCGGTGAAGCGGTCTCTCGGACTCTGATCCCCACCCTTTCCTCAACCGCATGGCGCTGACCGGCTTCGCCTCCCCCACATGGGCGGGACACAACGACGCCTCGATTCGCTTGTCCCAAGGCCACATGGCCCTCGCGGCCGGCCGCCTCAAAGGGTTCTTGCCCCTGCTGCACACGCCCGCCTGGGCACTGCACTGCGACCTGCGTGGCGACTTGGACACCCAACAAGCGCTCGTCGCTGCGGCGGCCCTGCTTCCCCACACCACCAAAGTTCTGGACCTGGGCCCACACGCCCATCCTGACCTCCTTCTGCCGCAAGGCTGGACGAAAGTGCGCAGGCACACCCGGCAAGTGACCTTGCCCACAGATGGCGACGTGCCCCTGCCCAAGACCCGGGACAAGCAGGCTCGACGCTTCGTACGAGAAGGCGGCAAGGTTGCTGTGGAAACTGGACATGACCCGACCACCTGGTCCCACTTGGAGCGGCTGCACGCCGCCTCCCGCGACCGCAAAGGACTTTCCAGCCACCAACGCCGATTGACGCCCTTGCTCCAGCGACTCGCAGCAGAGCCTTGGACCTTCGCTGTCACATCGACCAACGCCGAGGGCGAGGTGGTTGCATCCGGGGGCTTCGTGCTGTTGCCGTGCAGCACGTGCGTCTACGCCTTCGGCGGGCAGGAACGCTCCAAGGACTCAGGACGCGCCAGCGTGGCCATGCTTGGCGAGGCCATGCGAGCCGCCCAGCGCATGGGCGCCACCACCTTCGACTTCGGAGGAAGCCAAGATTCTGGGGTCGACAAGTTCTACGCGGAGTTTGGAGGCGTGCCCGTGGCCATGCGGCGCTGGGTGAAAGCGCCCTTCTGGTTCAGGTGGGTGTTTCCCAAGACTTGGAACGCGTGGACCACGCCGTCGCGCGTGCTGGACATGGGCGCTTGAGGGTCAAGACCTGCCCAGCGCGTGGGCTTGGGTGATGACACGCACCACAGCCAACCCTTCCTCGATGGGCGTGGCCGCCGTCGCCCCGTGCAGCAGAACGTCAATCACATTGTCATAAACATGATGGTGGCTGCTGGCCGAGCCCTTGTACCCGCCGTAGTCGTTGGGCGGGGCTACATTTGACATGTCCGGACGCGCCACCCCCGGCAACGCGAATTCGTCCAACCGGTCCATGTATTGTCCTCCGATGCGCACCGTCCCACGGTCGCCGACGACCGTCATGCTGCTCTCGAAGTTGCCGTGAGGGACGGCCGTGCTGAAGGTGAATGTGCCCCACCCACTTTCAGTCAAGTTGAACTGGAACGACCCGCCGTCTTCAAACTCCGTGGAGTCTTGGTGGGCTTGGTTCGTGAACTGCGCCGTCGTCACCTCCACCTCGCCAAACACCCACATTAGGATGTCCAAGAAATGCGAGAACTGGGTGAATAGCGGACCGCCGTCCAACGCCATTGTCCCGCGCCACGAGCCCTTTGTGTAGTAACGCTTGTCGCGGTTCCACAGGCATTGCACGTGCAC
>CAJWII010000173.1 GCA_913041065.1 uncultured Flavobacteriales bacterium
GGTTCCTCGCGCCAATGCGCGGCCATCGTACCTGGACCTTCCACCCATGCGTCCAGGGCCTCCGGAACACCTCGAAGCCATCCTCCTCGCCATGGCCGTTGGAACATGCCAGAAGGCAGGGCTCCCGAAGGCGTCACCACGTGGGTCACTTCCAATCCAGCTGCGTCGCGAAACACGCGCCGAACGCCGTCCCCTTCTTCCAAGGGCACAACTCGCCACTCCGTCCATCTGTCGGACGCCCACAGCATGGGGTTTTCCGCCTCGCCCACGGGCGCAGGACTGACTTGGTACCAGGCCCACGCGAGCCCAGCCACCAACACCGCCACACACGGAAACACCCACACTTTCATGAGACCAAGTTCGACAGGAAGCTCAGGAAATTCGGCCCCAGTTGCTGCGGGCTTTCAACGCAGTTTCCAACGCCTCACGCAAGGGAAGGTGATCAGGTTGCGTCAAGTAGGGGTCGGTGTCAAGGACTTCTTCCGCCAAATGACGCGCGCTGGTCAGCAGGGGACGGTCGCGGACCAAATCGGCGACCTTCAAATCGGGCACCCCGCTTTGCTGGGTACCCATCACGTCGCCCGGACCGCGCAACTCCATGTCGACTTCAGCGATTTCGAACCCGTCGTTGGTTCGGCACATCGTCTCAATCCTGCGACGGGCGTCCGCACCCAATTCGGCCTTCGACATCAAAATGCAGTAACTCTGGCTGGCGCCACGGCCCACGCGTCCGCGCAATTGGTGAAGTTGGGACAGGCCAAACCGCTCTGAACTCTCGATCACCATCACGCTGGCGTTGGGCACATTCACCCCCACTTCAATGACGGTGGTCGCCACAAGAATTTGGGCCTGACCTTTGGCGAAGCGGTCCATTTCCCAAGCCTTGTCTTCCAGCTTCATCCGACCGTGCACGATGGCGACTTGGTAGTCCGGCATTGGGAAGCGGCGGACGATGCTTTCGTAGCCGTCCATCAAGTCTTTGTGGTCGAGGGTGGCGCTCTCCTCAATCAGGGGATAAACCAGGTAAATCTGACGCCCTTCGGCGATCTGGTCTTCCAAAAATTGAAACACCCCCAACCGCGAAGCATCGGTGCGGTGCACGGTCTGGATCGGCTTCCGACCCGGTGGCAACTCGTCCAGCACGCTGGAATCCAAATCGCCATACGCCGTCATGGCCAGCGTTCTGGGAATGGGGGTCGCCGTCATCACCAGGATGTGTGGGGCCACCTTCGCTTTCTTCCAAAGCTTGGCGCGCTGGGCAACCCCGAATCGATGCTGCTCGTCGATGACCGCCAGCCCCAGCCGGTGGAACACCACCGTGGGCTCAATCAGCGCGTGGGTCCCCACCAAAATGTCCACCTCTCCGGCCTCCAAGGCCTCCAAAATCTCTCGGCGCGCGCTGCCCTTCACCGATCCTGTCAAGAGCTCGACGCGAACGGGCATGTTCCCAAGCATCTCCCTCAAACCCTCGAGGTGCTGCTGCGCCAAGATTTCGGTGGGCGCCATGATCGACGCCTGGTATCCATTGTCTTTGGCCAGCAGCGCGGTCAACAACGCAACCACCGTCTTGCCGCTGCCCACATCGCCTTGAAGCAGGCGGTTCATGTGGCGGCCCGTGTTCAAGTCCGCACGAATCTCCCTCAGCACCCTCTTCTGGGCGCCCGTCAATTCGAAAGGGAGCTTGTCGTGAAAAAAGCGGTTGAAGAACCCGCCAACCAGCTCAAACCGAACCCCAGGCAGGTCCTTGGTGACCTTGTTCTTGTGCTGAAGCAAGCTCAGCTGGAGCAAGAACAACTCTCCAAAGCGCAGCCTGGTTTGGGCCGCTTGCGCGTCTTCAGGACACTTGGGACTGTGGACCAGCTTCATGGCCTCGGCCCTCCCCAGCAACTTCATCTTGGACACCACGCTCGCGGGCAGCGTTTCGGTCAACGCCGGAGTGACTTGCGACACCACGTTCCGTATGAGCTTGGCCAGTCCTGCACTGTTCAGGCCTTGGCGGGACAGTTTTTCGGTGCTTGGATAGACCGGATTCAACCCGTCGCCGCCTCGCATTTCAAATTGACTCAGGAGCTCCACCTCGGGATGGGCGATGCTCCATTTGCCCTTGTACAACTTGGGCTTGCCGTAGATGACCACTTGCTTCTGCACAGGCAAGTTGCGCATGATCCACTGGGCCCCTCGGAACCACTGAAGCTCCATGGTGCGCTCCCCGTCGTCAAACGTCGCCACCAGGCGTGTTCCACGGCCTCCGCGCACTTCGTTGGCCCGGGTGATGATGCCTTGCATTTGCACCGCCACATGTTCCCCTTGGATGTCACCAATGCCCACAAACTGGCTGCGGTCCTCGTACCGGAATGGCAGATGCAGGACGAGGTCCATGCAGGTCCTCAGCCCAAGCTCAGAAACAAGGGCGTCGGACCGTTTGGGCCCGACGCCTTTGAGAAATTCAAGGGGGGTAGATGGACGCACGTCTGCCATGTCATGGCAAGCTACATACGACCTCCGGTCAGACCAACATCAAGACCGGATTCTCCAAGTTTTGCTTCACCTCGTTCAAGAACGCCGCACCAGTGGCGCCGTCCACCACGCGGTGGTCGCAGCTCAAGGTGACTTTCATCGTGTGGCCTGGCACCACCGCACCCTCTTTGACGACAGGCACATTCTGGATGCCACCCACTGCGAGGATGCACGCGTCAGGCGGGTTGATGATCGCCGTGAAGTCCTCAATGCCAAACATGCCGAGGTTGGAGATGGTGAAGGTGTTGCCTTCCCAATCGCTGGGCTGCAACTTCTTGTCCTTGGCCTTCTGCGCAAACTCGCGCACTTCGGTGCCGATTTCGCCAAACGACTTCACGTTCGCGTGACGCACCACAGGTACAAGCAAACCGTCTTCGACCGCCACAGCCACACCGATGTGGACGTGCTCGTTGTACCGGATGCGGTCCTCCAACCAGCTGCTGTTCACCGCGGGATGATTCTTCAACGCGATGGCCACAGCCTTCACGACCATGTCGTTGAAACTCACGCGGTGAGGGCCTCGGTCATTGATGGCCTTGCGTGCCGTCATGGCCGCACCCATGTCAATGGTCACGCTCAAGTAAAAGTGAGGCGCCGTGAATTTGCTCTCGGCCAAACGCCGTGCGATGGTCTTGCGCATCTGGGACACGCCCACCTCGGTGAAACGCTCCACCGCATTGGCTGCAGACGACACGCCGCCCACGAAAGCTTCCACGTCGCGCTTGACGATGCGGCCTCCTTCTCCTGAACCTGGAATCAGGCTCAAGCTCAAGCCGCGCTCTTCGGCCAAACGCTTGGCCAAGGGTGACGCCTTGACCCGCTCGTTGACCACGG
>CAJWII010000174.1 GCA_913041065.1 uncultured Flavobacteriales bacterium
TACAACAACGTGGAGGAGGTCACCGAGACGTTCAACGACCTCGCACGCACCGTCGTGGACCAGCAGCTCTCTGGCGCCATCACCGCGTGCAGCCGGTTGACCCAAAAGCCCGCCGGCAACTACGTGAGCTACCTTGCGATTGAATTGAGTGGGGCGGACTTGGTGTCCAAGTACAACGAACGCCTCTCGGACGACGAGCGCATTCGTGCCGAATACAACTACGAGCGCTTCAAAGAGACCTTCGAAGCCGAGATGGCCAAGCAGCGCTGAGTCGAGTCAAGCCAAGCCCTGAGCAACGCCCGCCCCTCCTGGGTCAGCACAGACTCAGGATGAAACTGGACGCCCGCAATGGGCAGGGAACGGTGGACCCGCGCCATCGGCCATCCCTGCGTGTTGCGGGCGATTGTGTTGTACGCATCGCTGCCGGTGGATTCGTCCACCACCCAACTGTGGTAAAGTCCGACTTCCATGGGCGTGGGCATGTCCTTCCACAAGTCTTCCCAGCGCGGCAGCTCGCGATGCCAGTCCACTGAGGTTACCCGGCCATGAAGCGGCTCGTCCATGTTGGTCAACGCCCCCCCATCCAGCACGTGGATGGCCTGCATACCCAAACAAACCCCGAGCACCGGAACCCCGCGGTCCACCGCCTCCTTCAAGACGTCCAACAACTGGGGATGTTCGTCTGGCAATCCGGGGCCTGGCGACAGCACAAGGGCGTCGGTTTGGTCCCAATCCGAATCCTGCCACTGGCCTTCTTCCACGACCCGAACATGCGCCCCGGCACGCTCCAAGTCGTGGACCAAATTCCACGTGAAGGAGTCAAGACAGTTGAACAGGGTGATGCGCATGGGTTAGCTTTGGGCTAGAACAAAAGTACCATGAGCCAACGCATCCACACCGACGAAGGCGCCCAACCTGTGGCCGCATACAGCCAAGCCACCCAGGCAGGCCCCCTGGTGTTCGTAAGCGGCCAAATCCCCTTGGTTCCGGAGACAGGAGAATTGCTTGGGGACGAGATGCAACGGGCCACGCGCCAGTGCATCGCCAACGCTGAGGCCATCCTTTGCAAAGCCGGACTGACTCTGGACCACGTGGTCAAAGCCTCCGTGTTTCTCACCACCATGGACGATTACGCCGACATGGACGCGGCCTACCGCGACGCGATGCCAGCGCCATACCCGGCTCGAGAAGCTGTGGCAGTCCAAGCCTTGCCCAAAGGCGCCCGTGTCGAAATCTCGATGATCGCCGCACACACCTGAATCCCCACGCCATGTTCTTTAAGAAGTTCCTGCACTACCTCAACCCCCTCAACCTGTTCAAGAAAAGCGAAGGAGACGGGTTGAACCTTCGAATGATGCACGGCATCAACAAAATCAGCTTTTTCGCATTCTTGATGTGCTTGGCGGTGATGCTGTACCGCTGGTTCCTTCGCAACTGAGTCCGGACTCTGGCAACGAAAAATCAGAACAGGAATTGGCCGTTTTGGCCCCTGGCCTCAAGCTTGAGATCGCGCAACAACGCCGACTTCACGTTGAGCCGCAAAGAGAAGCTCTTGCGCACGCCAAATGGAATCCAGTTGAAACTGAATTCCCAGCAGTGCAAGTCCACGTAAAAGTTCAAATTGGTGGGCGTGAATTCCCGCCGGGCCAAATCGTACCCTGACTGCACGTCCAACCTGTGCTTCCCCAAGACCTGGATGCCACCTCGCGCAGTCAAAGCATGGGTCACCACGCTGGAGTCACGCAACGCCATGGCGTTCCATTGGCGGGACAGATTGACGTTGTAATCCAGCCGCATGTTCCATGGGGCCGGCGACCCCTCTTGGGATTTGAGAGAGGTGCCCACCGCACCGGTCAACCGCCTCAACCTGACCAATCCCAACCCTTGCGACGCCAGGTACGTGTCGATCGCTTGACCTGTGACGCTGTCGCGGGCGTACGGCGAGTGGGTCGCGTTCAAATTCAAATTGACTCGATTGAATAAACTTGTGAATGCACGGGTCTGAATGTCAGACAACTGCATTGAGTCAGCTACAAAATTGAATGAACCCGTTGTGCTGAGGTTGTCCAGCAGCTTCACCTTGCGAAGCTCCCCGGTTTCGCGGTCGGCCACCTTGGCCTCCAAGTTTTGAGAAAGTCCAAAATTCAGCGAGCCCGCCTCGCGCGCGTCCGTGGGCACAAATCGACCCAGTGCGTAGGGGTTCCAACCGAAGTCTTCCCCTTGGGAGGTGGTGATGGTCCGGCTGCGCAAGCGCTCAGGATTGTAACTCAAGCCCACCGTGGGTGACAGAACATGGCGCACCGCATGCAACCTGCCTGAACGACGGGCGTTGAACGTGCCGTAGAACCTGGTGCTCGCAGACACACCAAAACGCCAATCGTTGGCCGACGAAAACCCCGCAAGTGTGTCGGACACCAACCCCATGCTGTCCTGACCCAAGACCACCTCACGGTAGTCAAGCGCCTCAAACGAATCGTATTGGTTGTAGCTGAAACTCGGCGCAATTGAAACGAAACCCAAGCTTGAGCTGGAAGAAGCCTTTAATTTGTGCTTCAGTCCATTACGAATTTTCATTGACCCAAAATCCAGGGCACCAAACGCGCTGTCTGGCGCCTCGATGGAATTCTCCATTTGGCTGCTGTACGTCACCGCCACGTTGTCCAACATCGAGACCCGCCCGGCATCCAACCCGACCAACTTGGCGAGGGTGGTGCGCTGCATGTTGACCGACAACGAAGGCACCGTCAACTGCACATTTCCGGTGGTTGAATTTTGGCTGTGCCTGGCGCTGACCGTCGCCGAGAAAGGACTGCGTGGGACCTTCAAATTCCACTGCACACTCGATTGAAAGGTGTTGCTCAGGTACTCCTCCTGGCTGCTGTTCAAATTCTGCTGAAAGTTCCCCGAAGAACCAAAATTGACCGACGCGGAAAATCGGCTGTTGGGGCGAGCCCTTGGATCTTGGCTGTGGGTCCAACGCACGAAGAAGTTGTTCGCAAGGGCAAAGCCCGGCGTGCCTGCGAAGCCCTGACGCTGACGCTGGAAGCTCACGTTGAAACCACCCTTGTTGCGGTACCTGTGGTTGTAGTTCGTACCCAAACGAACCGCCCAGCTCCCGCCCGTGTAAATGTCCGCCAACAGCCTGGCGTCCCAATGCTCCCCGATGGGCACGTAGTACCCCAAGTCCTTCAAAAAGAACCCCAGGTTGCCCCCGTCGCCGTAGCTCGGCAAGAGCACCCCTTGGCTCTTCTTTTCTTGCTGCAGCGGAAACCACCCAAACGGCAAGGCCAAAGGCGTCGGGATTTTTCGAAACTTCAGGTA
>CAJWII010000175.1 GCA_913041065.1 uncultured Flavobacteriales bacterium
CCCGATCGCCGTAAACGTCAAAACGAGGGACGTCCTTGGTGGTGCTGTGCTGCAAGTTGACGTCCACGAACCCCTCGCGCAAGCGCAGCCTCATGCGCTGCTGCAGGTCCCATTGGCTGTACCCTGTTGGCGCTTGGATTTCTGGGTCGGCGTTGTCGACCAAGACGTCCCGTCCCGCCCTGCGGTCCACAAGGTGGGTGACCAACCCCCAGGTGCTGTCGCCATGGGCACGCCACGAGCCCATCCTGAGGTCTCCAAAATGGCGGTGCGACACTTGGGTCACCGACCCCCACCGTGGCGCCCTCACAGCCACTTCAGCGTGACCTGCCCATCCACCATTGGCGGTGTTTCCTTGGGTCAGCACCTTGCCTTTCACCTCCGTTCCTCCGTAGGAGAACCGCGGAGCCAAGGTCAAAAAATGCACCACCCCACCGAGGGCGTCGCTGCCGTACAGTACGCTGCTCGGGCCCATGATGACGTCGGTGCGTTGGATCGCAAAAGGGTCCACCGTGCCGGCGTTTTGAACGTGTCCGGCGCGGTAAATGGCGTTGTTCATCCTGACGCCGTCCACAACCAACAGGACACGGTTGGCTTCGAAGCCGCGCAGCACTGGACTGACCCCTCCTTGTTGGCTCATTTGGAGGTGAATCTGGCCCGACCCCTCCAACAGGTCGCCGGTGGTTTCGGTGGTGAGGACCGGGGCGCGGGTGGTGAGTTTGGCCACCTGGGACACGCCCATGTTGGACATGGCTGTCCCTGTCAATGCGTTGGACGCCACCACCACTTCCTCGATGGCGAACATGGCCGGTTGAAGCTCCAAAGTGCTCAGCGGAGACGCGCCGGGCACCACCGTCAACTCCTCGTAGCCCAACGACTGAACCCTCAAGGTGTCGGTGGGCCCCCAGGCCGGGAACATCACCACACCCTGGGCGTCGGCAGCCATGGCCTGCCCTGTTCTAGTGTTCAGGACAGTGGCGAATGGAATGGGGGCGCCATTGGTGCGAACCACAAGGCGCCTCTTCTCGCCTTCTTGGCCGGGCGAGGTCTCTTGGGCGTGCAAGGGCCTGGCGACGCCTCCTCCCCAAAGCACCAAAGCCAAGGGAAGAGAACTCCAGCACCAGACGTCACGCAAACAAGGCTTCGAGCACATCGTAGCTTTTCAATTCTCGGGTTTTGCCGAGCTGACTTTGGATGTGGCGGTGGGCACCCAACACGAGTGCCTTCCGCATGTCCAAGCTCCAGTTCAGCGTGTCCAGTTTGGCAAACTCCATGCCAGGAATTTGCCTCATGCCGGCCACCACCGCTTGGTCCAAGGCTGTTTTGGGCGCGTGTTCTTGGGGCACAAATTCCCCCGTGTTCACGTCCATTCGCCACGTCGGGTCCTCGGGCAACAAAGGCATCATCCCGAGGGCGTCCACGAGGTGGGCCATGAACTTGACGTGAATCCAAGGCACGTTGGGCTCGTCCTCCAACCAACGCAAGGCGTTCGATGCTAGGGCATGCACCTCTGGCGCAGGCGCCCCCTCTTCCAGGCTGCAAGCGAGCACCTCGGCCAGGAAGAAGGCCACCGCTGACCGGGCAGGGTCGCGCCTAAGTTGCAGTTGCTTGTCCGCCCGCCGGCATTCTCTGGCGTTCCAAAGTCCTTGCCCTTTTCGGGGCTTCAAGTCGCTCACCTCAAGCGACGCCATGGGGTGCCAGAGGGCTTTTTGTTTGGACGCGGTCGGAACCCAAAGCGGGATGCACCCGTGGGCTCCCGTCAGCAACCGGACGACCCGGCTTCGGTCTCCAAACGCCACCCCACCCACGACCACCGCATGGAGGTCTATGGCGTCGGAGGTTTGGGAGGAAGACATGGGTTCAAAAGTACAGGTCAGCCCAGGGCAACATCCGTGCAAGTCAGCGGTTATCTTCACAGCGCAACCTTGACGATGAGCCAGAATTCCTACTGCCCCGACCAATTCAATTACGCACGACGCCAAACGCATGAAGTGCGTGTTGGCCAGATTGGCATAGGAGGCGACCAACCCATCCGCGTGCAGTCCATGACCACCACAGACACGATGGACGTGGAGGCCACTGTGGCGCAAAGCGTCCGGATGATCGACGTGGGTTGTGAGCTTGTCCGCATCACCGCACCCAGCAAGCGGGACGCAGAGGCGCTTGGCGACATCGTGGCCAAACTTCGTGCCTCAGGGCACAAGACGCCGTTGGTGGCAGACATCCACTTCACGCCAAACGCCGCAGAAATCGCAGCGGATCACGTGGAGAAAATCCGAGTGAATCCCGGCAACTACGCCGATAAGAAGCGGTTTGAAAACCTCGAATACACCGACGAAACATACGCGGAAGAACTCGTTCGCATCCGGGAGAAATTCACGCCCTTGGTCCATAAGTGCAAGCGCCTTGGACGGGCCATGCGCATCGGCACCAACCACGGGTCCTTGTCCGACCGCATCATGAGTCGGTACGGGGATACGGCCTTGGGGATGGTGGAAAGCGCCTTGGAATTCCTGCGGATTTGCGTGGACGGAGGTTACCACGACGTCGTGGTGTCGATGAAATCCTCCAACCCTCAGGTGATGGTGCAAGCTTACCGGCTGCTCGTCGCCCGCATGGCCGAGGAAAACATGGCCTTCCCCTTGCATTTGGGCGTGACTGAGGCGGGCGACGGCGAGGACGGCAGGGTCAAATCCGCCCTGGGCATCGGCACTCTCTTGGAGGACGGCCTTGGCGACACCGTGCGGGTGAGCCTGACGGAAGAACCTGAAGCTGAAATGCCCGTGGGGCGCATGCTCGTGGAACGGTACACGTCCCGTCAAGGACACGAACCCATTGCCCCCGTCGACCACAACTTGGACCCCTTCAACTACAGCCGAAGGGTTTGCGGAGAAGTGGACAACGTCGGCGGCAAGCATGTGCCGGTGGTGGTCCACACCCTGCGCGAAGGGGACAAGGAACCTGCCCACTTGTTTGGTGCAGGGTACCGCTACAGCGTGCCCCTGGACAAGTGGAACCTGGACGAAGCGGCCTGCGACTACGTGTACGCGGGTAAAACGCCCTTGACCTTTGGCCTGCCCGGCACCTTGCAGGTGCTTGTGGACGCCGACGTGTGGCGCGGGCTGCCCTCGCCCCCGGAACAACACATTCCGCTGTGGACCGCCGACCAAGCGCTGGAGGCTCTTCCGGCCCCTGTGGAAGGCCAAACCCATTGGATTCGGGTGTCCCGTGGCGACGTCACGGAAGCGCTCGCCGCAGCCACCACCACCGCCGACGGTGCAATTCGCCCAGACGTGGTGTGGGTGGTGGAAACCCAA
>CAJWII010000176.1 GCA_913041065.1 uncultured Flavobacteriales bacterium
CCCGCCAATTGGCGGGCCTTCTCGTTTCTGCAGGTTAGGAAGGAAGGACTCAATCTTTGCTTCCGACCAAGAGCGACACACAGCCTTCATGCAAGATGGCGGCGTCCGTGTCGGGGACTTGGATTCGGAAACGAAGTCGTTGGGCATGCTGCAAGCTGAAGTCCACGTGGTCTTCGCCGTTGGAATTGCTCCAGATGCGGATGCCTTGTTGGTCGAGGATGTCGAATGTGACTTCTCCCAAGACGGGATGGGCACACACGGCCACACGGTATTCCGTGGATGGCAAGAAAGTGACACTCAATTCAGCCTCGTCCCCCGCGATGAGAACGGCCGAGTTGTAGTTGTCGTTTTGGGCGTACCCCTCCAACACTGGGAGGCAGTTGCGCTTGGTGAAGGTGCGGCATTGCGCGGAAGCCGAAGCCGAGAGCAACGACAGAACGGCGATGCAAAGGGAAAGGCGCTTCATCGATGGATTCATGTCGTTTACTTGATGAGTTCGTTACGCACCGAGCCTACGGTCTCGGTGATTTGGGACAGCACGTCTTCGCTCGCGGTGTAGCTGGGGCCACCTCCGATGATGAGGGCACCACCGCTCTTGGACACGTTGCTGTTGGCTTCTTCTTTTTCGACGGCGTCAAAAGCAGTCACGATCGGCTGCAACTGGGCGACCATGGCCTTGAGTTCGGGAGATTGTTCGTAGCTCGTCACCAAGTCCAGCACGTCTTCCATCACCAGCTTTTGTTCTGCGATTCGGGTGCGCAATTCTTCGTTTGCCTGATCGGTGTGTCGTGTCGCGAGGTAGAGGCTTTCCACCCAGCCCGCCGCCACGAGCATGCCGCTGAGGTCCTCTTGGCCGTTGGACTTGAGTTTCTCGTTCATGTTGAAGAACGCCTCCGATACGATGGCCACCAAGGAGTCTTGGCGGGCTCGGTTCTCTTCAGCGCGGGTCAACAGGTCGTCGCCAATGACGTCGCCCACCCCCAAGTCGCGGGCGAGGCTCTTGACCACTTCGAGGTAAGTCAAGCTGATGGCGTTCTCTTCAAAAATGGTGGCGTAGCTGAGGTCTGCGCCGTACACCCCCAAGTTGATCGCCTGGCGGTCTACGGTGACGTAGTTCGAAGCTGCCAGGGCAGAGTGCAAATGTTCTTGGGAGAACTGGGCACCGGTCTTTTGGACAATTCGTGCCGTCTCCATTGGCGTGGGGGCCGCACGGAAGATTTTCTTCAGGCGCGCGGTCCGTTGGGTCACGGAAGCGCCTTCAGACAGGGAATTCCCAGAAGTGGTGGGGCTGCTTTGTTCCCCGCAGCTGGTCAAGGCGAAGATGCCAGCAGCCAAACCGAGGTACAGGGTGTTGCGAAGCTTGTTCATGCGTTTCAGGTTGGTACGAATTTGGAGGTTCGTTCCAGATGTACGCGTGTGCGTGCAAAAAGTTCTGCACGCCAAATTGTGTACCGGAGGTCAGTGCGCCTCGAGCCAGGTCTGTCCGTGGGAGACTTCCACCTCCAAGGGAACCTCCAACTTCGCGGCGCGCTCCATGCACGTCACCAAGAGTTTCTTCACCTTGTCCAGTTCGTGCACCGCAGCATCCACCACCAATTCGTCGTGCACTTGCATGATGAGTTTGCTGTCCATGCCTTCAAGCGCCTTGGCGACTTCAATCATGGCCACTTTGATGATGTCCGCGGCGGAACCCTGGATGGGTGTGTTGACGGCGTTGCGCTCCGCGAAAGCGCGCACCACAGCGTTGTTGCTGGAGATGTCAGGCAGTGGCCTGTGGCGTCCCATGAGTGTCGTGGCTTGCCCTTCTTCACGGGCTTTGGCGACGCAGGCTTGGGTGAAGGCTTGCAATCCTGAGAACTGGGCGTGGTAAGCCTCGATGATTCCCTTGGCCTCTCGGCGGGGAATGCCGAGCGTTTCCGCCAGCCCAAATGCTCCCTGGCCATAGAGAATGCCAAAGTTGACGGCCTTGGCTTGGCTGCGCTGGTCGCGTGTGACCTCGTCGAGTCCCACCCCGAACACCTTGGCTGCCGTGGCCGCGTGGATGTCTTCCCCTTGTTGGAACGCTTCGATCAGCCCCTGTTCGCCACTCATGGCCGCGGCGATGCGGAGCTCGACTTGGCTGTAGTCGGCGGCCACGATCACACGGTCTGGAGAACTGGGCACGAAGGCCTTCCGGATTTCACGCCCTTGGGGTGTGCGGATGGGAATGTTCTGGAGGTTGGGGTCCTTGCTGCTCAACCGCCCGGTGGCCGCGACCACCTGCATGTAGGTGGTGTGGACCCTTCCGGTGTCGGGGTGGATCAACGCGGGGAGCGGTTCCACGTAAGTGGACCTCAGCTTCTTGAGTTTTCGATACTCCAGCACTTCCGACACGATGGGGTGGGCGTCCTTAAGTTTGCTCAGCACGACTTCGCTGGTGGGGTATTGGCCGGTCTTGGTCTTCTTGACTTTGGCCGGGATTTGAAGGTGGTCAAACAGCACGTCTCCCAACTGCTTGGGCGAGTCGACGTTGAACGGGGTCCCGGCGTGGGCCTGGATGGACCCTTGGAGGGCGTCCAATTGGGTCGCCAACTCGGCGCTGAAGGCCGACAAGTGGTCGATGTCCAAGGCCACACCCTGGAGTTCCATGTGCATGAGCACGGAGAGAAGCGGCATTTCCACGTCCCTGTACAACGCCTCCAATTGGCTGTCGGCCAGTTTGGGCAACAGCACCTCCGCGAGTTGGAGGGTGATGTCGGCGTCCTCGCACGCGTAATTGACCACCTCCATTGGGGGCAGGTCGGCCATGCTCTTTTGGTTCTTGCCCTTCTTGCCCAACAACGCGGTGATTGGGATGCATTGGTAGGCGAGGAACGACTGGGCGAGGGCGTCCATGCCGTGAGGTTGGTCGGGCTCGAGCAAGTAGTGGGCCACCATGGTGTCCACGAGGTGGGCGCGGGTCAGGTCCACCCCGTGACGCGCCATGATTTTGCCGTCGTACTTGAGGTTTTGGCCCACAACAGTCGAATTGGCCGACTCCAACAAAGGCTTGAACACCGCCCGAATGTCTGGCCACGAGTCTGCATCGACAGGCACGTAGGAGGCCACGCCGGCTTTGTGGCTGAAGGACATGCCAACCAAATCGGCGGCCATGGCGTTCAACCCTGTGGTCTCGGTGTCAAAGGCGAAGCGTCCAGCGTCGGCCAACGTCTTGGCAAGTTCGGCCCACGTGTGTGGGGTGTCAACCAATGTGTAGTCCACCTTCGACTCGTCCAAGGAGGACAAGGTGGAGACGGAGGGAGCAACTT
>CAJWII010000177.1 GCA_913041065.1 uncultured Flavobacteriales bacterium
GGTGGCGGCCATCCACCGAACCACACCGCGCTTGTCGTTGCGGTGCCCCGCTTCTACAGCCAACACCATGGTCACGGAGGACACAATGAGCAGAAAGGTCATGAGGGCCACGTAGACCAAGGGGTAATGTCCGTCCAAGCCTGGCAAGGCACGGAACACTTGCTCGCCGATGGGCCAAGCGTCTTCGGAAGTGGCCCGTGAGAATCCGTAGGCCGTAAGCAACCCACCGAAGGTGAGTGCGTCGGACACGAGGAAGAACCACATCATCATTTTGCCGTAAGTGACAGAGAAGGGGCTCTGTCCTCCGCCCCAAAGGACGCTTGTAGGGATCGTTTCGGTGTTTCCAGCCATGGCTTGAAATTGTGACGCGAAAATAAGGAAATCCGCGTTGCACGAAAGCTTGGCCTTCGTTCAATTCTCAGGGCCTGGGCCCGGCCTGCAGGCGCAGGGGCGCAAACTCAATGCAGGTAGAACAAGAAGGCGAAGAGGTACACCCACAGCAGTCCCAAGAAATGCCAGTAGATGCCCAAGGCCTTCAGCCGAACAGTGTCACCTTGGTGAATCACCCCGGTGAACACGCGGATGCCGTTGACCACCAGGTAAATGAGGCCAAACACCAAGTGCAAAATGTGCGTCATGACCAGCGCCCAGATGTACCCGCCTCCGCTGTTGGAGGACTGCAGGACTTTGGTGGTGATGGGTTGCACCATTAGTGCGTCGTCCGACCCGTACAATTCTCCCCGGGCCGCGTCGCACAGCAGCGGTTGGCCGTCGAATCGGATGTCGTAGTCCTTTCCATACACCGCCGAGCTCTCGTAGATCGCTTCCAGGCTGTTCCAACGGAAGGCCGTGCCTGATTCGGTTTCTGAAGTGTCCCAGCCCATGCCGATGGCCGTGAGCTGTTTCCAGCCCTCTGCCTGGGTCAGCGTGAAGCCGATGCCGAGCAGGAGGGTGAGGGCCATGGCGACCGTGCCCATTTGCGTCTGGCCTTTGCGGATGGCGCGGGTGGCCCACCACAACGTGGCGCTGCTCAAGGCAATCATGACGTTGCTGGTCCAAAACATGGATGGCGCAGGCACATGAACCCAAAACTGCCCCATGTTGCTCACGATGTATGCAGAGGTGAATCCAGCGAACAGCATGGTCACGGCAAACACCACGAAGTACATCAACATGGTCTTGGTCCGGTTGCGGACCTCAGGATCGTGACCTTCAAAGACGCGCTCACTCATCAGTTGGGGATTTTGTCAAGAACGTAAACCACTTGCACAAGCGGCAAATAGAGGAAACTGGCGAACATCAAGTGCTTCGCGGCGTCCATGGACAACCGCGTGCGCAGGCGGTACGCGCAGAAGGAAAAACCCACGCCTGCGGCCATGGCCACAGCGAAAGCAACATTTCCAACCATGGGTTGGTTCAACGCCCAAGGCAACATGCTGGCGGGAATGCAAAACAGGGTGTAGAGCAAGATGAGTTGGGCGCTTCGTTCGGACCGCCCTGCATTGAAGGGCATCATTTTGTACCCCGCCCGGAGGTAATCGTCGTGGGACAACCACGCGATGGACCAAAAATGCGGGAACTGCCACATGAATTGCACCGCAAACAACGTCCCGGGTTCAATCCCGAAGTCGCCTGTGGCGGCCACGTACCCGATCATGGGGGGGAGGGCCCCAGGGAACGCCCCGACGAAGACGCACAGGCTGGTCTTGGATTTAAGCGGGGTGTAGATGAAGGCGTAGCTGACGATGGCCACCACACCCAACCAACCGCTCAGGGGGTTGAGACTGAACAAACACACCAACCCGACCGCCGCCGCCAGCAAGCTCCAAGCCAAGGCTTGGGGGACCGTCATGCGGCCAGCGGGCAACGGCCGGTCCGAGGTGCGGTTCATGTGCCCGTCGATGCGGCGCTCGATGATTTGGTTCAATCCGTTGGAGGCCCCTGTGAGGGCATAGCCTCCGACCGTCAACGTCAAAAACGTGGGCAAGTCAATGGTTTCTGTGGCCATGAACCACCCCAACACGGCGGACAAGACCACAAAGAACCCGAGGCGCAGTTTGAACAAGGTGGCGAGGTCGCGGTGCATGCGGGGTAAAGCTACTTCACGATGCGAACGACATTGTCGGCGTTCAGTCACCAATTGCGCTCGTCCATCACCCTGGATTGTCGGATGCCCAACTCAATCCGGCTGGCGTTCCATGGATCCTGCCAAGCCCCTGGCGACTCTTGCTCTTCAAGACGCACCCAAGCACGCACAAACGCTTCCATGCCAGGGATGTCGTACCGCGCTCCCACGGGGTAGGCAACGTCCAATTCCAATCGGAACACATCTGCTCTGGTTCCTTGGAGCCAAACTTGACCGTAGTCCTCGTTGCGCTCGGTGTAGGGCCGCCACGGCATTTCACCTGCTGCGAAATCCAGCAATCCTTCGTCGCTTCCTTCAGACCTGCCTTGGGCACGACGGAGCAAAGCCAAACTCAAGGTCCAATCGTCCAGCAAGGTCATGCGCACCCAGATTCGACCTTCGACAAAATTGCCTCCGGCAGGGTGCCCCAGAGGTTGGTGCAAGTGGCTGTAGGAGTTGGGCTGGGTCTTGTGCGTGTACGTCCATGGCCGGATGGCCGCAGCTTCTGCCATCCACGCGAACTTGCCGGAGTTGCTCGTGGAAGACACGCCCAAAAGCACGCCCCATTTGTTGGCCCACCAAGATTCTCCCCCGAACAATTCGGAGGCCTTGAATTCGTCCAAGAGCACTTGGCTGTAACCCTTGAACCATTGTCCTCTGCGCAGTCGTGCTTGGCATGCCAGCTGGGCGCCGACCAAGGCGTTGTCGGTGGACCCCAGGATGTACTCCCTTGGTCGAAAGGCCCCAAACGGAATGAGGTAATGTGGCTCCACACGACCTTGAAATGCAATGTCGTGGTCGGCGCTCCATTTGACGGTGCCAAACAGCGCCCCAGACCAGCCTCCCCCCAGGGAAACCTCTGCCCATTGGGCGGCCACCCAACCCCGTTGGAGGGTGTCTCCTTCGAGGTGTTTGGTGCGAAGGAGCATGTGCGTGTACTGAACGATGCCGGCGTCCAACCACAGCCGAGCTCCGAGCGCCGGAGCCATGTGGCGGTCCAAAAAGAGCGAGCGTCCACCCAATCCCCAGTGGTGGGACTCTTGACCCACCCGAAGCGCAACCGAAGGGGACACAGCCCAAGACACGGCCGCTTCAAGGCGGTCCACCGAGGCGATGGAG
>CAJWII010000178.1 GCA_913041065.1 uncultured Flavobacteriales bacterium
GCAGAAGCCGTTGAATTCGTGCTTTCACGCCCTGGGCACGTGTGCATCAACGACATGGTCATCATGCCCACCGCCCAAGCAAGTGCACACCATTGGAACAAACAACCTGCATGAGATTCAAATTCGGATGCGCCGCGGCCCTTTGCTGGGCCCTGGCGTTGGGTTGCGGCGGCGACATGGCCGACCTGGTCGTCCGCAACGCGCACATCGTGGCCATGGATGGCCGCGGCACAACCGCCCAAGCCATGGCCGTGAAAGACGGACGGGTTGTGGCGCTTGGCAAAGAGCAAGAGGTGCTCAACGCCCACCGTGGCGCCCGAGTGGTGGACGTCAAGGGGGCGACGGTGTATCCGGGGCTCATCGACGCGCACAGCCACTTGTTGGGGTACGCCTTGGGCTTGGCTCATTTGAATGTGGTGGGAACCGAGTCCTACGAGGAGGTGGTGAGCGCAGTGGCCGAGGCGAGTCCTGCAGCGTCGGGTTGGATCCGAGGCCGAGGTTGGGACCAAAACGACTGGGCCGACCGCGACTTTCCTGACCGCGCACCCTTGGACAGCTTGCACCCCAACACCCCGGTGGTCTTGCAACGCATCGACGGCCACGCCGTCTTGGCCAACCGTGCGGCGCTGGAGGCGTCGTCGATGTGGAAGGTCGGCAAGGTGCCAGGCGGGGAAATTCTGCGCCGGCCCGACGGCACGCCCACGGGGGTGTTGGTCGACGGCGCAGCCGATTCATTGCTCGCGCGCATTCCCAAGCCCGGCCGCGCAGAAAAGCAGCAGGCCTTGGCCCAGGCTCAGCAAAACCTGCTCGCCTGCGGTTTGACCACCGTCACAGACGCCGGATTGGACTGGGCGGACATCTTGCTCTTGGATTCGTTGCACCAGACAGGAGACCTTCAAATCCGAGTGGTCGCCATGGCCAACCCGACACGAGCCAACCTGGATTCCATGGTGGCCCATGGAGGCCTTCGCACAGAAAAGCTGGTGGCCGAGTCGTTCAAGTTCTACATGGACGGCGCTTTGGGGTCGAGGGGGGCGGCGTTGCTTCAGCCGTACGACGACCGACCCGGTCACCGGGGGTTGTTGTTGCAGGACCCTGACGTTTACCGGGGTCAGTTGGCTGAAGTGCTCGACGCAGGTTTTCAAGCCGCGACCCACGCGATTGGGGACAGCGCGGCTCGGCTCGTGTTGAACATGTACGGCGAACTCCTTGGTGGGCCCAACGATATGCGCTGGCGGATGGAACATGCCCAAGTGATTCATCCCGACGACCTTTCCAAGTTTGGCATGTACGCGGTCATTCCTTCTGTGCAGCCGACCCACGCCACCTCGGACATGTATTGGGCAGGGGAGCGGTTGGGCCGGGCGCGAATTCGTCGTGCTTACGCCTACCAAGACCTACATGGTCAGCTGGGCATGTTGCCGTTGGGCACCGATTTCCCGGTCGAGGACATCGACCCGCGCAAGACGCACTTGGCGGCGGTGGCTCGACAAGATGCCAACCGCAGTCCCAAGGAGGGCTTCCATCTCGATCAGGCCCTCTCGCCTGAACAAAGCCTGCTTGGCATGACCCTTTGGGCTGCGTTGGCTTCGCGAATGGAGGCAGAGGTGGGCTCGTTGGAGCCTGGCAAGCGCGCTGATTTTGTGGTGGTGGATCGGGATTGGCTCTTGTTGGACCATCCGCACGAGGTCCTTTCTTCCAGGGTGCTTCAAACCTACGTGGATGGGAAACTGTTGCATTCGTCACAAACGCCCATTGCACCATGATCCGCATTGCGTCCTTCTTCGGCATTTTCACGGCTGCCGTTCTCGTGGCTTACTTCATGTACTTCCGAGAACCCTATGACCTCCCCGTATACGAGCCGGCCGACCTCAATCCGGCGCTGGTGGATCCTGAAGCGTTGAAGCAAGAGTCACATCGCATCCTGGACTTTGAACTGGTCAACCAAGAGGGGGACACCGTTCGTCGCGCCGATGTGAAAGGCCAAATCCTTGTGGTCGACTTCTTCTTCACCCGCTGCGCCACCATTTGTCCCAAGATGACGGCCAACCTCAAGTTGATTCATGACCGCCTGGACCCTTCTTGGCCGGTCCAAATCATGAGCCACAGCGTCACCCCGCAAGCCGACAGCGTATCCGTCCTCCATGCTTATGCCATGAAACAAGCAGCCAATCCAGATTTCTGGTGGTTCTTGACGGGGACGAAAATGGACATTTACCAGCTGGCTCGGCGGTCATATTTCAGCTGTTTGGATGAAGGAGACGGTGGGTTTCAGGACTTCGTGCACACGGAGAATATCGTACTCGTAGACGACCAAGGGCGCCTACGTGGTTTTTACGACGGCACGAACTCCAAGGCTATGTCGCAGATGTTCAGTGACTTGAGTTTTCTGGTCCAACAAAGGCGTGAAAAAAACTGAGTGTTCTCTTGGTGGGGCAGAGAGACCCACTATCTTTGCGCCCGCTTTCAACGGAAGGCAAGTCACTTTTGACAGTCGGTTGGACAGGCAGCCACAAACAAAAATCCATCATTGCTTGGTGGATGATATAGGTTGGCTATCTTCGCGGCCGCTTTCGAAGGAAAGCAAGCAATCTTTGACAGATCGGACGACAGAGAAAGTCGAAAAAAAAATCGCCAAAGTCTTGGTGGTTTAAAAAGACAACCTACCTTTGCCGTCCGCTTTAAGGAAAGCCATCCACGATGGGATTTATCCCTGACTAGATACAACGTTCTTTGACTTGATGCAGCAGCCCAAAATCCTTCTTCCCCCCGGAAGAAGGTCATCGACTCCTTCGGGGGTAGATGTAAAACGATTCCAGAGAGTCAACACAAATCAAACACTTACAATGGAGAGTTTGATCCTGGCTCAGGATGAACGCTAGCGGCAGGCCTTACACATGCAAGTCGAGGGGTAACAGGAGAGAGCTTGCTCTTTCGCTGACGACCGGCGCACGGGTGCGTAACACGTATGCAACCTACCTCTTACTGGGGGATAGCCCAGAGAAATTTGGATTAACACCCCATAGTATTATTCTTCCGCATGGTTGAATGATTAAAGGTTACGGTAAGAGATGGGCATGCGCCCCATTAGCTAGTTGGTGAGGTAATGGCTCACCAAGGCTACGATGGGTAGGGGGTCTGAGAGGACTATCCCCCACACTGGTACTGAGACACGGACCAGACTCCTACGGGAGGCAGCAGTG
>CAJWII010000179.1 GCA_913041065.1 uncultured Flavobacteriales bacterium
CACGACGCTCTTCCGATCTAACGCTGCGCTTGACAACCCCAACACCATCCCATCCACTTGGTCTCGCTCTGCTTGAAACACCGTGGCGATGCCCACGAACACCACCGACGCCACCAGCAATTCACGCCACGCCAACTTCCGACGGAACACCGCAGGCTCAATGAATCCGATAAATAGGGGCGCTGTCGCCAACATGGTCAACGCCAACCCCACGCTGCTGACTTTGATGGCCGCGAAAAACGTCACCCAATGCGCAGCCACGGTGCAGCCCACGACCGCAGCCCGAACCAAATCCCTCGGTGACCAACGGCGCCATTCGCGGCGCCACGCGAGGTACAACGCGGTGGAGGTTCCGCCCAGAGACACCCTCCAAAACACAAGCGGTTCGGCGTCCAGCGTGATCAGTTTCCCCAAGATTCCTGTGAATCCGAAGATGACCACAACGCCATGGAGGAGCCACAAGCTCCTCGTCCGTGCCGTCATGGTCGGACCACCTGGAATCGGGTCAACACAACTTGTCTTCCCTCACTTTGAACCGACATGGCGTAGGTGCCTGGGGCCCAGCTGGACACGTCCAGCGTGTGGCCACCTGCCGACCATGTGCCGGAACCCGTGATGCGGCCGGCGAAGTCGCGTACCGTCCATTCCGCCTTCTGCGGCACAAGAACTCGGACGACATCTTGTGTCGGGTTGGGCCAAAGGCGCATGCCCCAAGCGGCATCCTGCACCGCATCCACGTCCGCCACGTCCACAGTGATTGAGGCTTGATCTGCACACACTTGGTTGGGGTCAACCGCCGTCAAGAAGATGTTGTATGAACCCGCCTCGTCGTACACAATCTCCGGCGTCTCGTCGTTGCTGAACACGCCGTTGCCAAACGACCATTGGTAAGACCCTGCCCCCTGGCTGAGGTTCTCCAGGGTCACGGTTGCGCCCGCCTCCAGACCTTCAGGCACCGAGAACGACGCGAAGACCGGCTCCGTCAAATCGTCCAAACTCCGAGGCATCAAGGTATACCCGTCCAACAGTGGCGTGCCGATGTCGTACTGACCCCCAATGCCCGCGACCCCGAACGTGCCTATGGGGGGCTCGGTGCCAAAGAGGTTGGTGTTGGCGTCGATGCGGATTTGGACTTGACCTGGGCCGTAATCCACCATCACATCGAAGAATGGAAAGTCATTCGTCCATTGGGCCGGGTCCAAAAGCTTGACGCATTTCAATCGCACGACTTGAGATTCGGTTTCCTCCCCCATCTCCTGCACAAGCACCGGTTCCTGTGTGTCGAATCCGCTGCCTTCGTAGATCAACGTGTCCGCGTACAGCGTCGCCAGACCGTTGAATTGGCCCACCACGCCGCGCACCCTCACACTGTCTCCCTCCACGACCTCGTACCCGAAGTTGTTGATGGCGCTGAACACGTTGATTCCCGAGGTGGGGTCGATAAGTGTAAACCGAAGCCCCTGCGGGTAGTCGTTCCAGCCGTGCACCACCCCGCGCAATTCGCATGCGGTGTCGATGCTGTCGAGCACCCCTTGGTTGTCGATGTCACGAACCTGAATGATGTCGTACACAGGGTATTCCAAATCCGAAGGCAGGATATGAATCACCACCGTCTCGATGCCCACCACAGCCCCTCCGGACACGATGGTCAAGGTCAACTCGACGTCTTCTTGCAGCTCTGGGTCCTCCTCGTCAACCGCCACGAAATTGAAGGATTGGCTGTTCAACAGGCCGGCTTCAAACTCAAACGCCAAAGGAAACACCGCGGGGAAATCTGCGCCGGGATCCGCGTCGCCACCAGACACCTCCACGAGCACCTCCGCGTCTTCAAACGGGTACGACACGACCATCTCCACGGCCACACCTTGGCCTTCTGCCACATACAATTCCGGCGCTGCAAACCCCACGACCATGGTGCCCAGCCCTCCGCAAGAAGCCTCGTGCTCTCCCAAGAAATCGAAGGTGTCTTGGGGGTACACGTCCCATTCCGCCTGACCTTCCGCCCAGTTCGTGGAGCCCTGACCGATGTTGGGTTTCCGAACAAGCGTGTACTCCGACATGCCGCCAGATTGCACCGCCCATCCGTCGGGCTCGCCCGGGTCGTTTTCTGGGCCAATCTCTCCCATTTGGTCAATCACCACCCCATTTTTCCGAAGCACAATGGCGTCGTTGCCGTTAAACCAGGTCACGGAACTCAACACTTGACTTTGGCTCACAATGGCCGCGTCCGCTTGCGGGTTTCCCATCACGTGAACCCCCCCCGGAAGGATGGTGCCCTCGAGGTCGAGCTCCTGCGTCGGCGACGAGGCGCCGTTGTTGTAGACCTCCATGGTGTACGGGGTCAAATCGATCGCTTCCACCGTGGGGTTGTGCACCTCAAGCGCTTTGTTGTTGCTCGTGCCTTCGATGTACTCGCTGATGATCAAATCGTCGCACAAGCCCGCTTCTCCACACTGCAGGATGTTCACCTCAAGGAAGTTGCTGCTCAAGCTGTCGCAGCCGTATGCCTCGGCGCCATAGACCCACGACCCCGCCGCGACGGTGCTGCCCACCAGGCTGTCCTGGTAGCTCAGTCCCCACACGTGATAGTCCCCCGATTCCTCAAAGGCGGCAAAGTCGAAGTAGGGTTGGTGGGTGGTGGCCAACACGGAGTCCTCGGTGTTGCAGATCAAGAACACGTACTCGTCCTCAGCGGCGTCGCTGAAGTACCCAAACGACACCAGCGCGCCATCCTCCGCCAGCAAACACGCCTGGGCGTCAGGCTCTGCGCCTGCCGTGAGGATGGTGCCGCCGTCGCACGAGGGGATTTCGCAGGTTTGGCCCTGCAGGGTGACAACCTCGTCAGAGAGGCTCACGCACCCGTCCGCTTGCGACGTGCCGACGTCGGACAGGGTGGCTGGAGAGGCGTCCAGGATGGCGTTGTGCGACACCGCCACCACGTCGTAGCTACCGTCACCAAGTCCTTCCATGTCGATGGCCGTACCCAAGAACACTTCCACCACCGCGCCGGTGCCCGATTCCAAGACCGCCAAGCTCGTGGCTGCGGACGTCGCATCAGAGACGTGCGTGAACCCCACGATTTGGGGGCCCAGGTCGGTGCAAAAAGTGGTGGCGCTGCTGTTCAACGACAAGTGCCCCCCTTCGCACCCCAAC
>CAJWII010000180.1 GCA_913041065.1 uncultured Flavobacteriales bacterium
GGTCAACCCTTTGGCGAAACAAAAAGGCTTTCTTACATTTGCCCTCCCTTTACGGGAAATCAGAGCACGATGAAAAGGACATTCCAACCCTCCGTTCGGAAACGCCGCAACAAGCACGGCTTTCGCAAGCGCATGGCAACCGCCAATGGTCGCAACGTTTTGAGCGCGCGCCGCCGAAAGGGTCGCAAGAAGCTGTCCGTGAGCGCCGAGCGCCGTCACAAAGGCATCGAGCGTCTGTAAACCCACAGGTGCTTCACAAAAAAGGGATCCCTCTGGGTCCCTTTTTTGTTGCCCGTCAACGTAGGTTTTGGCTGGAAGGGCAGGACCACACCACGCCCAAGGAGGATTGGGGCACTTGCGTGCATTCCCCTTGCCAAACGCCCCCCCGGACCGACCCGACCATCCTTCCGCATTCAGCTTCCCATTCCATCGAGTCCACGGACAGCTCGCGTCGGAAATCGAGGTTGGGGCCGTACCCTTTGAACATGGCTTCTTTCGCCGCCCAGACCCAGGGCTTGTCTTTGGACCACTGCATCTGCTCGATCGGCGACATGAAACGCCCTGCGATGCGGGAAATTCGAAGGTCTGCAGTGTCCACCAAGTCGATGCCTTGGTGCCGCTCGCCGGCTTCCCAAACCGCCACCGCGGCGGTGGTGTGGTGCATCGAACTGTGATGGGAGATGCTCAAGGGACAACATGTTCCACTGGCATCGTGCAGTTGGGGTTTCCCGTCCTGGCGGGTGACACGCCAGACCTCCGAGCCCATCAGTTCCGTCAAAGCACAGGCCACCGCTTGGTGTTCCCGCAGTCGACCGTCAGACATCTCGGTCCATTCGCGCTCGGGAAAATGGGCTTCAAGCTTGGCCAAGGGCCACGCAGCCCCTTCGTCCCACTTCCAAAGAACAACCTGGGGGTGCTCGGGTTGAATGGACATTGGTAATCGGGGCATGGGCGCAAAGGACGGAGGTTTGATCCTTGGCTCCAATGCACCAGGCTTACGTATTTTTGCAAAGTTAAAATCTGAACCATGGGCAACACAACCGCCACACCCACACTCCCTTACAAAGTCAAAGACATGAGCTTGGCCGAATGGGGACGTAAAGAAATCACCTTGGCCGAGGCTGAAATGCCTGGCTTGATGGCCCTCCGTGAGGAGTTTGGCACGTCCAAACCACTGGCCGGCGCCCGGGTGGCGGGATGCCTCCACATGACCATCCAAACCGCTGTCTTGATCGAGACTTTGGTGGAATTGGGCGCCGAGGTGACTTGGTCGTCCTGCAACATCTTCTCCACCCAGGACCACGCAGCGGCAGCCATCGCAGCGGTTGGCATTCCGGTGTACGCCTGGAAGGGCATGACCGAGGAGGAGTACGAGTGGTGCATCGAACAGACCTTGTTCTTTGGCGATGAGCGCAAGCCCCTCAACATGATCCTGGACGACGGGGGAGACCTCACCAACGTGGTGTTGGACCAATTCCCAGAGCTTGCCGCAGGCATCAAGGGCGTTTCAGAAGAAACCACCACCGGTGTGTTGCGCTTGTACGAGCGGGAGAAAAATGGAACTTTGCCGATGCCGGCCATCAACGTGAACGACTCGGTCACCAAGTCCAAGTTTGACAACAAATACGGATGCCGCGAGTCCTGCGTGGACGCCATCCGCCGTGCCACCGATGTGATGATGGCGGGCAAGGTCGCCGTGGTTGCTGGCTTTGGAGACGTGGGCAAGGGTTCGGCTGAATCGTTGCGGAACGCCGGTTGCCGTGTGATTGTGTCCGAGATCGACCCCATCTGCGCATTGCAGGCTGCCATGGAAGGCTTTGAGGTGAAGAAGATGCTTGACGCCGTGGCCGAAGCTGACATAGTGGTGACCGCCACGGGCAACAAAGACATCGTGACCGGTGCGCACTTTGAAGCCATGAAGGACAAGGTGATCGTGTGCAACATTGGTCACTTTGACAACGAAATCGACGTGGCTTGGCTCAACACCAACCACGGCGAGACCAAGGACACCATCAAGCCACAAGTGGACATGTACACCGTGAACGGCAAAGACATCATCCTGTTGGCCGAGGGCCGCTTGGTGAACCTCGGATGCGCCACAGGCCACCCAAGTTTCGTGATGTCTGCATCCTTCACCAACCAAACCATCGCCCAGATTGAGCTTTGGAACAACGCCGACAACTACAAGAACAGCGTGTATACGTTGCCCAAGCACCTCGACGAGAAGGTGGCCCGTTTGCACTTGGCCAAAATCGGCGTGGAAATGGACGAGCTCTCTCAAGAGCAGGCCGAGTACATCGGGGTGGGGGTCCAAGGCCCCTTCAAGGGCGAAGCCTACCGCTACTGAGCCTTGAGATTCAGATCGCGACATGGAAACAACCCTGCCTTCGGGCGGGGTTGTTTGTGTTTGGGCTCAATTGAAAATGCTCAGAATGGAGCCGTTCAGGCTCGTGCGGTAACGGTGCAGAGGCAACGTGGCTGGTCCGTTCATGACCGATCCGTCGATGATTTGCCATTCGCTTTCAGAACAGTCGTCGTGGTCCCGAAGGGTGAAGTTGTCCTCGTCAAGCGTGACTTTGCAGGCCAAAGGAATGTCGTACGTGGCATGCCGGTCCAACACCACAAATTCGTCCAGGGTGTATCGGTACACGTACAAACCTTTGGAGCCGCCCGCCAGGGCAATGGCCTCCCCTGGAAAATTCAGCGTGTTGTACGCCGGCAAATTCAGGTCGATTTGGAGGTTGACCGAGACGTACGGGATGAACTGTTGCTGTTCTCCGCATGAAGTGCACGACGCCAAAACAAGGGCCAGGGCCAGCCAGATCGCGCCCAAGGTGGATCTTAGACCCAGAGGATCTTTGGGTGCGCCGGCCTTGAATGCCTTGATGTAGTTGGGTTCGTAGCTGCCTAAATCCGCAAAGTCTCCTTGCGCGTAAGCTGCCTCGGCGAGCTTCGACCCGTCCCGCGCCAAAGGCCAAGCCTCGACGAAGGTCCGGCCTTCCCCTGCCAATGCCTCCGAGCACTTGACTGCGCCGTCGCCGATGAATTGAGCAGGCCCTTCCCACACGAGTTCTTCTTCGTCGACCACCACGGGACGGCCGGACGTGAGGCAGCGGCCGTCGAAGCCGAAA
>CAJWII010000181.1 GCA_913041065.1 uncultured Flavobacteriales bacterium
CCGAGATCTACACTCTTTCCTACACGACGCTCTTCCGATCTGGCGGCACCCAGGTCGCGGTGCCGGACGGCGTAGGACTCGGTGTACAATTCGATGCGGTCCGCGCCAACGGCCGCGGCGGCTTCGATTTGGGCTTGGTCTGTCTCGATAAACAGGCTGGTCCGAATGCCGCGTTCCTTGAATGTGGCCATGACATCTCGCAACATATCTGCATGGTCCGTCACTTGCCAGCCGGCGTTGCTCGTCAACACGTCTGGGGCGTCAGGAACCAAGGTCACTTGGGCAGGTTGCACCTCGCAAACAAGGGCTACGAAGTCGTCAGAGGGGTACCCTTCGATGTTGAATTCGGTGTGAACCATGGGTTTCAGTGCACGGACGTCGGCATAGGTGATGTGACGGCCGTCTGGGCGTGGGTGCACGGTGATGCCTTGGGCCCCAAACTGCTGGATGCGCAAGGCGGCGTCCACCACGTTGGGTTCTGCTCCGCCCCGGGCGTTGCGCAGGGTGGCGATCTTGTTCACGTTGACGCTGAGCCTTGTCATCCTTACCTTTGGCATGCCCCGCGAAAGTACGCCATGCGCGCCCAGAGAATCCTCACCATGGACCTTCCAGTCCTTGCATTGACCGACCCGGTGTCCCGGGCGTTGACGGTCATGGATGAATGCAAAGTCATGCATTTGCCCGTGGTGGAAGAAGACGTGTTCAAAGGGACGGTGTCGGAGGCGGAGCTCTTGGAAATGGACGATCTGGCCCTCATTGCCGAGGCACGTCTGGACCAGGAATCCATCGGCATGGACTTGCACCTGTACGACGTGGTGGCCCGCATGGGCTTGTCGGACGTGGACGTGCTGCCCGTGGTGAATCGCGGGTTGTACCGTGGTGCGGTGGATCGGTCGTCCGTCATGCGCTTTTTGGCCAAACGCGCGGGTTGGGGCTTCCCCGGCAGCACCATTGTGGTTGAGGTCTTGCCCAAGGATTTGAGCCCGGCCGAATTGGTGCGGTTGGTGGAATCGGACGGCGCCCAAGTGACGAGTTTCAACGTCGCCGCGGTGGAAGACAGCGAACGCTTGGAGGTCACTTTCAAGGTGAACACGGAAGAGATTGAGTCTTTGTTGGCCATGTTGCAGCGGCATGAGTACACGGTCCAAAGCTTCCACAACGCCCCGGAGGTGGAAGATGAAATGCGGGCGCGTTTTGACGCGTTCATGCGCTACCTCGAACCCTGAATCTCCACGCCATGCGGATTGCCATTTTTGGAAAAGCGGTGTCGCCCAACGACGCAGAAGCGCTGAGGGAAGCGTTTCGACGGGTGCTTCAATTGGATGCGTCGCCTTGGATCAGCCAGGCGTACTTGTCAGAGTTGAACGACCATATGGCCGTGCCCGACGCGTTTCGGGTGTTTGACGGGGAAGTGCCCGAGGGCACGGAGTTGCTGCTTGCGTTCGGCGGGGACGGTACGGTGCTCGAAGCGTCCACACTCGTACGTCAAGGCACGGTGCCCATCTTGGGCGTCAATACGGGACGACTCGGGTTTTTGAGCAACGTGTCGATGGAGGAGTTTGATCTGGCCATGGACGCCTTGGTGGCCGGTACGACCTGGACCGAGGAGCGGGCCTTGTTGGAGGTTCACGTCGACGGACAACCACTGCCCTTGGGCGAGTTTCCGTTCGCCCTGAACGAGGTGGTGATTCACAAGCGGGACACCGCAAGCATGGTGGTAGTGGACGTCCACCGGGGTGACAACTTCGTGAACACGTATTGGGCCGATGGGCTGCTTGTCAGCACACCCACCGGATCGACGGCGTACTCCCTGAGTGCGGGGGGGCCCATTGTGCACCCCAGCGCCGACGTGGCCATTGTGACGCCGGTGGCGCCCCACAACCTGAACGACCGGCCGCTTGTCGTCCCGCTGGACCAAGAAATCACCTTGATGGCCGACGGACGAGATGCGCAGTTTTTGCTCAGCTTGGACAGCCGTTCTTTCCCCCTTGAGCCCAAGCAAGAAGTGCGCATTCGCCGTGCCGGATTCACCATCATGTTGATCAACCTGGAACACCAGAACTTTTTTTCCACGGTTCGGCAAAAAATGCATTGGGGACTCGACCCGCGGGAACGCTGAATTCAGGGCAATCCCCCGTAATTTCGAGCGTTGTACCTCACGATGCACAACCGTCCATTCACATCGCATGTTGATTTGCGCAGCGCCTTGGTCGTGGCCTTCATGGTCCTTGGCTTCGAGGTGTCCGCCCAATTCAACCGACGTGGCACCAGCAAGGAAATTGCGTTCCAGTTGGGGTCGGCATGGTACACCGGCGATTTGAACCCGACCAACATGTTTCGGGGCATGTCCCACGTGTCTCAGGGGGCGTTCTACAGGCACAACCTCAACAGCCGCTTGTCCATTCGGGGGCAGTACCTCCGGGGCATGATTGAAATGTGGGACGCCGACCACCCCAATGCATGGCAGCAAGAGCGCAACTTGCACTTCCGCAACGAACTGCGGGAATATGCGTTGCTTGGGGAGTTGAACTACCGAGACCACGTGGTGGGCCGACCCATGAAACGGATGGTGCCTTTTCTCTTTGCAGGCATTGCCGTGTATACCCATGACCCCGAAGCGAAAGACCGTTTGGGCAATTGGCAACCCCTGCAGCCACTCGGCACGGAAGGGCAAGGATGGTTTGAGGAGGTGGAGAATTACCTGACCTGGGGCGTCGCCGTGCCCTACGGCATCGGCATCAAAGGCACCTTGGGCGAGGCCATGTCCCTCCAATTGGAGTGGGGTGCGCGGAAGGTGTGGACCGATTACCTCGACGACGTGAGTACGGTGTACATGAACCCGTCGTTGTTGCGCGAGGCGCGAGGCCAAGCGGCAGTTGAGTTCGCCGACCGTGCCGAGGACCGTGAATTGGTGGTGGGACAGTCCATAGCAGGCCTCCAACGGGGCGACCCTGGACGGGCAGATCGGTACGGGTACTTTTTGGTCTCTTTGGGTTTTCGCGTGAGCAAAAAAGCCACAACTTGCTGGGAACAATGACGACCCCTCAGGCACATTCGGACGAGGCCCGCGAGCGCGTGCTCAGGGCGGCTGGGATCGACCCAAACTGCGTGCCCGAGCATGTG
>CAJWII010000182.1 GCA_913041065.1 uncultured Flavobacteriales bacterium
TGCCGGGGCTGCTGGACAAGCCGCTCGATGAACACGGCGCCGTCGCCAAACGAGCGCTCCGCCTCGGAGATGGCGCGCTGGAGTTCTTCTTCAAGCAGCGCAGGGTCGTGCACCGCCCGCATTCCCTTTCCGCCGCCACCGGCACTCGCTTTGATTAAGAGGGGGAAGCCGATTCGTTCGGCCTCGCGTTTGGCCTCCCCAGGGTCCGATATGGCACCTTTGGTGCCCGGGACCATGGGTATGTCACGCTTCGCCACCGCATCCTTGGCGGCCAACTTGGAGCCCATGACCTTGATCGCGTGGGGGTGGGGGCCGACGAACCGGATGCCCGCCGCTTCCACGGCCTCGGCGAAGTCGGCGTTCTCGCTCAGAAAGCCGTATCCTGGGTGAATGGCGTCTGCGCCTGTGTCCAAAGCAGCCTGCACAATGCGTTCAATCACCAAGTAGCTCTCGCTGGACGGGGCGGGCCCAACACAAACCGCTTCGTCGGCGGCGTGGACAAATGGCGAGTGGGCATCCGCCTCGCTGTGGACGGCCACGGTTGCCAATCCCATGTCGCGGGCCGTGCGCATCACGCGCAAGGCAATTTCTCCTCGGTTGGCCACCAAGACTTTGGTGATGGGACGGATCTCTTGGCTCATGGGTCTACAGATTCTGAGCGAATGTAAAGCAGGTCGAACAGGCGACGTCAGGGCATGAAAAAAGGGCAAGCGATTCTTGTCGCACCGCTACAACCGCATACCCTTGCTGCCTTCCGGCCCTGGGGGATTCTGCGGGAGCTGGTCGCAAGAGACTTGCCCCACCGCAAAGATAGAGCACAGCCTGTCCGTACCTTGCGCCACATGAATAAAATCTCCATCGCTGCGCCCCACGGTGTGTTCGCTGCTCTGGGTTCCTTTGTCCTGATGTTGGCTGTCTACCTCATCCAAAGTGAGTGGATGGTGGAATGGTGGGTGAGCTTGTCTTCGACCGCCTTGAACCTCGTGTTCATGTTTGTGGCGTGCTCGGCCTATCGGAAAGCCCAAGGCACCGCCACGTTTGGTGAGGCCTGGACTGTCAGCATGGTGGCTTCCGGTGTGGCAGCGTTGGTGGGCATGGTGTTGAGCTTGGTCCTCTTTTTTGTGATTGACCCTTCACTGCCCCAGTTGCTCGTGGACTTGTCCATGGACCAAAGCCGAGAAATGATGGAGAGCTTCGGCATGTCTGGGGCCATGGTGGAAATGCAATTGGACGAGGCCCGCAAACAAGTTGAATCCGCATTCACCCCTGGAGGCATGGCCAAAAACACGATTTGGGCCTTGGCTTTCTGGGCGGTGTTGTCTCTGGTTGTGGCGGCCATCATGAAGCGGACACCCAAGTCGGAATTCGCATGAGCATGGCGCATCACAACCCCACCTTGGACGTGTCTGTGGTGGTGCCGTTGCTGGACGAACAGGACAGCTTGAAGGAATTGCGGCAACGCATTGGTGAGGCCATGACCGGCCTGAGCTATGAAGTCATCTTCGTGGACGACGGCAGCCGCGACGGATCATGGGACATCATCGAAGATTTGCATGGGGCGACGCCAGGCGAAGTCAAGGGCATTCGCTTTGCACGGAATTACGGGAAGAGCGCAGCCCTCCAGAAAGGGTTTGAGGTGGCCCAAGGACGCGTGGTGTTCACCATGGACGCCGATTTGCAAGACGACCCCAAGGAATTGCCGGCCATGCGCCAGCAATTGTTGGACGAAGGGCTGGATCTGGTCAGTGGATGGAAGAAGGAGCGGCACGACCCATTGAGCAAAACCATCCCCACAAAGCTGTACAATTGGGCCACGCGGAGGGTGAGTGGGATCCACCTGCACGATTTCAATTGCGGCTTGAAGTGTTACCGTTGGCAAGTGGTGAAGGCCATCGAAGTCCAAGGGGAAATGCACCGGTACATTCCCATGCTGTCCAAGATGGCTGGGTTTGATCGGATCGGGGAGAAGGTGGTCACCCACCATGCCCGTCCATACGGCACCAGCAAATTTGGCTTGGAGCGGTTCACCAACGGACTGCTGGACTTGATGACTGTCGGGTTCATGGGGCGCTTTGGCAGAAAGCCCATGCACTTCTTTGGCTTGGTGGGCATGCTCATGTTTTTGGCCAGCGCGGGGCTGTTTCTGGCCATGGGTGGGTACAAATTGTGGGCCCTGCAAACAGGCCAGGAGGCCAAAAACCTCGCCGACCTAAGCTTGTTTTACGTCGCCTTGACGGGCATGGTCCTTGGCGCTCAGTTCTTCCTGGCCGGGTTCTTGGCAGAGATGGTTTCCCGCAACGACCCAAAGAGGACCGACTACCGAGTGATGAAGACCCTCAGCAGGCAATGACCGCGGAACCCACGACTTCTTCCATTCCCGCGCCGCCGTGCCATGCGGCAAACTGGCCAGCCGCGACGCCGCGCTGAGGTTCGTCGAATTCCATGTAGTGTTTGCCGTCCCTAGCGTGGATCAACTTGCCGGTCTGCAAGGGTTGGCGGTAACGAATCCGAAGCCCAAATGCCGAGGAGGTGCCCGGGTCGATGGCAAGTCCTGGATTCACCCAGTGGGGGGGTTCCAAAGGGATGACCTTCCTGAAGAGACCAGGGTGGTGGTCGCCTTGCCCCACATACACAGTGTTGGTGTTCACGCATGTGCCAATCACAAACAGCGGCTCTGGCTTTCCTCCCACATGGAGTCCTTTGCGCTGACCGACGGTGAAGAAATGGGCGCCGTCATGAGAGCCCACAACTTGGCCCATTTCTGGGTTCAAGTCGAAGGGGCGTGACGCCGCTTCAAGGCTGTCGTCCGACCGTTGAAACACGGCGTTGTTCCTCAGAATTTCGACGATGTCACCCTGCTTCACCGCGAGTTGCTGCTGCAGGAAGTCGGACAGCCGCACCTTGCCAATGAAGCAGAGGCCTTGGCTGTCTTTCTTGTCTGCGGTGGCCAACCCTGCCTGCCCTGCGATGGCTCTAACTTGCGGCTTTTCCAAATCACCAATGGGGAAGAGGGCGCGGCCGAGCTGGGCTTGGTTCAGCTGGCACAGAAAGTAACTCTGGTCTTTGTTGCCGTCTAGGCCGGCCCTAAGGTGGTGGACGCCTTGGTCGTCTGTGGTGCGTCTG
>CAJWII010000183.1 GCA_913041065.1 uncultured Flavobacteriales bacterium
CTACACGACGCTCTTCCGATCTTGCAAAAAGAGATGGCTCATGATATGAAGTGTTCAATGGCTGCGTGCACGACCGCCAGTTTGGTGGATTTGGAGGCCAGCACGACAGGGTGGCCAAACGACTGCGCCACCGCCCCCGTGGTCGCGCCTATGCAAAAAGAAGGCGGCAACTGGGCGTTGGAAGCGTGGTAACTCCGGACGCCGCTGGGGCTGAAAAACAAAATGCCGTCCCACGGGCCGTCCACCCGGCGAGAAGCGTGAAGGGTGTCGTACACCTCCACCACCTCAAGGGCGGCTCCTTCACGCTTGAAGGTGTCCTCGACCGTGGGCATGCGCGTGCTGCCGCAGACGAAGGTGCATGTCTCCCCCATGGCGACGGCGTGCTCCGACATGGACGCCGCCCCGCTGTGGACAGTCAACACTTCTGCGCCGCGAGACCGCAGTTGTTCAGCCGTTTTCTCCCCCACACAACGGACCTTGACCCCATTCCAATCCAAGGCATGCAACGCATTTTGGCTGCTCACCAAGACCGTGCCCTCATGTGGCTGAAGCTGAATCTCGGGGGCGTTGGCACGCGGCACGATGTCCACAAAATCGTGGGCCGTGCAATGGATGCCCGCTTCCGCCAATTCGGCCAAAACAGCGGCATCCAACCTCCGTGTCGACAGCACCTCAACCATCTCCTTCGGTTCGTTCTCGGATGCCATCCATGATGGCCTGTCCGCCAGAAGACAACAGTTCTTGGGCCCAAGCTGAACCCAACTCGGCGTGGGCCTGCTCCGAGGTGCGCTCAATCCGAAGTTCCGCTTGGCCGTCGAGGGAATTGAGGCAGCCTGTGAAGGTCACGTGGGGTCCATGGACCCGTGCGTGGGCGCCGATGGGCGCCGCGCACCCCCCTTCGAGGGCGCAGAGAAAGGCCCGCTCGATGGACGCCGCCATCGACGATTCGGGGTGGTCCATCTGGACCACCGCGCGCTTCAAGTCTTCTCGGCCTTGCAAGCCCACCACCAAGATGCTGCCCTGGGCAGGTGCCGGGACCATCCAGTCCAAATGCTCTACCCCTTCAAGGCCTTCAAGCAAGCCGAGCCGGTCAAGGCCAGCGGCTGCGAAGATGCCTCCACGCCAAGGGTTGCTTTTCACCTTGGCCAACCGCGTCTCGACGTTGCCGCGCAACCCCACCGACGTGTGGTCGGGATGTCGATGCAACCACTGGGCCTTGCGCCGAATGCTGCCAGTGGCCACCACGGTGGACAACGGGTCGTGCCCGACCAGCACATCGCCTGGCAGCCCGCGTTCCAGAACCGCCCAAGCTTCCATGGGCGCGGGGAGCTGGGTGGGCACGTCTTTCATGCTGTGCACCGCCAAATCCACTTCATCTGCCAACAAGGCGTCGTCCAAGGCTTTGGTGAAGATGCCCGTCCCCATGCTCTGCAAAGGCCGATCCTGGATGCGATCTCCCTTGGTTTGAATGACCACGGGTTGGGCAGGCACCCCGAGCCTCGCCAGGGCATCTTGGATCCGGTGTGCTTGATAGAGAGCGAGTTGACTCCCTCGTGTGCCGATTTTCACGACCGACATGTCAGGAATTGGAGGGATGAAACGCCTGGCCAAACACCTCCATGTCTTCCTCCACCTTGTCGCTTTTGGTTTTCAAATACGTGGCCACCTGGGTGGTGACCTTCTGAATGAGCTTTTCAGAGAGCTGCACCAACCGCTCCTCGTCTTCTTCACCGTCCGGCTTCAGCTTGCCCAATTCGACGTCGCGGTAATTCCGCAAGGTTTGGGTCACGGCGCCCAGCAACGGGGCCACCTTGGACGCGTCCACCCATGCCTTGAATTCCTGCAACTCTTCTTCCACAATGCGCTCGGCGTGCGGGAAATGGTGCTTGCGTGCGTTCAACTGGCGCAACGCGTGCTGGCTCATCTCGTCCACATCCACCAGCACCACGTTGGGAAAGTCCGCCACGGCAGGGTCGACGTTGCGCGGCATGCTCATGTCCAGGACGAGCAACGCCTGGTCGGCATGCATCATGTCCGGAGTGACGGTGTACCCCTGAGCCCCGGTGGCGACAATGAGCACCCGCGCTTTGAGAATGGCCGGGGTCAGATCGTCGAGTTGCGCCGAAGTGAAGCCATAGACGTCCGCGGCATGTCGGGCCTTCGCTTCGTCTCGGTTGACCACGGTGATGGACGCTTTGCTGGCATGCTTCGCCAGGTTCTTGCACGTGTTTCGGCCCAGTTTCCCGAGGCCAAGCAGCACCACTTCCACCCCTTCCAGGCTGGACAAATGGTGTCGCATGCATTGCACCGCGCTGAACGCCACCGACGTCGCGCCAGAGCTCAATCCAGTCTCCGACTTCACGCGCTTGCTGGCCTTGAGCACCAACGACACCACACGGTCCAACCAAGCGACGTCCCCGCCGTGGTCCTTGGCTTGGCGCATCGCCAACTTCAACTGACCGGCAATTTCTGTGTCGCCAGGGATTTGGGATTCAAGCGCACAGCCCACGCGGAACAAATGCGCCACCGCCTCCATGCCATGCACCGCAAGTTGGGCCTGGGCCCATGCATCGTCCTCCACGGCCATGTGTGCTTGAATCAAGTCGTGAGCATGGTCCGGATCAAAGTCCGACCAATACACCTCCGTGCGGTTGCACGTGGAGAGAACCATGGTGTTGCGGGCCCCGCGGGCGTTCAATGCCTCGAGCAAGGTTCCTTGGGCCTCCGGGCCCATGGTGAAGGCGTCGCGCGAGCTGGCCTCCGCCTTTTTGAAGGAAAAACTCAACGCTTGAAACGACCCCAGCACCTTGTCCACACTTGCCATCGGTGCAAAATTAGGGGGGCGTTTTCTTGGGAATGGCCTTCACATTGTCCGCGTTTTGTCAAACGTGAGAATCAGGGTCATGAAGGCCTTTGAGTCGGGGGGCGTGGTTTGTTCTTTCGTTGCGCGGCAGGCCAACCCTCCGCAAGACCTTCATGAAACAAGGCATCTTTCTCATCAATTTGGGCTCGCCCGACAGCCCCATCA
>CAJWII010000184.1 GCA_913041065.1 uncultured Flavobacteriales bacterium
GATCTGTCACGACCAAGAAACTGCTCTTGACCGAGTGACCCTTCCACGAATGAAAACATGCCGAATCAGTGAAGGCCATCCTCCGGGGTGGCCTTCTCTTTTGGGGGCATGCCTATCTTGGGGACATGAAGCAGATGTTGACATTGGCCCTTGGCCTGTTTTCCCTGGGCGCGATGGCGCAAGGGTCGTTCCCCTACAACCCCGACGCCAACGAAAACGGGACCGTCGGATCTGAAGACCTTTTGGCGTTCCTTTCCGTGTACGGCTCTGCATTCTTGCCTTCAGGCGTCCTTCCAGTCGCCGGTGGCGGAACAGGGGTCAGCACCTTGGACAGCGCCCGGCTCGCCTTGGGCGTGAGCACCTTTGCCGACGTCATTCCGCTCGGTCAATCGGGCCCTGAAGCCCAAATCACCGGGGATTTGCGCATCACTCAAAACCTGAACCAAGGCCTAGGCAACGTGGCTTCTGGACAATATGCCGCAGTGTCTGGGCGCGGCGGGACGGCAAGCGGAACGTATTCGTTTGTGACCAACCAAAACAGCACCGCCACGGCCACCTGTTCCAGCGCCATCGGCGAAGGCACCTCCGCCACCGCCACGGCCGCCCACTCCCAAGGGTTTGGCTCTGAAGCCTCCGGCTTGGCTGCCCACGCAGAGGGGTACTACACAGTCGCTTCCAGCAGTTCCTCCCACGCCGAAGGGTACCAAACCGAAGCCTCCGCCAACTACGCGCACGCCGAAGGGTACCAATCGGACGCCACAGCCCTGGCCTCTCACGCCCAGGGCTACCGTTCGACCGCTTCAGGCTTGTACAGCCACGCCTCCGGCCGCAACGCCAACGCATCCGCCAACAGCGCCAGCGCCATCGGCTACAACGTCACTGCGGACCAAGCCAACAGCACCGTGGTCGGGCAATGGAACGCCTTGAACCAAGGCGGGTTGTTGTTTGCGGTGGGCAATGGGGAAGCCGAGGACGACCGAAGCGACGCCTTGCAAGTGGACACTGCCGGCAACGTGCTTGCGGCGGGACGTTTGTTTGCCGAAGGGTCGGACCTGCTCCAGTTGGTGATCAACTTGCAAGCCCAAGTGGACTCCATGCAAACCCAACTGAACCTCCTCCAAGGGGAGTGATCAGAGCTTGATGCAGATGTTTTGAGGCTCGGTGAAAAACTCGAACGCCTCGAAACCACCCTCACGTCCGAGGCCTGAGGCCTTGACACCGCCAAACGGCGTCCGAAGGTCACGCAACAGCCACGTGTTCACCCACACAATGCCAGACTCTATGCCCGCGGCCACGCGATGGGCGCGCTTCAAGTCGGTGGTCCAGACCGTTGACGCCAACCCGTAGCGCGTGTCGTTGGCCAGGGCCAGCGCTTCCTCTTCGGAATCAAATGGCTGCAACGTCACCACGGGGCCAAAGATCTCTTCCTGGTTCGTGCGGCACTCCGGGCCCAGCCCCTCGATTGCCGTCGGCGCCACGTAAAAACCGGCCTCTCCTCCTTCCGGGTGAACGCGGTGGCCGCCGCACAACACGGTGCCCCCTTCTTGCTTGGCCAAATCGATGTGGCCCAAAATTTTCTCCATGTGCGCCTCCGACACGACTGCCCCCATTTTGGTGGTCGACTTCAGGGGCAGGTCGGCCACCATCTTGGACGCTTTGGCCACAAGTGCATCCCTGAACTTGTCGTAGATCGTGCGTTCGACCAGGATTCGCGACCCACACAAGCAAATTTGACCTTGATTGGCGAACGAACTGCGAAGGGTGGTTCTGAGGGCCTGGTTGAAGTCGGCGTCCGCAAAGACGATGGCGGGGTTCTTCCCGCCCAACTCCAGGCTCATTTTCTTGAATTTGGGGGCCACATGGCCTGCAATGCGCGCGCCGGTCTGGGTGCCGCCGGTGAAGGACACCGCCGCAATGTCGGGGTGGGTCACCATGGCCTCGCCGACTTCCGGGCCCAAGCCGTGAAGGACGTTGAACACGCCGGAAGGAAAGCCCGCTTCCTCAATCCACGTGCTGAGCAGGTAGGCCGTGACCGGGGTCAATTCAGAGGGTTTGGCCACCACGCAGTTGCCCGCCGCCAAGGCTGGGGCCACCTTCCACGTGAACAGGTACAAGGGCAAGTTCCAAGGGCTGATGCAAACCACGACCCCTAGCGGCTTGCGCAAGGTGTAGTTGATGGCTTCTCCGTCCATGGCGTGGCTCTGGCTTGCGTAATGCTGAATGCCCGAGGCGTAAAACCGCAGGTTCTTCTCCGCCCTGGGAATGTCGACTTGGCTGGCAAGGGAAACCGGCTTGCCATTGTCTTTGGCCTCCACCTCTGCCAGCATGGCCGCGTGCCGCCGGACGGCGTCCGCCAACTTGTCCAAACACGCCGCCCGCTCCGCCACAGGTGTGGAAGACCAGCCGGGAAACGCGCGCTTGGCCGCCGCCATCGCGCGGTCCACTTCGGGGGGGCCAGACCGCGGAATGGTGCCGTACACTTCACCAGTTCCGGGCGCCACATTGTCCAAGACTTGGGACGTGCCAGAGAAGGCCCCATCGATGAAATTCTGAACTTGCATGTCCGACGAAGTTACCTAGGCTTGCATATATTTACCGCTCCCAAGCGGGATGCCCCATGGTGTAATGGTAACACACCGGTTTTTGGTACCGTTTTTCCAGGTTCGAGTCCTGGTGGGGCAACTACGAAAAAGCCACCTCGATAGGTGGCTTTTTTGCGTTCTCGGCCAGAGGTGGGCGACGAGGTCGCTCAATCTGAGATCAGCTCAAACAAACTGTCCAGATTGGGGGCCAAGATGACCTCGATTCGACGGTTTTTCGCCTTGTCCTCAGGGTTCACGGGATGGAATTCACTGCGGCCAGAAGCGGCGAGCATCGACGGGTCCACGCCTGGGTTGTCCAGCAGGATGTTGACGACAGCCGTCGCGCGCAACACACTCAACTCCCAGTTGTTCTTAGGGGTGGTGGTCCGGCTCACTTTGTCGGTGTCGGTGTGGCCCTCGACCACAATTTCAAGGTCGCTCT
>CAJWII010000185.1 GCA_913041065.1 uncultured Flavobacteriales bacterium
GCAACGACGCGTCGTCAATGGGTTTGGGGTGGAGGCCTTCGCCCTTTCGGTCTTCAATCTCCTGGAGATATGCTGAATACAAGCTCATCGTAAAGTCGGTTTTCGGAGAGCGAAAGTACGAAAAGCCTAACACACCTCGAGGGACTCCAGGCGCCGCCCAGGCCTTGGAATTCGCCACATTTGCAAGGTGAAAACTCCTGGGGTGATTCGATGGGACGTGCCTGGCGTCGACATGTGGCTGCTCCCCGCCAAGGCGGTGTGGTGGCCTGAGGAGTCCATGCTCGTGGTGACCGATTTGCACTTGGCCAAGGCAGAGCACTTTCGTTCCCAAGGACTTGCGGTGCCACCCACGGTCGATTTTCAAACGTTGTCTGCGTTGACTTCAACCTTGAACGCATGCCGTCCCAAGATCTTGGTGTTGCTCGGAGATCTTTTTCACTCCTCGTCCAACCGAGCTTGGAAAGACTTCAAAGCTTGGCTCCAAGACGAGAAGGCGGCCGGGTTGGAAAGAGGGGTCTTGGTTCGTGGCAACCATGACCGGGCCCATGACGTCGTCTACGAGGCGATGGGTCTGGAAGTGGTGGACATGTGGGAAAAGCAGGGTGTGGTGCTCACGCACGAGCCCAACGACGACATTCCCAAGGGCACCCGGATTCACTTGTGTGGACACGTCCATCCCGCCGCCGTGATGCGGGGTGTGGGGCGGCAGTCCGAGCGGGTGCCATGTTATGCCCAGTCGTCGACGGGGTGCGAAGCGGGGTACAGATTGACGCTGCCGGCATTTGGCGCCTTCACCGGCATGCACGATGTGGAGCCCAAACGCGGGGAAGAAGTGTACTTGGTCACAGAACGCGAGGTCATCGGCCCCGTGAGGTCCATGCCTTCACCGAGGGGCTTCAGTCGACGAGGTCGAAGGTGAGGGTCCCCGTCACAGGCAAGACGGTGTTGCCCTGACGGGCGCTCAGGTCGTTGATGGTCATGGTGTGTGCATCCGCACCCACCATCACATTCACACTGGCCCCGTCCATGGTCCAAGGGGTCGTGGAGTTCGGAGAGTTGACCTGTTGGATGGTGAAGTTCTCATCGTTCGCCAGGAAAGACAAGAACGCACTGGACCCACCCAATTCTGTGGTCAGCGTCAGCACAACATCCCTGGGCTCCTCGCGAGCCGCGATGGCTTCTTCTTGCCGGAGGTCGGCCACGATGTGGTAACGGAATTCGACCGAATCCAAGGCTTCCACTTCCGCCATCCGAAGGTTCAGTTCACGTCCTCCCCAATTGAGGTTTCCGCATTCGCAATCGAACGTCTCCCCCTCGTAGGGGTCGTAACGCGTGCAGCCCAGCGCGAGCACAGAAATGGTGGCGGCCCAGAGGGACATGTGGGTGAAAGACAATCGCATGTGCAAGTATACCATGAAATCCTGCTTAACGCCCAGGATTCGGTGCATTCCAAGGGTAGATCAGGTGGGGTTTTGCCCGCTTGAAGAACGCCGCATGGTTCTCCGTCCATGCCTCCACGAGAGAGGCCAAGGAGGTTTGGTTTTCCAAGGCCAACCTCACCTCGTCCGTGCCCGCCAACTTGTCGAAGAACGAAGGCGACACAATGAATCCATCCAGCGATCGTTGGTGCATGGTGCGCCACATGTCGGCCCACGTCCAAAGAGGCGCAAGTGTGAAGCCGGGCAGGCCGTTCTCTGACCGGCTGCGCCACGATTGGGCCAGGCTGGTCAAGCGCTGCCCTGAGCAGGGCGTATTCTCGTGCTTCGGTTGAGGGGCGGCGCCGGGGGTCGGCACCGGCTTGAACCGATACGAGCCCCAAGGACAGTTGGGATGCCCGAGCAACTCGAAGGGCGTTGACGTGCCTCGTCCTACGCTGACGTCTGTGGGTTCAAACAGGCACAAACTTGGGTAGAGGTCCACGGACGCGGTGGTGGGCAAGTTGGGGCTGGGAGGGATGGGGAGTTTGTAGTCCGTGCCGTGGTCCCAGCCTTGGCAGGGCACCCCCGTTGGTTGCCAGTCGGCAGGTGCTGGAAACCAGGACTCCGCCACCGCCATGTTGGCCAGTTCCCCCAAGGTCAAGCCATGGACCATGGGCGTGGGGATCCAGCCCACAAAGGACTTGAAATCTGGGTCGAGCATGGGGCCAGCCATGTGGTGCCCATGCGGGTTGGGTCGGTCCAACACCACCATATCAACTCCCGCTTCTGCACAGGCTTCCATCACAAGCATGAGGGTGCTCACATACGTGTAGAATCGCGCCCCCACGTCTTGGATGTCAAAGACAACCATGTCGACTCCCTCCAGTTGGGACGGCTGGGGTTTGCGGTTGGACCCGTGAAGGCTGAAAATGTCAAGGCCTGTGGTGGCATCGGTGCCGTCCTCGATGTGTGCACCGTTGGCAGCCTCTCCCCGAAACCCGTGCTCAGGGGCAAAGACGTGTTTCACCTCCACCCCAAGCGAGAGCAAGGTGTCGACGAGGTGGGTGCCTTCAGGACCGCCGACCATGCTGGTGTGGTTGGCCACCACGGCGACAGCGCGGTCTTGCAGCAAGGGGATGTATTCGGCGGTCCGTTCGTGTCCCAGGGTTTGAGCTTGGGCAGCGAGGCACCAACCCACAAGCGCCAAAACCAACCCCATTTCTTGCATGAGTTTGAGGATGCGCTTGGCGACGGTGGCGTCGGTCTTGGCACTGGCAATGTGGTGAATCATTCCGCGGCGTTTTCCTGGAAGCATGGCGTCAAATCGTTTCAAAAATTCAGGGTCGTCGTCGAGCATGTCCTGCAAATCCTCGGGGATCGGCATGCCGTATTTGCTCTTGTCCACGGCCAGATCTACGTGCACCCAGCCGCCAAATGTGGCCTGAGCGGCCTTAATCTTGGCCTTGGACAACGCCAC
>CAJWII010000186.1 GCA_913041065.1 uncultured Flavobacteriales bacterium
TTTGCAATGGCCCAGGCCTGATTTTTGATTGTGGCTGTGACAACATTCCATCTGGAGATTGCGACTGCGGAGGCAATCAGCTTGACGCGTTAGGGGTATGCGGAGGAGCTTGTTCAGCTGACCTCGATTCAGATGGAGTCTGTGACGATGTTGATGATTGCGTTGGCTCTTACGATGCCTGTGACATTTGCAATGGCCCAGGCCTGATTTTTGATTGTGGCTGTGACAACATTCCATCTGGAGATTGCGACTGCGGAGGCAATCAGCTTGACGCGTTAGGGGTATGCGGAGGAGCTTGTTCAGCTGACCTCGATTTAGATGGAGTCTGTGACGATGTAGATGCCTGCGTCGGTTCATACGATGCCTGCGGCATTTGCAACGGACCGGGTGCGATGTTTGAGTGCGGATGTATGATGGTGCCAGAGGGATACTGCGACTGCGACGGCAACCAGCTTGATGCGGTCGGAGTGTGCGGTGGTGATTGTGAATCCGATCTCGACGCCAATGGCATGTGCGACGCAGAAGAAGGGTGCATGTACAGCATGGCCCTGAACTACGACGACGAGGCGACCATAGACAACGGCTCGTGTGAGTTCGCCAACATCAGCGATTGCCCAGCGGACATCGACGGCAGCGGACACATCAATGTGAATGACCTCTTGGTGTTCTTGCCTCAGTACGGCAACTCCTGCGAGTGAGCCGGACGTCCACTGGAATGAAAAAGGCCATCCGAAGGGGTGGCCTTTTTTGATGATTGATCAAATGTGTGTCGTCATGCCGCGTGTTGAACGGCGATGTCGTCCACCTTGGGGTTCATCACCGCTAAATACATCGGTGGAATGAGGCTCAACAACATCTTCCTCCAGGAGCAGCCCCTCCGCCATGGGGGGGCGCCAATCAAACTCAGTCCGCAGTAGGACTTTGCGAAGGCGTACCGGAGGTCCCCGTCTTGGGCATGCGCTTCCCCAAGGCAAGCAGCACCACACCCGAAGCGATCATGCGGATTGCTCGTGCCAAGCTCACTGGTAAACCCTTACATAGTCCACCGCCATGAACTGCGGGAACGTGGTGGTGGCGTCCGGATAGCCAGGCCACACGCCGCCCACCGCCACATTCAAGATGAAGAAGAAGGGGTTGTTGAAGGGATAGTTCTGCGCTCCGCTGACCGTGTTGGACACGCTGTAGAATTCCTGGTCGTCCAACAACCAGGTGATGCCAGATTCATCCCACTCGATGGAGAACACGTGGAATTCGTCCGAAAAGGTCTCCGAGAACCCGATGGACGTGCCGCCCCCCGTGTAGTTGTGCTGCGTGTAGTCGTTCCCGAAGTGAACGGTGCCATGCACCACGTTGGGCGAGGACCCAATCAATTCCATGATGTCAATCTCCCCGCATGCCGGCCAACCCGCGGTCGGGAAGTTGGCACCGAGCATCCAGATGGCGGGCCAGATTCCTTGGCCTTGGGGGAGCACCGCCCGGACGTCAATCCGACCGTATTGGAACTCCTGCAACCCGATGGATTTCATGCGTGCGGAAGTGTAGTGGCTGCCTTTGTCCTCGGCCACAATCATGAGGTTTCCGTTGGCCACGTAGGCGTTTTCGGACTGGTTGGTGTACACCTGCAATTCTTGGTTGCCCCAGCCGTGGCCGCCCAAGTCGTAGGTCCAGTTTGTCAAGTCGATGCTCGAGCCGTCGAATTCGTCGGACCAAACCAGCGTCTTTCCAGGGTAACTGGTGGCTGCTTCGTACCCCCCTTGAGGCGTGGCCAAAACGCTGTCGTCGTTGCGAATGGTGCCAAAGGCCTCCTGGAATCCCTCGGCGAACACACACCCTTCCGACCCTGTGAGCACCACGCGGAATTGTTCGTCTTCCTCCTTGAGGTCGTCCACCACGATTTCCACGTCGATCGACGCCGAGGCTGTGCCGGCCGGAAAGACAATGGACCCTGCTGCTGCTATGAAGTCCTCCCCTTCGATGGCGGTCATGGACCTTGTTTCGTAGTGCACAGTCACGTCTCGCGTGGTGGAGACGTCCAGCACAAGGGGAAAACGAAAGACGTTGTTGTCCTCGTTCTCATCGCCGGCGATGTCCACGGGGAAGCTCACCTCAGGCACCACCACAGGCCCATTGTCTCGGCAAGAGACCAAACAAAGCAGGATGAATATCCACAAGAAGTTGGAGGCGTGGGGCATGACAAGAAGGTGTTACAAGGAGCGCAAATATACACTCGACCCTGGACAGCGCAGATGATGTGATGTCATGCCTTATTTTGCCCTCACATCGAACGATTGCCATGACCAATTTTGCAAATCACACCCTGTGGAGCGCTCTGTTTTTGACCCTGTTGTCAGGGAATTCTTGGGCCCAGGACCCTGCTTTTCTGACCACGAGCGGCTCGTCCATCGTCAACGGCAACGGTGAAAACGTCTTGCTGCGTGGCGTGGGCTTGGGCGGCTGGATGGTGCAGGAGGGTTACATGCTGCAGACGGCGTCGTTCGCCAGCCCCCAACACGAAATCAAGGAAACCATCACCCAACTGATTGGGGAGGAGGCCACGGCGGAGTTTTACGACGCGTGGTTGCACAACCATTGCCGCGAAGCGGACATCGACTCGATGAAAGCGTGGGGGTTCAATTCGGTTCGACTGCCCATGCACTACAACCTCTTCACTTTGCCCATTGAAGAAGAACCGGTGGCATACCAAAACACCTGGCTTGACCTCGGTTTTGAATTGACGGACAGCTTGGTCAAGTGGTGCAAAGAGCGTCAGATGTACGTGATTCTGGACTTGCACGCGGCGCCTGGCGGACAGGGGCACGACGCGGCAATTTCAGACTACG
>CAJWII010000187.1 GCA_913041065.1 uncultured Flavobacteriales bacterium
GACGACTGCCGCCGCTGGGTGCGCCACGCCGCAAGCAAGTTGGCCCAACACACAGGCGCGGCGGAGGGAACGGCCTGAAGACACGTCCCACCCGCCCAACCCCGCACCATGCGTCGCACGCTTTTTTGGTTGGCCTTTCCAGCAGGAATGGTCTTGTGGATGGCCACCACCACGGCCAAAGACGACTACTTCGAGATGTCGAAGCAGTTGGAAATCATGCAGTCGGCTTTCCGAGAGCTCAACCTCTTTTACGTCGATGAATTGGCACCCGGGGAATTGATGGAGACCGGCATCAAGGCCATGCTCGCCCAACTCGACCCTTACACCAGGTACTTCCCTGAATCCAAAATGGAAGACGTCCGGTTCATGCAAACGGGCGAATACGGAGGCGTGGGCGCGAGCATCGAAACGCGAAACGACCGCACCACCATCGTCAACCTGCTGGAGGGTGAGCCCGCGGCAGAAGCCGGCTTGCGCTTGGGCGACGTCCTGATGGAAGTGGACGGCCGATCCTTGTCCGGGCTGGACACCGACCAAATCGGAGACCTCCTGCAAGGCGCCACCGGCACCGAAGTGACCGTCGTGGTTGCCCGGCCCGGGTTCGCCGACGCCATGTCCTTCACGTTGGAGCGGCGCAAGGTGAAGGTGCCGGACGTGCCGTACCAAGGCATGCTGACGGACAAGACGGGGTATTTGGCCTTGAACTCGTTCACCAAAACCGCGAGCATGAATGTCCGCAAAGCCCTGCTCAACCTCACCGATTCACTGGGGGCTGAGCAAGTGGTGGTGGACTTGCGTGGCAATGGCGGAGGCTTGCTTCGGGAAGCCATCGCCATGGTCAACTTGTTCGTGGGCAAAGGGCAAGAAGTCGTCAGCACCAAGGGCAAGCGGCCAGATTGGAACAAGTCGTACCAAACCCGTGGGAGCGCCCTGCGCCCCAACCTGCCGGTCGCCATCCTGGTGGACGGCAAATCCGCCTCCGCCTCTGAAATCGTGGCTGGCACCTTGCAAGACCTGGACCGCGGGATTGTGGTCGGGGAAGAATCGTTTGGGAAGGGTTTGGTGCAGCAAACCAAGAAGCTGGCTTACGGAACCCGCATGAAAGTCACGGTCGCCAAGTATTACACGCCAAGCGGTCGTTGCGTCCAACGCCTGGATTACAGCCACCGCGACGAGGAGGGCGAAGTCCACGCCATGGCCGACTCGACGCTCGCCACCTTTTACACGACCAACGGCCGCAAGGTTTTGGAGGGCCGAGGGGTGATTCCCGACGTGGAAGTCCCCAATCCTGATGTCAAATACGTGCTGGCCGGGCTCCAAGAACAAGGCGTCCTGTTCGACTTCGCCGTCGCCCAACGCGACGCGTTGGCCAAACCAGAAAACGCCGCCGACTTCAAACTCACCGACCGGCTTTGGGACCAATTTGTGACGCACGTGGCCCAGATGGATGAGGTTCCCTACGCCTCCGAGAGCCTTCAAGCCTTCCAAAAGCTCGAAGCCACAGCTGAAGCCGAGTGGCTGGACAGCGCCAACGCCCAAGCGTTTGACGCCCTGCGTGCGGGACTGTCCGCAGATGTGTCTGCCGACCTCGCCCGCCACGAAGCTGCCATTCGACGGGCCTTGGAACAGGAGCTTGTTGTGCACCTCTACAACACCAACGGCCAGTTCAAACATGGCCTCCAGCAAGACGAGGTGGCCCTGAAAGCCGTGGCCTTGCTCGAATCTGGTGAGTACTTGGACGTGTTGGCCGGACCCAATTCCAAATGAACCCTGCGCGCCTCAACACCCTGTCCCTTGCAGGTTGGGCGGCGCTGGTCTGGGGGCTGCCTTTTTCCCACGCCGCCATGTCCATCGGCACGGCTTGGCTGGGGGTGCTGGCTTTTTGGGCGCTGGTCACGTCCCCAAAGGCAAGGGGCGGACTGACGACCTCTTCGCAATGGATGCCCATGCTGTGGCTGGCAGCCTTGCTGGCGTGGAGCACCTTGTCCATGGTGTGGACAAGCGACGTGACGTGGGGCTGGCGCGTGCTGGGGCTTCAATGGCCGATCCTGGTGTTGATGTTGGCCTGGCCCGCCTTGAGCATGGATGAACAAGACCGCTCGAAGGTGCACGGTTGGGTGTTCGGGAGCGCCGGGGTGGCGATGTTGGTTTGCCTTGGTTGGGGCGGATGGCATTTGAGTCAAGGCGAGGTGCTGGAAGGCCGAGACTGGTCGCCTTGGGTGTCGCACGTTCGGCTGTCTTTGTTCGCCGCGCTCGGACTGGGGTGGGCCGCCACGTCCAGGCCGATGTGGCAACTGGCCTTGTTTTCCGTGGTGTGGGCGGCCTTCGTGGGGGCCACGGGCTCACTGACCAGCGCGGTGCTCCTTCCCTTGTCGTGGGTTTGGATCGGATTGCAACGCGTTCCCGGCACTTGGCAACGGTGGTACCGAGGAGGGGTTCTCGCGCTGACTGGAACCGCAGCCGTGGCCGCAGTATGGGTGCTCCAACCCACCCCTTTGCCTGACCAACCCTGGCCAACCACATCGTCCTGGGGCAACCCTTACCAGCATCGACCGGAGCGTTTGGCTTCGGAAAATGGCCACCGTCTTCACATGAGTGTCTGCCGTCAAGAATGGGACCAGGCCTGGAACCAAGTCTCAGACGTCCCTCTGAACACCAAGAGCCAGGCAGGATTCCCACTCAGCGCACGCCTGTGGCGTTACCTCGCCTCGAAGGGCTGGCCCAAAGACGGGGCCCACATCCTCCAACTCACC
>CAJWII010000188.1 GCA_913041065.1 uncultured Flavobacteriales bacterium
TTGGCGGGGGCGCGGATTTTTGCTAAAGGCGCCTGAGATGGCTCGTCAGCACTTGCGTTTGGCGTAACTTGGGATTCCATTCAAGAACCGGATCCCATGAAAAAGATGTTGATGACCATGGCACTTTGCGGCCTGGCCTTGGCGGGCTCGGCCCAAAAGAACATGTCTCAGATGTCCGCCAAAGGACAAGACCCCCGAGGTGGGGTGACTCGCACCCGTGTGCATGAGGTGAAGTTGGTGGGCGAGATCACTTCGAGTGTGATCGCCAACAATGAGGTTGTCAAGTTCAACGTCGACGACATTGTATATCAAATCACGGAAGATCAAGGCTTCCTCAAATACTTGGACGAAGCCACCAACTTTCGTTTCGAAAGTGCAGGACAAGCACTGAACGTCTTGGCCTCCCACGGATGGGAAGTGAATTCGGTGTTCACCACCAAAGGCCGACAGGGAGATGAAGTGCACTACGTGGTGTCTTGCGCCGTGCCCATGACCCCTCCTTATTCCCCATGGCTCGACCCGAATTTCCGCCGCGGCGGAAAAAAGTAATCAGACTGATTTCCGGCCTCTGGCTTTTGAGGGCGGTGGGGGCGTACGTGCTTCTGCAATTCTCATGGTGGGCGTATTTGCTGACCCAAACGGGCGGTGAAAAGGCGTGGCACATGGTCCTTGGCGAGGGCAGTGTCTTCGCCTTTTTCCTTGTTTTTGGTTTCGTGCGCTTGGAGCGGGGAATCAAGAAGGAACGTGCACGGCTGGAGCGGGAGCGCCACATGTTCATGGGGGTTACCCACGAATTGAAGACGCCCCTAGCTGCGGTGCAGTTGGGTGTGGACACGTTGCGCCGGGTCAAGTTGTCCGCGGAGGACGAGGCCTCTGTGCTAGGCAACATCCAGAGTGGCGTGAAGGACTTGGAGCGCAGGGTGAACGACATGTTGGTCGCCACACGGTTGCAAGGGTTGTCGGAAGTGAAGGCCGCCCCTTTTTCATGGGACGAGGCCATGCGGTCCGTGGTGGACCGACTCGGGGCCCATACCCAGGATCGGTTGACCTGTCCAGAAGCGCCCAAGGAGGACCTTCAAGTGGAAGGGGACCGTGAGCTTTGGGGGTTGGCTGTGGCGAATTTGATTGAGAATGCTTTGAAGCATTCCACTGGCCAGGTGCATGTGGAGTGGCAATGCGACGGTTATCTGGCTTCCGTGGAAGTGGTGGACGAAGGGGAGGGCATCGCCCCGGCGGACCGGGAACAGGCCCTGAAACCGTTCTCTCGACTCACAGATGAGGTGGAGGGCACGGGGTTGGGCTTGTACCTCGTGGCGGAAACGGTGCGGGCACATGGGGCCCAACTTGAAATGGAACAGAAGGCCAAAGGCGGCTTTTCTGTGCGTGCGGTTTGGCCGCAGCGGCGTTGAGTCGTCCGCTACATTTGCGGCATGAAAACCGCACTGATCATTTTGGACGGCTGGGGGCACGGCAACCCCGATGAGCACAACGCCATCCACGTGGCCAAGACGCCATGCGTGGACGACATGAACGCACGTGCGCCTCATGCCTCTTTGCGGACAGACGGGGAGCATGTGGGACTTCCTCAAGGCCAAATGGGCAACAGCGAAGTCGGGCACATGAACATCGGCGCCGGCCGTGTGGTTTACCAGGACCTTTTGCGCATCGACCGTGCAGTGGCGTCAGGCGAGCTGCGCCAGGAGCAGGTGTTGCTCGATGCGCTGGCGGCGTCCAAAAAACCAGGTGTGCGGCTTCATTTGATGGGCTTGGTGTCTCGAGGCGGGGTGCACAGCCAACAGGAACATTTGCACGCGTTGGTCGACGAGGTGACCCGTGCCGGGGTGGACGATTGCGTGATTCACGCCTTCACGGACGGACGAGACACGGCCCCCAACATGGGCACCACGTACCTCAGGGACCTGGAGGCCCACCTCGCAGGCTCGAACGTGCGCATTGCGTCGGTGCATGGCCGCTATTTCGCCATGGACCGTGACAAGAGATGGGAACGCATTGCCAGGAGCTACGCGGCGCTGACCGGTGCCGTCGACGCCAAGCACCCCAGCGCCGTCGCCGGCGTCCAGGCGCATTACGACCAGGGGGTGACCGACGAGTTCGTCGAGCCCTTCCAAATCAAAGGCGTCGACGGGGTGGTGCGTCCAGGAGATGTGGTGTTGTGCTTCAACTTCCGCACGGACCGGTGCCGCGAAATCACCCAGGCCTTGACGCAGAGAGCTTTCGAAGAGCATGGCATGGCGCCGCTCGACTTGCACTACGTCACCATGACCAACTACGACGACAATTTCAAAGGTGTGCACGTCTTGTACGACAAGCCCAATTTGGTCAACACGGTCGGCGAGGTCGTCAGCCGCGCAGGCAAGACCCAGTTGCGGATGGCCGAGACCGAGAAGTACCCGCACGTCACGTTCTTTTTGAGCGGAGGGCGGGAGGAGCCTTTTGAAGGGGAGCAGCGCGCCATGGCGGCCAGCCCCAAAGTGGCCACATACGACTTGCAGCCAGAAATGTCGGCCCCGGAGTTGACCGACAAGGCCGTGGAGGCCTTGACGAGCTGGAAGCCCGATTTCCTGTGCTTGAACTTCGCCAACCCGGACATGGTAGGGCACACGGGGGTGTTCGACGCGGTGGTGAAGGCGGTGGAGACCACCGACGCGTGCTTAATGAAGGTGAAGGATGGGGCGCTGTCCCAGGGGTATGCCGT
>CAJWII010000189.1 GCA_913041065.1 uncultured Flavobacteriales bacterium
CCGCGCCTTCACGGCGTTCCGAGATTTTGCCCATGCGCCTTCCAAGCTTCGAGCCACCCAGGCCTCGGTGGTGGGGCAATTCCCGGACCGCGAAGTCACAGCCGTATTTGAGCTTCACACCTTCAGCAGTTTGAACCGAACCTTTCTGCCTCAATACAATGCGGCCATGGACGCGGCAGACTACGCCGTGGTGTTTTACGATCCTGACGTGGTGGTGCACAAACGACTGCCTGAGCTTGACACGGGGTTTGTCAAGGATTGCTTTCGAAGGGATGACTTGGAGGTGGTGACGTCTGTGCAATCACTCGAAGCAAGGCTGGCCCAAGTGCCAAGCCAGAACCACGTGCTGCTCTTGATGAGCAGCGGTCGATTTGGAGGCGCCAACCTCAGCCGAGCCCGACGTCCAGCGACATCATGACGATGAAGCCCCCGATGAAGCCCAGCGTGGCGATGTCGGTGTATTTGTCCCTTTGGGTCTCTGGGATGACCTCTTCGATGACCACGTAAATCATCGCTCCGGCTGCAAACGCCAATGCGTAAGGCAAAATCGGGCGCATGGCCATCACCGCCACCGCACCAATCACAGCGGCCAAAGGCTCCACAGCCGCGGACAATTGCCCAAACCACCAGGCCCTGCCCCGGCTCACGCCGTCGCGTCGCAACGGCATGCTGACAGACAAGCCTTCAGGAAAATTCTGGATGCCAATCCCGATGGCCAAGGCCACTGCCCCTGCCGTGGTCGCGCCATCCAATCCCAAGGCAGCTCCGCCAAACAGGACACCGACTGCCAGACCCTCTGGGATGTTGTGAAGGGTAATGGCCAACACCAACAACGTGGTGCGATGCCAATCGGTCTTGGGGCCTTCCGCCTCATCCTTGTTGAAATTGATGTGAAGGTGCGGCGTGAATTTGTCCAGCATGTAAATGAACAGGGCGCCACACGCGAATCCAATCGCAGGAGGCCCCACCTTTTCAAAGCCCTCTCCCCCAGTCATCTCAATGGCTGGGGCCAACAGCGACCAAAAACTCGCCGCCACCATCACCCCGCCGGTGAACCCCAACATGCCGTCAAACCATTTGCGGTTCATGCTTTTGAACGGAAACACCAGCGCGGCGCCGGCCGCCGTCATGGCCCATGTGAACAAGGTTCCCACCAAGGCGGCCTTGACCGGCCCCATGGACTCCATCCACGCAATCAACCCTTCCATCATGGACGCAAGATATTCACGACATTCGTGACATGAAGCGATTGTTCGCCGTTCGACATGGCAAGGCAGAAGCCAAACACCCCGACGGGGACTTTCACCGTGCCTTGACGCCACGCGGTCAGGGCGACGCAAAATCGCTCGGGCAATGGACCCAAGATGCCCATGCGCTGGGAAGCCCTGTCCTGACGAGTGCGGCGGTTCGCACCACGCAAACCACCGCCATCCTCCGGGAAGCTTGGCGGGCAAAAGAGACAGCCATCACGGTGCTGGAAGAGGGGTATTTGGCGAGTGATCGAGCTTGGCTTGGATGGATCAATGCGCTCGACGACAGTCACGAGCAAGTCTGGATCGTCGGGCACAACCCTGGGCTGAGCGAGCTCGTAGAGCGGTTGACGGAACAACCGGTGTGGCTGCCCACGTGCGGCATGGCTGAGATTGAGCTTCAAATCGACCAGTGGGACGCGGCCTTTGCTGGCGTCGGCCGGTTGCGTGGTCTGTTCACCCCCAAATCGTCGCTGTGCCCATGACCCGGTCCAACGCAGCATGGTGGGTGTTGGCGGCCTTGCTCGGCCTGTTCCTTTGGAGGTTCGGACAACTCGCCTCCTACCTCTTGGGCGCCATTGCGCTGAGTTTCGCAGGCCGACCTGTTGTGCGATGGATCGCCACCCGCCGCGTGGGGCCAAAAACCCTCGGCCACGGATTGGGTGCCGCCACCACCCTCGCCTTGATGGTGGCCCTTTTGACAGGCATCGTCTTGCTCTTCACACCCTTGCTGACCCAACAGGCGGCGGCGCTGGCCCAAGTCGATTCCGAGCAGCTCATCTCCGCTTGGAACGACCTGCTGAAAATGGTCGACCGCTACACGACGTGGGTGGATTTGAGCGGCCAGGGTTTGGCCAACAGCGCTTATCTCGCGGACCAGCTGACCCACATGGTTCCTGTAGACGCGTTGAGCGGTCTTTTGACAGGGCTGCTGTCGTCGCTTGGAAACGTGTTTGTTGCCGGATTTTCCGTCTTGTTTATGGCGTTCTTTCTGATGCGAGAGCCCGACCTCTTCCACCGGTTGGTCCTGGGGCTCACCCCCCCTTCGCGACAAGCGTCCGCCGAGCGCATCATGTCCCGATCTGGCGAATTGTTGACGCGCTACTTCGGCGGATTGGTCATCCAAGTGAGCATCGTCACCACAGTGGTTGGACTGGGCCTGACCGCCATCGGGGTGCCGCACGGCCTCTTGCTTGGCCTGTTGGCGGGGTTGTTCAACTTGATCCCCTACCTCGGGCCCATTTCCGGCGCGCTTGTGGGGTTGGTGGTGATGGTCTCAAGCGGCGTCGACGGCGGCACGCTTGGGTGGGGGTTGGCCATGTTTGCGGCGGGCC
>CAJWII010000190.1 GCA_913041065.1 uncultured Flavobacteriales bacterium
TTGCCCATCACCCCGCAGAGCCTGCTCGTGGTGTTGTGGCCGCTATTGTGGGGGTGGCAAACAGGCACAGCCTCCGTGGTGTTGTACTTGTTGGCTGGGGGCGCGGGGTTGCCCGTGTTTGCCGATGGCGCATACGGCTGGCAGCACTTCACAGGGAGCACAGGTGGATTTCTCTTGGCCTTCCCCATCGCAGCGGTGGTGGTCGGCTGGCTCGCGGAAAGCCATTCTGCCATGAAATATGCCAAGGGCGCTTGCCTCTTGTTGCTGGGTCAGGTGACCATCGTGGTGCTGGGGTTGATGTGGCAACGGGCTCTAATTCCTGTCGACGCGTCCTGGTGGGAGACCATGATCAAACTGTTCCCTGCCATTTTGGTGAAGTGTGCACTCGGCACGTTGGTCGTGGTGTTTGTGGGACGGCTGTTGACCTCGCACACGACTGCTTCGTGATGGCCTACCTTGGTCGCTCATTCGACCGTCATGAAACATTCCCTTCTTGTGGCCCTCGCTGGCGCGACATTGGCCACGGTCGGTTGCGGTGACACGCAGCCTGCTGAAACCCCTTCCGCCAAAGCGGCCCAAATCGCAGACATGAAACGAGCCACGGACCATCACAGTTATGCCAAGCCTTCCGAAGCGGTGACGACACATTTGTCGTGGGACGCTGAAGTGGACTTTGCTTCACGTCAAATTCACGCCACGGCCACTTACCAACTCGACGTGGCCGACGACGCGCACCGTGTCTTGCTGGACTGTCGTGGACTGGACATCCAAGCTGTTGAGGTGGATGGACAAGCCGTCGAGTTTGAGTTGGGCCCAGAACGGCCTTTCATCGGGCAACCCCTGAGCATTCCCGTCTCATCAACATCGAATCAGGTGGCTGTGACCTACAGCACCACGGATCAGGCCGATGCTTTTTTGTGGGTCGAGGGCGAACGTCCCTTCCTGTTCACACAAAGCCAAGCCATTTTGGCGCGGACGTGGGTGCCTTGCCAAGACAGCCCCGGCATCCGGTTCACATACGACGCGACCGTTCGGGTTCCCAGGGAGTTGATGGCGTTGATGAGTGCCATCAACCCCACGTCCAAAACGGACGACGGGGTCTACACGTTCCGCATGGACCAACCCATCCCATCCTACCTTCTGGCCTTGGCGGTTGGAGACGTGGAGTTCCGCGAGGTGGGTGATCACACCGGGGTGTACGCGACGCCTGATTTGATCGACGCCGCGGAGTTTGAATTCTCCGAAATGGAGGACATGCTGGTGGCCGCAGAGAACCTTTACGGCAAATACGCGTGGGAACGCTATGACCTTTTGGTTTTGCCTTCAGCCTTCCCGTTCGGTGGCATGGAAAATCCAAGGCTCACTTTCGCCACGCCCACCATCATTGCGGGCGACCGAAGCTTGGTGTCTTTGGTGGCCCACGAATTGGCCCACAGTTGGAGTGGCAACTTGGTCACCAACGCCACTTGGGATGATTTTTGGCTCAACGAAGGGTTCACCGTGTACTTCGAGCAGCGCATCATGGAGGCGGTCTACGGCCGCGACATTAGCGAGATGTTGGGCACACTGAGCTACCAAGGATTGGTGGACGAGGTGGACGCCATCATGGACGTCAACCCCAACGACACCCACTTGCGTTTGCACCTGAAGAACCGAAATCCCGACGACGGCATGACCGCCATCGCCTACGACAAAGGGTATTTCTTCCTGCGTCTCTTGGAAGAAACCGTGGGGCGTCCTGCCTTTGACGACTTCTTGAAGACGTATTTCATGTCGCACGCCTTCCAAGTGATGGACACCGACGGCTTCTTGACTTACCTCGATGCCAACTTGCTCACCACAGAAGCGTTGCGCACCTCCGTGAATGTGCCGGCCTGGGTGGATGGACAAGGTTTGCCTGACAATTGTCCTCAAGTCCAGAGCGCGCGATTGGACTTGGTGGATGCAACCCTCGACGCATGGGTGAACGGCGACAAAACAGCCTCAGAACTGCCCTGGGACCAATGGCTGTACCAAGAAAAGTACCGTTTCCTGTCCAACCTCCCAGACGACATTTCAGCCGACCGACTTGTCGAATTGGACGACGCCTGGACTGTGAACGCCACAGGCAACAACGAAGTGCTATTCGCTTGGTTGGAGCAAGCTGTGCGCAGCCACCACACGCCGGCGTATGAGCGCCTGGAAAGGTTCTTGGTCAACGTAGGACGCCGCAAGTTCCTGACGCCGTTGTACAAGGCGATGGTGGAAACAGGCCAAAAGACCATGGCCGACGCAATCTACACAAAAGCCCGCCCGAACTACCACAGTGTGGCCACAGGCACCATGGATGAATTGCTCGGGCATTCGTCCAACTGAGCTTCACACGTGGCCATGAAAAAAGGCACCCAGATGGGTGCCTTTTTCTTGTTGCCTAATCTCTGAATCACCGAATGATCGTCACCGCCCCGAAGACTTCCTTCCGGTAGCTTTCTTCAGAAAGGCTGT
>CAJWII010000191.1 GCA_913041065.1 uncultured Flavobacteriales bacterium
GGCCACTAGGGCTTGGCGTTCCCGTACTACACGCATTTCACCAGCCCCATCCGACGGTACCCCGACGTGATGGTGCACAGGTTGCTCCAGCGCTACCTCGACGGCCAAGCCAGCGCCGACGCGGGGCCCTTGGACGGGCGGTGCCACCACAGCTCCACCATGGAAAAACGGGCCGCAGAGGCGGAGCGCGCCAGCATCAAGTACAAGCAGGTGGAATTCCTCAGTTCTCGCATCGGCGAGACCTTCACAGGGCTGGTCAACGGCACCATCGGCAAGGGCCTGTTTGTGGAGCTTGACGGCAACAAGTGCGAAGGCTTTGTGCCGAAGCAAGCCTTCCCGTGGGACCAATGGGCGTTCGACGAGGACCACATGATGTTTGAGGGCCTGCGGTCGGGGACCAAAATTGGCCTCGGCGACAAGATCATCGTTCGGGTGGTGGCGGCCGACTTGGCGAAGCGGCAATTGGAATTCGAGTGGCTCGAAGAAGGGGCCAACAGCACGTCCGAGGGTTGATTCTGGAGGGTCGAGCGTACCTTCGCGTTGCACGCGCCCTTAGCTCAGTTGGTCAGAGCAGGAGACTCATAATCTCTTGGTCGCAGGTTCAAGCCCTGCAGGGCGCACATTTCGAGGTGCAAATCGGCTTGCAAAACGCAAGCCCTTGCGTATCTTCGCCGTCCGTTTTGACGGACATGCTTTGCAGGGCATTTAGCTCAGCTGGTTCAGAGCGCTCGCCTCACACGCGAGAGGTCACTGGTTCGAGTCCAGTATTGCCCACAACGAAAAACCCCGCACGTCAGTGCGGGGTTTTTTGTTTGTCCGCTATAACAAAAAAGCGCGCTGTGAAGCGCGCTTTCCTTCAAGGTGTTTGGCTGGCTTAGAACCCGTAGCTCACGCTGAGTTGGAAGTTAGGCAGCACGCGACCGAAGCCAAACGTGTCACCAATGTCACCTGCGAGATCTCCAGTGCCTGTGATGTTTGGTCCGCCAGTATGCAAAAGACCAATGTCAAAGCCCACTTGGATGCCCTTGACAGGCTTTGCGCCAAAGCCGACACCGAGGTATCCGACGGGGTTGTTTTGATATCTGACGTTGTACGTATGATTGGCATCTGCCTGGTCGGTCAGTGTGCCTTCGATGCCACCAATGCCGATGCCTGTATTGATTCGAAACCAATCGGCATCATCGAATGGACGGTGGTTGATGAAGAATCCAACCCAATTGGTCTCGCCTGTGGCATCAAAGGTGACTCCGCTGATTTCAGGACTTACCGGATTGTCTCCAGAAAAGGCGCCGATGCCAACGAAGAGACTTGTCTTCTCAGAGAGGTTGTGGGTGAGGTTGAGGGAGGGCCCAAATGGGCTGATTCCCAAACCGACGCCGTATTCAGCGAAGTCTGAGGATTCCTCTTGGGCGAATGACGAGCAACAAGCCACCAGGGTTGCTGCAAGAACAAGAACTGCATGCTTCATTGTAAAAGGTTTTAATGAGTGCTACAAAAATGAACCGCTGTTCGCTGTCGAACATTGGCTACTGATGAAGTTTTCAACAAACGCTATGGAATGTAGACTGAAGTGATGGGCAAATGCTCAAGCGTGGAGGTGATGCCGGTCCACCGTGCACACCATGGTCCGGTAGGCCTCGCACCACATGGCGTGTCCGAGTCGCTTGGCCTCTTGGTGCAAGGGGTGTTGGGCCCATTGGGCCACGGCCTCGTCGTTTTCCCAATAACTCATGAAGACCGTGCCTTCGTCGTTCGAGGCGAACTCGTGGCCCAGGTGGCCGGGAATGGCGCGGGCGACCTCGAGGGTGGCCTCGTCCATGCACCGGTACTTGTCGAGTACTTCGGCATCCAGGCCAGGGACGAGGTGGTGCACAAAGACAACCACCTTGTTGCCCGGCTGAAGCTCCAAGCTGGGGTCCGGCAGCCTCATTCGTCGCCGGTGGTCGATGGCTCACGGAGGATGCGGTAGGCCGAGGCCAGGTCGCTGAACACCTGGGTGAACACAATTTCCCCGTCGTCGTTGAAGTCGAAGGATTCGTAGATCCAAAGCTGCACGGCCTTGCGTGAGCCGTCCTCGGCCGTCTTGGACACTTCCCACAGGAACATGCCGTTCACCGATCCATTGGGCTGCTGGGTCTCGGGGCTGACGCCTGGCAAGAAATGGGGAGGTTCCATCAATTCGTAATTGAATTCAGCCCAAAACGCGTCGTACACCGACCGCATCTTCTTCCTTGACAAGGTGGTCGGGGCGTTCACCCCGGTGCCGCGCCACACCGCAGTTTCGGCAAACCCGCCCCAAAACGCTACGGCATCTTCCGCT